>CAMPIH010000008.1 GCA_946886275.1 uncultured Sphingosinicella sp.
TGTGGAAGACGATGGGCAAGCTCGAGCAGATGATCCACATCTCCAAGGCGCTCGATGCCAAGCTCGAGGAAAAGGCGAACGAGCTGGACTCCACCGATCCGGCAAAGGCCAAGGCGATCCGCGAGACGGCCTTGTTCTACGCCCGCCAGCGGACGACTGACCTTCTGACCCAGATGGCGGTGACGGTTCAGGGCTATCTCGCCCTCGATCTCGTCAAGAAGAACAATGTCGAGCTGGTGAAGGGCGTCGACCGGGCCTCGACGACGACGGTCTCGGCGCTTCGCACCGCGGTCACGGTCGCCCAGGCGCTCACCAACCAGAAGCTGGTCCTCGAGCAGATCAGCACCCTCAACGTTACCACCGCGAACATGATCGAAAGCACCGGCACCCTGCTCAAGACCCAGTCGGGCGAGATCCACAAGCAGGCGGCTTCGTCGACGATCCCGCTCGAAACCCTGCAGCGCGCGTTCCAGAACATCTATGACACGATGGACACGATCGACCGCTTCAAGCTCGAGGCGCTCGGCACGATGAAGCAGACCGTCGATACGCTCGGACGCGAAGTCGAGAAGAGCCGCGGCTATATCGCCCGCGCCGAGGGCGTCGAGCAGAACCGACTGGCGGCCGAACCCTCGATCCTGACCGCGCTTGAAGGCTGAAGGCGCGGCGATCGATGAGCAGCCACCCGCGCAGCGTTGACCAGGCGATCGCCCGTTTCGACGAGGTGATGGGGCGGATCGACCGAAGCTCGGCGTCGAGGACCGCCGAGCGACGGGTGAGGTCGCGCGGAGTTGCGGCGCTCGGGCGAAAGATGGGCAATATCGGTATCGCCATCGGACTGCTGATCGTCGCGACGATCGCCTTCGGGCTGATCGTCGGCCCGATCGGCCTTGGCGGGCTGTTCCTGGTCGCGTCGCTGATGGTCCTTTCGATCCTGCTCCTCTCCTTCTGGCCGGGCGAGCGGCCGATCGTCGAATATAAGGAGGACATGCCCAACCAGGCGGTGGTTCAGCGGCTCGAGGGCCTGCTGGTCCGAAAGCGCGCCGCCCTGCCGGCACCCGCGGCGAGCCGGATCGACGCGATCAGCGCCCAATTGCCGCTCCTCGAGAACCGGCTTGCCGAGACCCAGATCCTCGACCCGCTCGCCCAGGACGCGAGGCGCCTGATGGGCAAGCATCTGCCCGAATTGATCGAGCGCTACGAACGGGTGCCCAACGCCTATCGCAACGAGCGCGACGGCGACGGCCTCACCGTCGACCAGCGCCTCGTCGCCGGGCTCGATGCGGCAAAGTCGGCTCTGGACGATCTCGGCCGAAAGCTCGCCCGCGAAGACCTGAGCGCCTTCGAAAGTCAGGGCCGCTTCATCGAGAACCGCTACAGGGAAGACGACCCCGCGATCCGCGGCGAATGAAAGCGACTTGAAAATGGGCTTCGAGCTCGAGCGAATCCTCTACGATACCGAAGATTTCCTGCTTCGAACGATGCGGTCCGGCCCGGTTCGGCAGGCGCAGAAAAGGCGGGCGCAAAGGAAATGGCAGGAAGCGATCAGGCGGATTCGGCGCGCCGCCTGGCTTCTCGCCGGCTTGCTGATCGCCCTGGTCGCGGCAAGCATCGTCACCGATATCGGCTTCTTCACCTGGCTCGTCGCGCTTCCGACCGCTTTCTTCATCGCCTTCCTCTCGCTCTTCTGGCCGACCAGGGAAGCAGCCGAGCCGGTCAAGGCGGTCGAGACCGCGCCGCTCGGGGAGATGGCGATCAGGGCCGCCGACGGCCTACTCGATCGCTGCGACGAGCTGCCTGGCCGTGCGATCGGCTCGGCCGATTCCATCATCGGCCGGCTTCACGAGCTTGCCCCCCATCTCGGCGGACTGGACCCGAACGACCCAACCGCCGGCGACGCGCGGCGGCTGATCTGCCAGCACCTGCCCAAGCTGGTCGACACCTATCTCGATCTTCCGCTCTCCCTTCGGTCGCCCGGCTCGGAATCGACGATACGCTTCACCGAGAGCCTTGCCATCGTCGCCGAGGAATTCGACAGCCTGCTCGAACGCTGCTGCCGCGACCGCCAGCTCGGCTTCGAGACCCAGCACCGATTCATCGAGACCCGCTACAGCGACGGCGACCTCGGCCGGGGCTGAAGCGCTGGCGCCCCTTCCCCTCGCCGCGGCGCTTGCCTAACCCGGCGAGGTGCTGGGCCGCCTCCTCCCCGATCGATTCATCCTCTGGCTGCTCGCCACGGTCGCGATCGGCCTGGCGCTCCCCGTATCGGGCCTCGCTCTGGCCTTCGTCGATGCCCTGACCCTTGCCGCGATCTTCACCCTCTTCTTCCTCCACGGCGTTCGCCTGCCGCGCGAGGCTCTGGTCGCAGGCGTGACCGACTGGCGGCTCCACGCAGCCATCCTCGCCATCACCTTCATCCTGTTCCCGATCGCGGGCCTGGCCCTCTCGATCGCCTTTCCGGGCCTTCTCGCGCCGGAATTGTGGACCGGGCTGATCTTCCTCTGCGCCCTTCCCTCGACGGTCCAGAGCTCGATCGCCTACACCTCGATCGCCGGCGGCAATGTCGCCGGGGCCGTCGCCGCGGCGGCTTTCTCGAATCTGCTCGGCGTGTTCCTGACCCCGTTGCTGGTGACGATGATGCTCCAGGCGCAGGGCGCGGCGGTCGGCGTCGGAAGCATCGTCCGGATCTTCACCCTGCTCTTCCTTCCCTTCCTGCTCGGCCACGCGCTTCGACCGCGCCTCCTGCCTCTCGTCGCCGGCCGGCCCGGGCTGACCCTGGTCGTCGACAAGGGCACGATCCTGCTCGCGGTCTACGGCGCCTTTTCGGCGGCCACGGTCGCCGGAGTCTGGCGGCGACTCCCGCCGATCGACATCATGTTGCTGACGGCGATCCTTCTCGCTTTACTTGCGCTGGTCCTCGCAGTGAGCTGGGCGATCGGCCGGGCCGGGCGCTTTCGCTACGAGAACCGGGCAGCGATCCTGTTCTGCGGCTCGGTCAAGAGCCTCGCCAGTGGCGCGCCGATGGCCCGGATCCTGTTTCCCGGCGCCGCGGCAGGATCGGTGATCCTTCCGGTGATGATCTTCCACACGCTTCAGCTGGTCGTCTGCGCCTGGATCGCCGGCGCGCTGGCGAGCGCGGCCGCTAGACGAACAGGTCGCGAGCCCGGCTGAGCCGATCGATGCCGATGTCGAGGGTCTCGTCCTTCTTGGCGAAGCACAAGCGAACGACGGTCCGAACCGGCGCCTCGGCATAGAAAGCGGAGATCGGGATCGCGGCCACGCCGGCCTCGCGGACCGCGCGCTCGCAAAAGGCGACGTCGTCGGCCGTGATTCCGGAAGCGTCGAGATCGATCGACAGGAAATAGGTGCCTTCAGCCGGGAGCGGGACGAAGCCCGCCGCCTCGAGCCCCGAAGCGAGCCGATCGCGGGAGACGGCGAAGGCGCGGCCGGTCGCCTCCACTTCGGCCATCGCCTCGTTCAGGCCGAAGGCCACCGCGGCCTGAAGCGAGGGCGGCGTGGTGAAGGTGACGAACTGATGCGCCTTGGCCAGCGCCGGCGCGAGATCAGGCGGCGCCACCATCCAGCCCACCTTCCATCCGGTGAGCGAGAAGATCTTTCCGGCCGACCCGACCTTCACCGTCCGATCGGCCATGCCCGGCAAGGTCGACAAGGGCAGATGTTCGCGCCCGTCGAAGACGACATGCTCCCATACCTCGTCGCTCAGCACGATCGAATCGTGGCGGACGCAATGTTCGGCGAGCAGGGCTAGCTCCTCGCGGGTGAAGATGCGCGAGGTCGGGTTGTGCGGATTGTTGAAGATGACGAGCCGGGTCTGCTCGGTGAAGGCGCCGGCGAGCGCCTCCTCCGTAATCCGCCAGTCCGGCGGCGACAGGCGAACGAAGCCCGGCTTGCCGCCGGCGCGAAGGACGATCGGCAGATAGGCATCGTAGAGCGGCTGGAAGAGCAGGACTTCGTCACCGGGCTCGATCAGAGCCATGATTGCGTCGGCGAGCGCTTCGGTCGCGCCGGAAGTGATGGTGACCTGGTCCAGCTCGACGTCGAGGCCCTGATGGCGCCGATAATATTCGGAAACGGCCTCGCGCAGCTCTGGGGTCCCGCGCATCGGCGGATATTGGTTGGAGCCGGTTCGGACCGCCTCCGCCGCCTTTTCGAGCACCGCCTCGGGCCAGCCGAAGTCGGGGAAGCCCTGGCCGAGATTGACCGCGTCATGGGCTCGGGCGAGCGCGGACATGTGCTCGAAGATGCTGGTCGGAAGCTGGGCGAAGACTGGATTCACGACGCCCGCCTTAGCATGTGGGCAAGCGGAAGGAAGGGCGGCTATTGCTCTCGAGCGACGGTGGCGGTTTCGTCTCCGCCGCCGGCTGCCGGAGCCTTGAACCTGACGCCCTCAAGCTCGGTCGGCTGGCGGCCGAGCGGGGTCTGACCCGACGAAGTCGAGCTGTCGCCGGTGAGCGCCCAGCGCTGGCTCCGGGTGACCGGCTGGGTCCCGGCATTGTTGTTCAGGCGCTCGGTGATCCGCGCATTGGCGCTTTCGCGCTGAAGCGGCTCGTAGCGGCGGAGCACTGCCCGGTTGAAGCTGTCGACGCTGTGGCCGGTCGCCGATTCCACCGCGGCGTCGGCTGCGGCCTTCTGGGCGGCCGCATCGCGCTCGGCGGCGAGCAGGGCTTCGGCTTCGCGCTCTTCCCGGCTCGGCTGGCCGAAGCCGCCGCGCCAGGCGATCGCGGGCTCGACCCCGGGCAAGCGCCGGCCGAAGGCGGGCGGGCGGCCCCAGCCGCCGCTCCAGCGGTAGAAGATGTGGGCACCGACATTGGCGGCCTTGACCAGGCTCGACGCCCAATAGGGGACGACCCAATTGGTGTGATAATGGGTCGCCCAGCCGACCGGGGCATAGACGTAGCCGGAGATCGCGGCCTCGGCGACGCGGCGGGCGCGTTCCCAATAGGAGGCCATTGGCGGCCGCCGGAGCGATCCGTCGCAGGTGAAGCTGAACTGGCAGCCGAGATTGGTCCGCCGAGCCCCTTCGAACACGACTCCGCAGACGCTGGTCGGGTAAGCGGGGTGACGGGCGCGGTTGAGGACGACCTGGGCGACGGCGCGCTGGCCGTCCAGCGGCTCGGTCGCCGCTTCGTAATAGATGGCGGCGGTCAGGCAGTCGATCGCGCGCAGCCGATCCGCATTGCTTGCGCCGGGCATGCTGAACGGCCGGGCCGCGGGATTGGCCGAATCCGAAATCGGAATGGACGCGTTGAACGCCAATGCGTCGTCGCGCGACACCTGCTTGAGCTGAGTGGCAGCGGTGGCCGCCGCGGCCGCCTTAAGCTGGCGAACCACCCGATCGGGCGCCTTGCCGTTGACGATGAGATCGGCGGAAGGCTCACGAACGGCGATACTGAGGCCGGCGACGATCCACAGCGCCACCATCGTCGCGAGCACGACCCAGGCCCAGGCGTGCTGCCGCACGACCGGGGCCCAGGAAAAGGCGGGAAGATCTTCAGCGATCGCAGGCATCGTCTCAGACGTCAAAAAGGATGTGTCCTATATTGATAATACGCCGGCTTCGCAACAGCATGGGCGTTCGACCGCTCTGCGGCAACCAGCCGGGATCGAACCGGTTCCGTTCCGATTCTCGCGAACCGACCTTCATCCAACAATGACAGGTTGTTTCCCGCGTCGTTCAGATAGGTGGCTCCCTGTCCACTTCAAGATTCCCTGTTAGCCGCGGGCGCCATGATTATCCTAGGGGGTAAGCCGGCTGCCGTCGCGCGGAACCGGCAAGCCGCCGCAAAGCGCTGCCGACGAATCGAAGGACCAAGTCCGCCCCCGCCTCTGGCCTCGGTCGAACCCAGCGGCTAAGGATCGGCCCTCCGAAATGCCAAAGAGGATCCCTGGAACGCATCCCTCCTCCGGCCGAAATCGCGCGCACCAGCCATTGCAGCGCCGAAGACTATAAAGCCCTCTACCGCCGATCGATCGACGATCCGGACGGCTTCTGGGCCGATCAGGCGAAGCGGCTCGAATGGGTGCGGGAACCGACCCGGATCGCCAACTGGTCCTTCGATCCGGTCGAGATAAGATGGTTCGAGGACGGAATCCTGAACCTTTGCCACAATTGCGTCGACCGGCATCTTGCCGAACGCTCCCAGCAGACGGCGATCCTCTGGGAAGGCGACGAACCCGGAAACGTCCGCTCACTCACTTATGGCGAGCTTCATGCCGAAGTCGTCCGGATGGCGAACGTGCTGAAATCGCTGGGAGCCGGCAAGGGCGACAGGGTCACGCTCTACATGCCGATGATCCCCGAAGCGGCGGTCGCGATGCTCGCCTGCGCCCGGATCGGCGCCGTCCACAGTGTCGTCTTCGGCGGCTTTTCCCCAGACGCCCTGCACGGCCGGATCGAGGATTGCGCGAGCCGCTTCGTCGTCACGGCCGACGGCGGCAGGCGCGGCGGCAAGCTGGTGCCGCTCAAGGCGAACGTCGACAAGGCCCTGGAGAAAGGCGGCGACGTCGACGCGGTCCTCGTCGTCCGCCACCTCGGCGAAGCGGTCGAGATGCGCGAAGGCCGCGATCATTGGTATCACGAGCTCGCCGGGATCGTTCCGGACGAATGCCCGTGCGAGCCGATGGGCGCCGAGGACCCGCTGTTCATTCTCTACACTTCGGGTTCGACCGGGAAGCCGAAGGGCGTGCTTCACACCACCGGCGGCTATGCGGTATGGACCGCGGCGACCTTCCACTACGTCTTCGATTACCGCCCGGGCGAAATCTTCTGGTGCACCGCCGATGTCGGCTGGGTCACCGGCCATTCCTACGTCGTCTATGGTCCGCTCGCCAACGGCGCGACCAGCCTGATGTTCGAAGGAGTCCCCAACTACCCCGATTTCAGCCGCTTCTGGGACGTCGTCGAGCGCCACCGGGTCGACATATTCTACACCGCGCCGACCGCGATCCGGGCGCTGATGCGCGAAGGCGAAGGACCGGTGAAGAAGCACGACCGCTCCTCGATCCGATTGCTCGGATCGGTCGGCGAGCCGATCAACCCGGAGGCGTGGCTCTGGTACTGGCGGGTGGTCGGCGAAGAACGCTGCCCGATCGTGGATACGTGGTGGCAGACCGAAACGGGCGGGATCATGATCACGACGCTGCCTGGCGCGCACGACATGAAGCCCGGATCGGCGGGCCGTCCCTTCTTCGGGGTGGTTCCTCGGCTCGTCGACGGCGAAGGCGAGGTGCTGAACGGCGCCGCTTCGGGAAACCTGTGCATCGCCGCGAGCTGGCCGGGCCAGATGCGTTCCGTCTACGGCGATCAAGAGCGCTTCGTTCAGACCTATTTCTCGACCTATCGCGGCCTCTACTTCACCGGCGACGGCTGCCGCCGCGACGAGGACGGCTATTACTGGATCACCGGCCGGGTCGACGATGTGCTCAACATATCCGGCCACCGCCTCGGTACCGCGGAGATCGAAAGCGCGCTCGTCAGTCACCCTGCCGTCGCCGAGGCGGCGGTGGTCGGCTATCCGCACGAGATCAAGGGACAGGGCATCTATTGCTACGTCACCCTGATCGTCGGCGAGGAACCGAGCAAGGATCTGGAGGAGGCGCTTCGCCGGCACGTCCGCGCCGAGATCAGCCCGATCGCCTCGCCGGACATCATCCACTTCACCCCGGCTCTGCCCAAGACCCGCTCGGGCAAGATCATGCGGCGTATCCTTCGGAAGATCGCCGAGAATGACTTCGCCAATCTCGGCGACACGTCGACGCTGGCCGAGCCGGCGCTGGTCGACAGCCTGATCGAGGACCGCCGAAGCCGGTGATGAAGATCGTCGTCGCCGACATCGGCGGAACTCACGCCCGCTTCGCACTCGCCTCGATCTCGCCAGGGCGTCGACCCGAACTGGGTGAAATGCATCGCTTCAGGACCCGCGAGCATGTCGGCCTACTCTCGGCATGGGAAGCCTTCCGACAGGAGATCGGAGAGGAGCTGCCGAGGAGCGCGGCGATCGCCGTGGCGGCGCCGATCGAGGGCGAAGTGCTTCGCTTCATGAACAGCGACTGGCGGATTTCGCGCTTCGGGCTGGACCGGGAGCTCGGCCTCGAGCGGCTCACCCTGCTCAACGATTTCGGCGCCGTCGCTCATGCCGTCTCGATCCTCGACCCGGCGGAGCTCGCGCCGATCTGCGGTCCGGACCGTCTTCCAGCGGACGCGATCGTCAGCGTGATCGGACCGGGCACCGGCCTCGGAGTCGCCATTCTCGATCGCCGCGGCGGCACGACCCGGGTGATCGAGACCGAAGCGGCGCATATCGGCTTTGCCCCGCTCGACCCGGAAGAGCGGGCGCTGGCGGCGACGATCGCCGCCCAATATGAGCGCGCTTCTGTCGAGCGGATCGTCTCCGGCCCCGGACTGATCGACATCTACCGGCACCTCGGCGGCGAGGCCGATTGGGAAGCGAACCGGGCCGGCGAGCTGTGGAGCGCCGCCATCGACGGAACCGACAGGATCGCCGCACAGGCGCTCGACATATTGGTGCGCAGCTTCGGCGCCGCCGTCGGCGACATCTCGCTCGCCCATGGCGCGATGGGGGTGGCAATCACCGGCGGCCTCGCCAACCGGATCGTCGACCGGCTTCGCTCGCCCGCCTTCACTGAACGCTTCGGCGCCAAGGGCCGCTACCGCGAACGGATGAGACGGGTCAGCGTGGTTCTGGCGACTTATGCCGAACCCGGCCTGCTTGGCGCCGCCGTCGCCTTCCAGCGCGAGCACCTGACCGAGATGGCTCCAGCCTAAAGCGTCATCACGCCTTTCTTCGCCTCTCGGGTTCCAAGGGTTTCGGCGGTCAATGGCGCGCCGGCGGCAAGAAGCGCCTGCCGCCGGCCTTGCGGATTGGTGCTCAACTGAGCCTGCTCAAAGGGGAGGAACGAAGCGAAGCAGGGCTCGGCCAGCGCCCGCGAGACGAAACCCGCCACTCGCGGCCAGCGGGCGGGATCCGGCTCGAAGCCGGCATAGGCGCCGTTGCGAAAGAAGGTGGCGATGGCGATGTCGGCAAGGCCGATCGCCTCCCCGAACAGGAATCCGTCGTGCGGAAGCAGGGTCTCGAGATAATCCATCTCGCGCGGCAGGTCTTGCGCAAGAGTCCTGTCGATCCTTGCCTGGTCCCCGGGCTCGCTCCAGATGATCGGACGGACGATCTTCTGGTAGAAAAGGCCCCAGATGAAGACGTCGCCGAGCCTGGTGTCGGCATATTCTTCGAGCCAGCGCGCGCGTGCCCGGTCGCTGGCGCCGTCCGGGAGCAGCGCCGGCCTGGGATAGGCTTCGTCGAGATAGGCGCAGATCACCGAGGAGTCGCAAAGCTCGACCTCGCCGTCGATCAGCACCGGGATCCGCCGCAGCGGGCTCAGCCGCTCGAACTCGGCATTGCCGAAGAAGGCGGTGATCGGGTCGATCTCGTAAGACAGCCCCTTGAGCTGGATGCAGGCGAGGACCTTTCGGACGTAGGGGCTGACATAGCTGCCGATGATCCTGAGCCGATGGTCGGTCATATCCCTCTCGCCACCACTTCCTTCATGATCTCGTTGGTGCCTCCAAAGATCCGGGTCACCCTGGCGTCGCGCCACAACCGGGCGATCAGATATTCGTTCATGTAGCCGGCGCCACCATGCAGCTGAAGCGCCGCGTCGCACACTTCCCACTGAAGCTCGGTATGCCAGAGCTTGGCGGCCGACGCCTCGTCAGCACTGAGCTTTCCGGCGACGTGGCGGGCCAGCGCCCAGTCGAGATGGGCCCAGCCGACCTGAAGCTTGGCGGCCAGGTCCGCGAGGGTGAAGCGCGTGTTCTGGAATTCGAAGACGGTTCGCCCGAAGGCCTTTCGCTCCTTGGTGAACTTCACCGCTTCATCGAAGGCGCGCTGGGCCGAAGCCTGGGCGCCGATCGCGATTCCAAGCCGCTCCTGCGGCAACTGGTTCATCAGATAGGCGAATCCCATCCCTTCCGCGCCGAGCAGGTTCGATTGCGGCACCCGGAGATCCTGGAAGAAGAGCTCGGACGTGTCCTGGCCGTGAAGGCCGATCTTGTCGAGGTTGCGGCCGCGCGCGAAGCCGGGTCGATCCGCCTCGACGAGGATCAGCGACGTGCCCTTGGCGCCCCCGGCCGGGTCGGTCTTGGCGACGACGATGACGAGCTCCGCATGCTGGCCGTTGGTGATGTAGGTCTTGGAGCCGTTGATCACATAATCGTCACCATCGCGAACGGCGCTCGTCTTGATGCTCTGGAGATCCGAACCGGCGCCCGGCTCGGTCATCGCGATCGCCGTGGGGGTCTCGCCGGAGATCATCCTGGGCAGCCAGTGCTGCTTGAGCGGCTCAGAGCCGTAGGCGACGATATAAGGGGCGACGATGTCGGAATGGAGGCCGATTCCGGCGCTCGATCCGGCATAGCCGAGCTCCTCGTCGATGACGGCGTTGTAGCCGAAATCGAGACCGAGGCCGCCATAGGCCTCCGGCACCGTCGCGCAGAGCAGCCCGGCGTCGCCCGCCTTGCGCCAGAAGTCGCGATCGATCTCGCCCTGCGCCTCCCACCGCTCGAGATGGGGAATGAGCTCGCGCTCGAAGAACTTCCTGACCTGGTCGCGGAAGAGGTGATGGTCCTCGGAATGGAAGGAACGGCGGGCGAGGTCGAGCATCAGGTTCCACTTTCCTTGAAACGGGGCGCTGGATTCGGTTCGATGAAACCGCGTTCGCGGGTGAAGGTCGACCGCTCCGCATTGTGACGATGATCGGGCGCTTCGGCGAGGCTGAGGATCGGCGCGAAGCAGGCGTCGCTTCCCTCGAGCAGCGCACACCAATGGTCGCGCGGGTGTCGGTGAAAGACTTCTTCGAGCTCGCCGCGAAGGCCGGGATCCCATTGCTCCGAAGCGAGTCCGAGCTTCGCCTTCAACGCCCTGAAGAAGTCAGGCTCGATCGCCCCGATCGCGATCCAGCGGCCATCGGCGCATTCATAGCTGTCGTAGAAGGCGGCGCCGCCGTCGAGGAGGTTGGCGCCCCGCTCGTCCTTCCACAGCCCGGCCGCGAGCAGCGAATAGACCTGCGCCCCGATCAAGGCGGCGCCGTCGACCATCGCGCAGTCGATGATATTGCCCTTGCCCGAGGCCCGGGCCGACAGGATCCCCGCGACCATAGCAAACGCGAGAAGCATTCCACCACCGCCGAAATCGCCGACCGCATTGACCGGCGGAGTCGGCTGGCCCTCGGCTCGGCCATAGGTATGAAGATTGCCGGCCAAGGCGATATAGTTGATGTCGTGGCCGGCGGCCTCGGCGAGCGGCCCTTCCTGCCCCCATCCCGTCATCCGGCCATAGACCAGACGCGGATTGTCGGCGCAGACGGTCTCCGGGCCGAGGCCGAGCCGCTCCATGACCCCCGGCCTGAAACCTTCGATGAGACCGTCGGCGGATCGGATCAGATCACGGACCCGGGCGAGGTCGGCGTCGGACTTGAGGTCGAGGCTGAGGATCTCGGAGCGGTTGCGGCGCAATATCTCCCTTTCCGGCGGGATCGGCGGGCGGCTTCCGGACCGCTCGATCCGGATCACCTCGGCGCCATGGTCGGCGAGCATCATCGCCGCAAATGGTGCCGGCGCCAGGCCGGCAAATTCGACGATCCGGACCCCGGCGAGCACCTTCACGGCCGATTCCTCCTGAGTTTCACGAGCCGGCCGGCGGCCCGCCCCGCCATGACGGCATCGGCCTTTCGCCAAGCGCGGTTTCGACCGCGGCGACCGCGAGAAGACGGGTCGAATCGAGGATTGGAAGCGGCGAGACGTCGGCAGTGACCAGGAGCGGGATCTCGGTGCAGACGAGGGCGACGCAGTCGCATCCCGCCTCGGCGAACTTCTCGATGATAGCGCAATAGGCCTGGCGGGAAGCTTCGGTGAAGAGACCGAGGCAGAGCTCGTCGAAGATGATGTCGTGGACGATCTTGCGGTCGGCTTCGTCGGGGACTTCCCAGTCCAGGCCGCGCCGGCCGAGCGCCGCCGGATAGACCGGCCCGGTCATCGTCCAGTCGGTGCCGAGGATCCCGACCTTGTGGCGGCCGTCGGCGAGCGCCTGGTCGGCGACCACCTCGGCGATATGGAGGCCGGGCAGTGCGAAGGGGGCGCCGGCCGCTTCGAGGGCGATATGGGCGGTATTGTCGGGCAGGATGAAGAAATCCGCGCCTGCGGCCGCAAGCCTCACCACGTCTTCGGCGAAGAGGCCGCGAAGCGCCTCGAGGTCGCCGCGCTCCCAGGCATCCAGCGAATCCTTCATCGCGACCCCGGTGAGGGTGATCTGCGGATGATCATGCGCTCCCATCCGCCGCCCTCCCTCGAGCCACACCGTCCGGTAGCACAAGGTGGCCCCCTCGGCGCTGTGCGCGAGGATGCCGATATGACGGGTCATCCGCTCGCCGCTCAGCGCGGTGCCATCCGGATGGCACCGTCCAGGCGGACATATTCGCCGTTGAGATAAGGATTTTCGGCCATGAACAAGGCCAGCCGCGCATATTCCTCGGCCCGGCCGAGCCGCTTCGGGAAAGGCACTTGCGCCGCGAGGGCGTCCTTCACGTTCTGGGGCATCATCGCCACCATCGGAGTCTCGAACACGCCGGGAAGGATCGTGTTTACCCTTATCCCCTCCCCCATCAGGTCGCGGGCGATCGGCAGCGCCATTCCGAGCACTCCGGCCTTGGATGCCGAATAAGCGGCCTGGCCGATCTGCCCGTCCTGGGCGGCGACCGAAGCGGTGTTGACGATGAGGCCCTTCTCGCCGTCATCGAGGGGCTCCAGCTCCGCCATTCCCGCGGCAGAGGCGGCGAGCACCCGGAAGGTGCCGATCAGGTTGATCTGGATCGCCAGCTCGAACTGGTGGATCGGATAGCGCTTGATCTCGCCGGTGGCCTTGTCGCGGCCGACCGTCTTCACCGCATTGGCGACTCCGGCGCAATTGACGCAGATGCGTTCCTGGCCGTGCGCCTCCCGGGCCCTGGCGAATCCCGCGTCGACCGCCTCGTTCGAGGTGACGTCGACCTGGGCGAAGATCCCGCCAATTTCGGACGCCACCTTTTCGCCGCGCTCCTGATCACGGTCGAAGACCGCGACCTTCACGCCTCTCGAGGCGAGGGCCCGGGCGGTCGCCTCGCCGAGTCCGGAGGCCGCGCCGGTAACCACCGCGGCGATGTTGCTGTCCAGTTTCATGTACGAAGCCTCCTTGTTTGCGGCGCACCTAATAAGAAGTGCGGCGGTTCGACAAGCGGCATGGGAACCCGGCTTTGGGCCCCTCGTTGGCCTAGCTCACGAAACCCAGCAGACGGAGTAGCTTAGATGTCGCACATCCCGAACAATGCCATGCCCCACGCCGGCCAGACGAACGACCAAGCTGGTCAGGGAAATTCGGGGAGCTCGACCGGCTCGACGACGGGCTCGAGCGGAGCCTTCAGCCAGCTCGCGGACAAGGCGCGCGAATATCCGAAGACAGCGATCGCGGCCGGTGCAGCGGTCGCTGCCGGAGTCGTCGCGGCGGCGACTCTCACCCGAGGGTCTCGGGATCGCGGCAAGAGCCGGAGCAAGAGCAAGAACGACTGACGTTCCCGTTCCTCGAGCCGCCTTCGACCGCGGCTCGAGGACCCCGGGGCGCAAGCGCTTCGGCCGGGCCGTCATCGAGAACGGCTTGGCTCGACGGCTTGTAGCTCGACCGAACCGCCGGGCAGCCTGAGGAGGCATCCGGTCGGGTCAGTGCCTCGGTCGAACGATGAGCGGCTGACCCGAGCCTAGGCCAGGTTCTCGACGATCGTGACATTGGCGATCCCGCCGCCTTCGCACATCGTCTGCAATCCCCATTTCTTCCCCCGCCGCTTGAGCGCGTGGGTCAGCGTGGCCATCAGCTTGGCGCCCGAGGCGCCGAGCGGGTGGCCCAAGGCGATGGCACCGCCATTGACGTTGAGCCGGTCCGGATCGGCGCCGATCTCGCGCAGCCAGGCCAGAGGCACGGGCGCGAAGGCCTCGTTCACCTCATAGAGATCCACGTCGGCGATCGTCATGCCGGCCCGTTCAAGCGCCCTTCGAGTCGCCGGAATCGGCTCCTCGAGCATGATGACCGGGTCTCCAGCCGTCACCGTCAGATTGTGGATTCGGGCCAGCGGAGTCAGGCCATGGACCTTCAATGCTCGTTCGCTGACGACGAGGACGCCGCTGGCGCCGTCGCAGATCTGGGAGGCATTGGCGGCGCTGATCCTTCCCCCTTCCTTGAGCAGCTTGACCGAAGCGATCCCTTCCAGGGTCGAATCGTAGCGTATGCCCTCGTCGGTGCGGTGCTCGCCGTCGGCGACGGGAAGCGGGACGATCTCGTCGTCGAAGGCGCCCGCCTGGGTGGCTGCCGCCGCCTTTCGGTGGCTGTCGAGGGCGAACCGGTCGAGCTCCTCCCGGCTGAAGCCGTATTTCTCCGCGATCATCTCCGCGCCGATGAACTGGCTGAACATCGGCACGCCGAAACGGTCCTGAACGCTTTTAGGAAACGGGCCGCCCAGACCGGCCTGGAGCGCGAGCGTCACCGGCGCGCCCATCGGCACCCGGGTCATCGATTCGACGCCCGCGGCGATGACTACGTCCTGGGTTCCGCTCATCACGGCCTGGGCGGCGAAGTGAACCGATTGCTGCGAAGACCCGCATTGCCGGTCGATGGTGACCGCGGGAACGCTTTGCGGAAGCCGCGAAGCGAGAACGGCGTTGCGCCCGACATGGAAGGCCTGCTCGCCGACTTGGCCGACGCAGCCCATGATGACGTCCTCGATCGCCGCGGGATCCACGCCGCTTCGCTCGACCAGGGAATCGAGCACTCGGGCCGCCATGTCGGCGGGATGCCAGTCCTTGAGAGCGCCGCCCTTGCGGCCTCCGGCAGTGCGAGCGGCGGCGACGACATAGGCTTCGGCCATTCGGTCTTCCTTACGTTTACGTAAGCGGCTCTAAGGCCTGATCCAGGCGGCCGCAACGGTTGCGCGGTCCAGTGCCCCCATTGACCTTTTTCGACCCGCCGGAAGTGGCTAAGGAGAGTTTGAAAGCGAGGCAGGACTTTGATGGCGAGCAACCCCTTCACCCGACATCCCAGGGAAGTCGGCGAATCCTATCCCGAACATTTCACGGCCGCGGCGGGGTTCGGCGTGCAGATGATCGGCGCCGGCCTCGCCGCCCTCGTTCACGCCGTCTTTCCCTTCCTTTTCGTCGAGACGGGAAGCCGCACCTTGCGAAGGCTTCACGGTCGCCTCACCCGGCGGAGCGACAAGCCGAACTGGGAACGGCACCCGATCATCTGATCGGTGTGACCGCGGATCGCGGCCGGGGGGGGAGCCAATCATGATCAACCGACGCACCTTCGCCGCTTCGGCCCTCGCTTCGGCGGCCTTTCTCGGCCTCGCCCGGCGAAGCCTCGGCCAGGACAGCCAGAGCGCGAGCTATCGCAACGAAATCCCCGGCTATGGCGATCTCGTCGCCGATCCCGCCGGCCTGCTCGATCTGCCCCCAGGCTTCGAATACCGGGTGATTTCCAGCGCCGGCGAGCGGATGGACGATGGCTATTTCACGCCGAGCCATTTTGACGGGATGGGATGTTTCGCGGTCGACCGCCGCCGGGTCGCTCTCGTCCGCAATCACGAATTGCTGCTCCGGGTGAGGGAGCGCGGGCCGGCCGGCGAGGATCCGGCGCTGGCCGAGCGCCTACTTCGCGAGGGGGTGTTCGGCACCGACAATGAGGGACGGCCGCTGCCCGGCGGAACCAGCACGATCATCTACGATATGGCATCCGGCCGCCGCGAGCGTCAGTTTCTCAGCCTATCCGGGACCCTCGTCAATTGCGCGGGCGGGACGACGCCCTGGGGAAGCTGGCTTTCCTGCGAGGAAAGCAGCGCTGGTCCGGGCGAGGTCGCGCGCGAACATGGCTGGGTATTCGAGGTGCCGGCGGCCAATCGCGGACTGGCCGCGCCGGAACCGCTTCGGGCGATGGGCCGGTTCCGGCACGAGGCCGCCGCGATCGATCCTCGTACCGGCATCGTCTACCTCACCGAGGATCGCGAGGATTCGCTTTTCTACCGATTCATCCCCGAGCATCGCCGGCGCCTTGGCCGCGGCGGGCGGCTCCAGGCGCTCGCCTTTGCCGACACCGCCGGCGCCGATACGCGCAACTGGACCGAGACCGGCTTCGAGCCGCGTAGCAGCCGCACCGTGCGCTGGATCGATCTCGACGAGGTGGAAAGCCCCCGCGACGACCTGCGCCAGCGCGGTCGCGCCCTCGGCGCCGCCATCTTTGCCCGCGGCGAAGGCATTCATCACGGCAATCAGGCACTCTATTTCACCTGCACCTCAGGCGGCCATGCGCGGCACGGCCAGATCATGCGCTACGTCCCGAGCCCGAGCGAAGGCCGCGCCGGCGAGGCGCGCTCGCCAGGACGGATCGAGCTGTTCGTCGAATCGACCGATCCGAAGGTGATGGATTATGCCGACAATCTGACGGTGGCGCCGAACGGCCACCTCATCGCCTGCGAGGACCGGGCGGGCGGCGCACCCTGCCACCTCAAAGGCGTCGCGCCTGATGGCCGGATCTATACCCTGGCTCGTCTCAACCAGCAGACGGAGCTTGCCGGCGCCTGCTTCTCGCCCGACGGCGGGACCCTCTTCGTCAACGCCTATCATCCCGGCAAAACGCTGGCGGTAAGCGGGCCCTGGCGTTCGCTCATCGCCTGAGCGAGGCTTTTCAGAATCGCAGGCTCATCCCGATCGCGGCGACTCCGCGTTCGCGACGGCGAAGGTCGGTCGGCGCCCGCTCCGGCTCCATGTGCGTGCGCGGCCGCGCCGGCTCCGCCACCCTGAATCGGCCAAGGCCGATCTGAAGATTTTCGTCGATCGGGAAGGCGGCGATGAGCCCGCTTCGGCGGGGCGTGCCGACCTGACGGAAGTCGCCGGCCGGTGCGGCGAAGTTCGGCATCAGCCGTGCCGGCGGCCTGACGCCGGTCACCATGCCGGTCGAAAGATCGATCTGCGCAGACGCCGGCGAAGCCAGGACAAACGGGCCCGCCAACGCCCCGGCCAGCCGAAGCGCCTTCAACATCCTCCATTCCTTGCGAAATCCTGTTTCGCCATCAAAGCGGAGCGGAGCGCGAAGTTCCGCTCATTCTTTTGTCGAAACATTCGCCCCCCGCCCCTCAAAGCCGAAGCTTCCGCCGATCCTTGAGGATTGCGGCCGCGCAATTATGCCCGGGCGCCCCGGTCACGCCGCCACCCGGATGGGCCCCCGATCCGCACAGATAGAGGCCCTGAAGCGGCATTCGATAGTCGGCGTGGCCGAGCATCGGCCGGGTCGAGAAGAGCTGATCGAGACCCATCTTGCCATGGAAGATGTCGCCGCCGATCAGGCCGAAACGGCGCTCGAGGTCGAGCGGCGAAAGAGCGCCGCGGCCGATCACGAGATCCCTGAACCCCGGCGCGAAGCGGTCGACATGAGCGATGATCGAGTCCGCCGCCTCGTCCCGCCGCGAATCCCAGCCGCCCGGAACCTCATAAGGGAAATGCTGGCAGAACAGGCTGGCGACGTGCCGGCCTTCCGGAGCGAGGCTGTCGTCGAGGGTCGAGGGGATAAGCATCTCGACGATCGGCGCCCTGGACCAGCCGTCGGTGCGGGCGCTGAGCCAGGCCTGATCCATATAATCGAGTGACGGCGCGATGATGATTCCCGCAGTCATATGGTCGCCGGCTTCGGGACGGCTCGTGAATCGGGGCAGTTCGGCGAGAGCGACGTTCATCCGGAAAGTCGCCGACTCGCTCTGCCAGCCGGCCATTCGCTTCGTCACCTCGGGCGCGATTGCGCCGTCCGGGATCAGGCGCTCGAACAGGAGCTTCGGATTGACGCCCGCGGCCACCGCCTTCGCCCGATGAGCGGTCCCGCGAGAGACGGCGCCGACCGCTTTGCCCTGCTCGACGATGATCTCTTCGACCGGGCTGTCGAGGATGATCTCGACTCCCGCCTCGATGCAGGCCTTGGCCATCGCCTGGGTGATCGCGCCCATCCCGCCAATGGCATGACCCCAGGCGCCTTCGACTCCGGCCGCCTCGCCGAAGACGTGATGGAGCAGGACGTAGGCCGATCCGGGCGCTTCCGGGCTGGCATAATGGCCGACGACAGAGTCGAAACCGAACAGCGCCTGGACCAGGTCGTGACTGAAATAGCGCCGGAGCACGTCCGCGGCCGACTTGGTGAAGAAGTCGACGAGATGGCGCTGCTCCTCGAGGCCGAGACGGTTCACGCCCGCACCCAGCTTCAGCAGCGCCATCATGTCCGCAAGGCCGCCGCCGGCATTGGGGGGCGCACGCAACAGCCACTGGCGAAGCACGCTCACGACCGAGCCGAGCGCCGCGGCATAATCATCATAATTGTCCGCGTCGGCGGGGCTGTGACGGGCAATCTCTCGACGGGTGAGGCCGCCGCGGCCGGCGAGGATATGGTCCGCGCCTTCGGTCGGAAGGAAATTGTCGATCTTTCGAAGCACGACCTTGAGGCCATGCTCGTACAGCCGCATGTCCCGGATGATCGTCGGGTTGAGCAGGCTGACCGTGTAGCTCGCGGTCGAATTGCGGAAGCCGGGATGGAATTCCTCGGTGACGGCGGCGCCGCCGACGACGCCCCGAGCCTCGATCACCTTCACCTTGAGGCCGCGGCGGGCCAGATAATAAGCGCAGACGAGGCCGTTATGCCCCGCCCCGATGATCAAGATGTCGGAATCGTCCCGCTGCCTCACTCCGCGAACCTATATCGAGCCACCGGCGGGCCCGCCAGACGCTGGCGATCGGTGACATGCATTTCGCCACGCAATTGCGGTAGTCGCGGATCCGCTGAATCCATGTCACTGAAAGCGGCAGGGTTGAACGCGGGCGGGAAATCGCCCTATGACGTTCTATCATACTGGAATTACGATCTAAAAATCTGGGGGGAAGTTTCTGATGCGGAAATCCGACTTGTTGGCCGGCTGCGGCCTTGCGCTCGCTTTGGTTCTTGGCGGTTGTTCGACGGTGGCGCCGCAGGCGGCCGTTGCGGCTCCGATCGTCGCGACCCAAGCGGCGGCGCCGGCCTGGCCGCATCTCGCCAGCGACGTTCCGGCCGATGAAGCGGTGCGATTCGGGGTGCTTCCAAACGGCATGCGTTAC
This sequence comes from uncultured Sphingosinicella sp., assembly GCA_946886275.1. Next base: position 19,235 of record CAMPIH010000008.1, read on the forward strand.
GCGCTTCGGCGCAACGCGACGCCTCCCGGCGCCGCCTCGCTTCGACTCCGGATCGACGCAGGCTCGCTCCACGAGCGCGAGGACCAGAGGGGGCTGGCCCATTTCATCGAGCACATGACCCTCAACCAGACCCGCAACGTCCCCGAAGGCGAGCTGATCCGGATCCTCGAGCGGGCCGGCCTCCAGTTCGGACCGGACACCAACGCCTCGACCAGCTTCGACCAGACCATCTACATGCTCGATCTCCCCCGGACCGACGCCGAGACCGTCGACACCGGCCTGTTCCTGATGCGTGAAGTCGCCGGCGAGGCCACTCTGAGCGCCGAGGCGATCGACCGCGAGCGCGGGATCATCCTGTCCGAGGAGCGCACCCGGGCCACGCCGGCCTACCGGATGGCGATCGACGAGCTGAGCAACATCTTCAGCGGCGACCGGCTTGCCGAGCGAATTCCGATCGGCCTCACCGAGGTGATCCGGACGGCGCCGCGCGAACGCTTCGTCGAATTTTACGAAGGCTATTATCGCCCCGAAAACGCGACACTGGTCGCGGTCGGCGATTTCGATCTCGACGAGATGGAAGCCAAGATCCGGGCCCGCTTCTCCGACTGGGAGGCCGAGGGTGAACCGGCGCCGGAGCCGCCGGCGCCCGCAATCCCCGAACGGGGAGTCGAAACCCGGGTCCTGGTCGAGCCAGGGGTGCCCACCCGGGTCAGCATGAGCTGGGTGTCGCCGCTCGACACGTCTCCGGACACGAGCCAGTCGCGACTCCGCAAGATTCGCGAGCAGCTCGGACTGCAGATCATCAATCGCCGTCTCGAGCGGCTCGCCGCAAGCGACAGCCCGCCCTTCATCGGCGGCGGCGCCGTCCAGCACGATCAGGGGCAGCGCGCCGAGGTCGCCCAGATCATCGCCGTTTCCCAGCCCGATCGATGGAACGCGGCTTTGGCCGCGATCGAGCAGGAGCAGCGCAAGGTCGTCGAGCACGGTTTCACCCAGGCCGAGCTGGACCGCGAGATCAGCGAGCTCCGCGCCCGGCTGACGGCGAACGTCGCCGGCGCCGAAACCCGGCCCTCGCCGCAACTGGCGATGGGGCTCGTCAACGCCGTCAACGAGGATCGGGTGTTCACCGCGCCTGCCACCGCTCTGGCCTTGTTCGATCAGGCGGTCACCGGATTGACGGCCGATCAAGTCACTTCGGCGACCCGGACCCTCTTCGCCGGCAGCGGCCCGCTTGTCCATCTTGCGAGCCCAACGCCAATCGAGACAGGCGAAGCGGCTCTGCTGGCCGCTTACAGCCAGTCTCGGGAGACGCCGGTGGCCGCTCCCGAGGCGCAACAGGCCCTCATTTGGCCCTACGAGCAGATCGGCGCCCCCGGCCAGGTCGTCGAGCGCCGCGAGCTGGCGGACATCGGCGCGACCGCGGTCCGATTCGCCAACGGCGTCCGACTCACCGTGAGGCCAACCGATTTCCGCGAGGACGAGATCGTCGTCGCGGCGCGCTTCGGTGGCGGCCAGATCGGCTTGCCGACCGACGAAACGAGCCCGGCCTGGGGCTATGCCGCCGGCGGCTTCACGGCGGGCGGCCTGGGTCAGCTCACCTTCGAGCAGGTTCAGGAGGTCCTCTCCGGCAAGGTCTATGCGATAAACGCCGGCATCGCCGAGGACGCCTTCACCTTGACCGGCAAGACCCGGCCGGAGGATCTCGACACCCAGCTTCAGGTGATCGCTGCTTTTTTCAAGGATGCCGCCTGGCGCCCGACCGGGGTCGAGCGGCTTCGTTCGTTCGGAAGCACCATCCATGACCAGCTCGACACCTCGCCCGGCGGCGTGTTCGGGCGCGATGCGGCGTCACTGCTGCGCTCCGGGGACAAACGCTGGGCCACCCCGAGCCGCGAGGAAATGGCGGCGATGACGGTAGCCGACTTGCGAGAGCTGCTCGACTCGCCGATCGCTTCCGGTCCGATCGAGCTGATCATCGTCGGCGACGTCGAGGTGGACGAGGCGATCCGCCAGGCTTCGTTGACGTTCGGCGCCCTCCCCGCCCGTTCCGACTCTGCGGTGTCGTCGGCACCGATTCCGTTTCCGGCCGGACAATCCGCCAGCCTGACCCATGGCGGCCGGGCCGATCAGGGTTTGGGCTTCGTCGCCTGGCCGACGGTCGATTTCTACGCCGACCAACGGCGCGCGCGCGGGCTCAACCTGCTCAGCCAGATCGTGCAGCTTCGCCTGAACGAGGAGATCAGGGAGCAGCAGGGCGCCGGCTACAGCCCCCGCGCAGCCCATAGCGCGTCCGAAAACGTCGCCGGTTTCGGCTATCTGTCGGCCCAGGTCGAGACGCCGCCCCAGGGAATCGAAGGCTTTTTCCGCGATGTCGACGCGATCGCCCGCAGCCTCAGGGAAACTCCGGTCAGCGACGACGAGCTTCAGCGTGCCCGCCGGCCGCTCGTCGAACGGCTCCAGCGGTCCCGCGCCAGCAGCAACGAATGGTGGGTGGAGCAATTGTCCGGTGCGCAGGAGCATCCGGAGCGGGTCGAATCGATCCGGGTCGGACTCGATCAATATGCGTCGATCACCCCGGCCGAACTGCAGGCGCTGGCGCGCGAATATCTGGTCGACTCGCGCGCGTTCAAGCTGGCGGTCCGGCCCCGCGCCGGTGAAGCCGCCGAGTAGCGGCCGCCGCGGCGGCCGACGCTTCAGCGCATCAGCACCAGTTCCTCCGACATGGTCGGATGAAGGGCGAGCGTCGCGTCGAACTGGGCCTTGGTGAGCCCCGCCTTCACGGCGATCGCCGCGGCCTGAAGGATCTCCGGCGCGTCGGGGCCGATCATGTGGATACCGAGCACCTTCTCGGTCTCCTCGTCGACGATCATCTTGTAGAGCGCCCGTTCGTTGCGGCCGGCGAGGACGTTCTTCATCGGCCGGAAATCGGCGACATAGGCCTTGTAGGCGCCGACCTTGTCGCGCGCTTCTCCCTCCGTCATCCCTACTCCGGCGATCGGCGGGTGGCTGAACACCGCCGACGGGATATGCTCGTAATCGACCCGGGTCGGAGTTCCGCCGAAGACGGATTCGGCGAAGGCATGGCCCTCCCGGATCGCGACCGGAGTCAGCTGCACCCGGTCGGTGACGTCGCCGATCCCGTAGATGCTCGGAACCGACGACTGATTATCCTCGTCGACGAGGATGGCGCCATTTTTGCCGAGCTCGACCCCGACCTCCTCGAGCCCAAGCCCGGACGTATTCGGGGCCCGGCCGACCGCCCAGATCAGGAGATCGGCCTCGATCGGGTCGTGGCCGTTCAGTGCGATCTTCAGGGTCCCGTCGTCGTTCTTGGCGATCGAGTGGAACGGCGCGTTGAACTTGAATTCGATGCCCTTCATCAACGAGATGGTGAGCAGCCGGTCGCGGATCTGCTCGTCATAATGCCTCAGGATCCGGTCGCCGCGATTGACCAGGGTCACGTGGCAGCTGAACTGGTGGAAGATGCCGGCGAATTCGTTGGCGATATAGCCGCCGCCGGCGATCACCACCCGGCGCGGCATCTGATCGAGATGAAAGACTTCGTTGGAGGTGATCCCGAGCTCGGCGCCGGGGACGTCCGGAATGATCGGGTGGGCACCGGCGGCGATCAGGATGGTACCGGCGCTGACCTTGCTGCCGTCGGCCAGAGTGACCTCATTGGCCCCCGTCACTCGGGCACGCTGCGGGACGATCTCGACTTCGTGCCGGTCGAGTATGTCGGTGTAGATGCCTTCGAGCCGCTCGACCTCGCCGAGCACGCTGTCGCGAAGGGTCGGCCAGTCGAACCGGCAGGAGCCGACTTCCCAGCCGAAGCGGCGGGCGTCTTGAAGGTCCTCGGCGAAATGGGCGCCGTAGACGAGCAGCTTCTTGGGGACGCAACCGCGGATCACGCAGGTCCCGCCGACCCGATACTCCTCGGCCACCGCCACCCGGGCGCCGTGCGCCGCCGATACCCGGGCTGCGCGAACGCCCCCGGATCCAGCTCCGATCACGAACAAATCAAAGTCGTAGGTCTTGGTCATTGTTCATCCTCTTGGCCGCCCCTTTGCAGGCGGTTCGCGGCAAAGTGCAAGGCGGTTGCAGCCTCATTCAGCGAAGCGACTGCGGCCGCCGGGGCTTTTCCGCGGGCACGATGACGTGTGAAGAAGAAGGGACGATGGCCGCCAAATATGACAGCATCGGGATCGATTATTCTGCGCTTCGGAAGCCCGATCGGAGGATCGCCGAAGCCATCGAACGCGCACTCGGAGAATCGAGCTCGAGGAACTAGACCTGGGCTACCGCCTCGTCGTCGCGACCTGATCAGGCTCGCTCGAGGGCTCCTTACTTCCGGCCGAACAGCTTCTCGATGTCGCCATGGGCGAGCTTCACCCAGGTCGGGCGGCCATGATTGCACTGGCCGCTATGGGGAGTGACTTCCATCTCTCTGAGGAGCGCGTTCATCTCCACGACGGAGAGAAGCCGCCCCGCTCGCACCGATCCGTGGCACGCCATGGTCGCCGCGACGAGATCGAGCTTTTCCTTCAGGCTCAGCGCCTCGTCGAAGGCGGCGAGCTCGTCGGCGAGATCGGTCACCAGGCCTTTGACCTCGCCCGCCCCGAGCAGCGCCGGAGTCGCCCGGACGAGGATCGCGCGCGGCCCGAACCGTTCCAGCTCGAGCCCCATCTCGGCGAGCTCGGCAATGCGTGCCTCGATCCGGTCGCAGCCAGGCTCGTCGAGCTCGACGACCTCGGGGAGCAGAAGGGCCTGCCGCGCCACGCCGCCATTGGCCATCGCCCGGCGCATCCGCTCGAGCACCAGCCGCTCGTGAGCGGCGTGCTGGTCGACGAGCACGAGCCCGTCCTCGGCCTCGGCGACGATATAGGTGGCGGCTACCTGGCCGCGAGCGACGCCGAGGGGAAAACGCTCGGCTTCGGGCGGCGCTTCGATCGCGGCCTCGCCTCGGGCGTGAGGGAGATAGTCTCCTTCCCCGTCACGGACCGAAATCCCCTCTCCCATCTGGGGAGAGGGATAGGGTGAGGGCGAGTAGGACCGCTGGTTGAGACTATATTGGTTCGCCGGCCCCTCATTCCCTGGAGGAGAGAAAGAAGATTGCCAGTTGCCGAGAGCGGCGGCGCTCGGCCGCTGCGCCGAGCGGTGGCCGGCTTCGTCGAGCGCGTGCCTGAGGCCGCCGACGATGAGGCCGCGAATGCCTCCGGGGTCGCGGAACCGGACCTCGGTCTTCGCCGGGTGGACGTTGACGTCGACCTCGTCGCGGGGAAGGTCGATGAACAAGGCGAGGACCGGGTGGCGATCGCGCGCCAGCAAATCCTGATAAGCGGCTCGGACCGCCCCGATGAGCAGCCGGTCCTTCACCGGCCGGCCGTTGACGAACAGATATTGATGGTCGGCGACGCCGCGGTTGAAGGTCGGCAGGCCGGCGACTCCGCCGAGCCTCGTCGAGCCCCGAACATAGTCGATGGCGAGGCTGTTGGCGGCGAGCTCGCGGTCGGTGAGCGCCGCGACCCGTGCCGGCTGGTCGTCGCCGGGCTGTACCGCCAGGGTCCGGCGGCCGTCATGCTCGACGGTGAAGCCGATGTCCGGCCGGGCCATGGCCAGCCTTCTGACCACGTCGAGACAGGCCGCATATTCGGATCGTGGCGAGCGGAGGAATTTTCGCCTCGCCGGCACCCGGCCGAACAGGGCCTCGACCGTCACCCTTGTCCCGGGCGGGAGCGCCGCCGGCCCCTCGCCTTCCAGACCGCCATTGTCGATCAGCCGCGACCAGCCGTCGGCGCCGCGCACCCGGCTGTCGATCCGGACCCGGGCGACGCTCGCGATCGAGGGCAGAGCTTCGCCTCGAAAGCCCAAGGTCGCGACCTGGTCGATATCGTCGTCCGGAAGCTTGGAGGTGGCGTGGCGCTCGAGCGCCAGCGCGATCTCGGCCGGTGCCATGCCTCGGCCGTCGTCGGCGACCTCGATCCGATCGACGCCGCCACCCGCCAGCGAGACCGATATTCGGGTCGCGCCGGCGTCGATTGCGTTCTCGACCAGCTCTTTCAACGCACTGGCCGGTCTTTCCACCACTTCACCGGCGGCGATGCGGTTGACGACATGTTCGGGCAGGCGACGTATTGACACGCTTCATCCTCTATACGAAGCCTTGCCGACCCGCGAGGCCTGGCGCTGCCGAAGTCGCACTTTTGGTGGACCGAGGTCGCCGGGACACCCTATAGAAAGTCTTTGTTGACAAGGCCGGGCTATACCGGCCTCCCGGCCCCAGCGAAGTGAGCTCCAGCCCCTATGTCCTTTTTCAATTTCCTCAAGTTCCCGTCGCACGACATGGCGATCGATCTCGGCACCGCCAATACCGTCGTCTATGTCCGCGGCCGCGGCGTCGTCCTCAATGAACCGTCCGTCGTCG
>CAMPIH010000009.1 GCA_946886275.1 uncultured Sphingosinicella sp.
GCGGGACCGAAGGCCCCGTCTATCCGGGCACGTGCCGGCATTTGCCGCCCGGCGAACGAAGCGGGCGGATGAAGGAACGGACCCATGCCTGGCGGCTCGACATGGAACGGGCCATCCGGAGCGCTGGCCCGTTGAGCTGGCGCCAGGGCGATCGCGAAATCCAGGCCGAGCCGGCCAGCTTCGGCGACGTCGTCCTGGCCCGGAAGGATGCTCCGGCCAGCTACCACCTTGCCGTGACGGTCGATGATTCGGCGCAGCAGGTCACCGATGTCGTCCGAGGCCGCGATCTCCGGCCGTCGACCCACGTCCACCGCCTGCTCCAGGCGCTGCTCGAACTGCCCAGCCCGATCTACCATCACCATGCCTTGCTGGTGGACGAGCAAGGCTGCCGACTTGCCAAAAGGCATGGCGCGCCGACCCTCGCCGACCTTCGCGCCGCCGGCACGGATCCGGAGAAGCTGGTCGAGCAGCTCCGCACCGGGCAATTGCCGGCTGGATATTCGCTGGCAGACGTCTAGAGCAATGCCATGCAGACCCTGCTCGTCATCCTCCTCGTCCTCGCCGCCGGTGCCACCCTGTTCGTTCTCGTCAAGGGCGTGATCGGAATGGCCCAGCAGAAGGACATTAGCGGCCAGCGCTCGCAGGAGCTGATGCGCAAGCGGGTCATGTTCCAGGCCGTCGCCATCCTGATCGCCGTGCTTCTGCTGATGCTCGCCAGCGGCAGCGACTGAGCCCCTTGGTCAAGCTCAACAAGATCTACACGCGGACCGGCGATTCCGGCGAGACCGGCCTCGCCGACGGGTCACGCATTTCCAAGGCGCATCCGCGAAGCCAGGCGGTCGGCGACGTCGACGAAGCCAATTCGGCGATCGGAATCGCCCTGCTCCATGTCGAAGATCATGAGGCGCGCGCGAAGCTCGGCCGAATCCAGAACGAGCTGTTCGACCTCGGCGCCGATCTCGCCACGCCCGGGGAGGATTTCGCGCCCGGGGACATGGTCCTGCGGATCGTTCAGGACCAGATCGACCGGCTCGAGGACGAGATCGACGAGATGAACGCGTCTCTCGAGCCGCTTCGAAGCTTCATCCTGCCCGGCGGGGGCAGCGGTTCGGCTCACCTCCATGTCGCCAGGACGGTGGTTCGGCGGGCGGAGCGGTCGGCGGTCGAGGCGGCGGCCGAAGTCGCCCTCAACCCGCTCGCGCTCATCTATCTCAACCGGCTCTCCGACCATCTCTTCGTCATGGCCCGGCTGATCGCCGCCGGCGACGGCGGCGACACTTTGTGGCAGCCCGGCGCCACGCGCTCTCGCTAACCTGTCTCAAGTTTTGGTATAAGCGCGGCGATGGCGACACGAACGAAGCCAGCGCGGGCCGATCGGCTGCTCGAATCCTTTCGGAAGGTCCGCGGCCTCAGTCTCGACATCGTCGAGCCGCTCTCGGACGCGGACTCGACCATCCAGCCGATGCCCGATGCGTCGCCCGCCAAATGGCATCTCGCCCACACCACATGGTTCTTCGACACCTTCGTCCTTCGCGAACATTTTCCCGGCCTCTACTGTTCCGACGAGCGCTGGGCCTATCTCTTCAATTCCTATTACGAATCCGAGGGCGATCGGCATGCCCGGCCGCGGCGGGGCATGCTGAGCCGGCCGTCTCTGGACGAGGTGCGCGACTATCGACGCTCGGTCGACGAGGCGGTCGAAGCGGCCCTGCCCAGGCTGGCGGAGGCGGTGCTCGACCTCGTCGAGCTCGGACTCAATCATGAGCAGCAGCACCAGGAGCTGATGCTCATGGACCAGCTCGCCACGTTCGCCGAAAATCCGCTCCGGCCGGCGGTCTGGGATCCGGTGCCGGCCGCGCCGACGCCCGTGCCGCCGCCCCCGCACTGGCTCGAGGGGGCGGCTGGAATCGTCGAGATCGGCCATGACGGTGCCGGCTTCGCGTTCGATTGCGAAGCGCCGCGCCACCCGGTCCTTCTTCCTCCGCATGCCTTGGCCGACCGTCTGGTCACGAACGGCGAGTGGCTGAGCTTCATCGAATCCGGCGGCTATGCCGATCCCCTGTTGTGGCTGTCGGACGGCTGGGCATGGGCGAAGGAACAAGCCATCGAGGCGCCGCTCTACTGGCGCCGCGACGGCGATGGCGGGTGGCAGGTCTTCGGGCTGGACGGCGAGCGGCCGCTCAACCCGGCGGCGCCGGTCTGTCACATCTCTTATTACGAGGCTGATGCCTTTGCCCGCTGGGCGGGCGCCCGGCTGCCGACCGAGGCGGAGTGGGAATCGGCGGCCGCGTCGGGCGATCCCGCCTCCGGCAACCAGCTCGATTCGGCCGGTCCGGTTCGGCCGACCGGGGCCGGCGGCTGGTTCGGCGACGCCTGGACCTGGACCGCAAGCGCCTTCCTTCCTTATCCCGGCTTCCGCGCCGCCGCCGGCGCGGTCGGCGAATATAACGGCAAGTTCATGTCCTCGCAGATGGTGCTCCGGGGCGGCTCCTGCGCGACTCCCCGCGGACACATGCGCGCCAGCTACCGCAACTTCTTCTATCCTCATCAGCGCTGGATGTTCTCCGGTCTGCGTCTGGCGAAGGACCTCTAAGGGTGCGGAGGCGCTGATGGACGCGATCGCACGCCGGCCCCAGGTCGATCCGCAGTTCCGGGCCGACGTGCTGGCCGGGCTGGCAGCGCCGATACCCGCCGTGCCGGCGCGCTGGCTCTACAATCATCGCGGCTCCGAGCTGTTCGAGGCGATCACCCGGCTTCCCGAATATTATCCGACGCGGACCGAGACAGCCCTGCTCGAGCGCATCAGCGACGAGCTCGCCACCGCGATCGCGCCGGGGCAGGCGGTGGTCGAGTTCGGTTCGGGCTCGTCGACCAAGACTCCGATCCTGCTCCGGGCAATCCGGCCCGCAGCCTACATCCCGATCGACATCAGCGGCGATTTCCTGCGCGATTCCGCGGCCACCCTTCAGGCGCGCTTCCCCGATCTGCCGGTCTATCCGCTCGAGGGCGATTTCATGCGGCGGATCGACCTGCCGCCGGAGGCGAGCCGACTGTCCAATGTCGGCTTCTTCCCCGGCTCGACGATCGGCAACCTCGTCGCCCGAACCGCCGTCGACCTGCTTCGGGCGATGAAGGAGACGCTGGGCGAAGGCTCGCGGCTGATCATCGGCATGGACCGGATCAAGCCGGTCGACATCCTCCTGCTCGCTTATGACGATCCGACCGGCGTGACCGCCCAATTCAATCTCAACCTGCTCCATCGCATCAACGAGGAGCTGGAAGGCGACATTCCGGTCGAGGCCTTCCGCCACCGCGCGATCTGGAACGATGATCTGAGCCGGATCGAGATGCACCTCGAAGCGGTCCGCGACGTGGATTTCCAGGTCTCGGGCCAGAGTTTCGCCTTCGCCGCCGGGGCAAGGATCCATACCGAGAACAGCCACAAATATGGCCATCGCGACAGCCGGATCCTGCTTCGCGCCGCCGGTTGGGGCGTGGTCCGGGAATGGACCGACGATCGGGAATATTTCTCGATCCTGCTCGCCGAAGCCGAGCCGCCCCGCTTCGCCCCCTGACGATATCCTGGTCCTGCCAGCTGAGGTGAGCGTTGCCGTTGCCGCCGCCGCAACCAGCCCCTAGGTATCGAGACAAGGGCAGGGGGAAGAGAATGAACAGGCTTGTACTGGCGGCGTTGGCCGCGGTGGCGTTCGGAACGGCGCCGATTTGCGCGGTCTCGGCACAGGAGGCGATCGTCAGTGCCGCCGATCCGGAGTCGCTTCGAGCGCAGTTCAGCGGCTGGGGCTATCAGCCGACTGCGATGACCGTCGACGGCGGGATTCCGATCTTCACCGCGAACATTTCGGGCGTCCGAACCGTGATCGTCTTCGGTGGCTGCACCGCAGCTCGCAATTGCAACCACATCGTCCTGCTCGCCACCTATTCCGACGTGGTCAATCCGCCCTATGACTGGCTCAACCGCCAGAATTTTGACTTCAATCTCGTCACGGCGATGCGCAACGAAAATGGCCTGCTCAACCTTCGCTCCGGCGTCATCCTCGGCAACGGCGTGCGGACCTCGACCTTGCGATTTGCGATCCAGGACTGGATCGCCGTCAACGGCGAGGTGACGCGAAGGGCCCGTGAAGCCGGGATAGTGCGCAAATAGAGCCTGCCGCGGCGCCATTGCCGGGCCTTCGCTGCCCGGTTAGAGGGCAGGCAGCACTTTCCGGGAGAAACCATGCTGCTCGCCGTCTTCCAGATCATCGACATGCTGCTTTGGCTGCTGACGATCATCATCATCGTCCAGGCGATCCTCAGCTGGCTGGTCGCCTTCAACGTCATCAACACCCACAATGATTTCGTCCGCCAGGTCCTCTATGCGCTCGATCGGCTGACCGACCCGCTCTACCGGCCGATCCGGCGGATCCTGCCCGATTTCGGCGGCATCGATTTCTCGCCGATGGTCGTGCTCCTCATCCTGTTCGCGCTGAGAACCCTGCTCGGCGGAGTCGCCGCGGATATCGCCCTTTCCAGCTATTGAGGTCAAAATGACCGCCGCTTTGATCGACGGGAAGGGCTTCGCGGCAGGCTTGCGCGAACGGATCGCCGCGGCGGTTCCCGATTTCGTCGCCAAGGCCGGCCGAAAGCCCGGTCTCGCCGTCGTCCTGGTCGGCGAGGACCCGGCGAGCCAGGTCTATGTCCGCAACAAGGGCAAGGCGACACTCGGCGCCGGGATGGAAAGTTTCGAATATCGACTTGCCGACACGGCAAGCGAGGCCGAGCTGATCGCCCTCGTCGAGCGGCTCAATGCCGACGAACGGGTCGACGGCATCCTCGTCCAGCTGCCGCTGCCGGCCGGAATCGACGAGCAAAAGGTGATCGCGACCGTCGACTCCGCCAAGGACGTCGACGGCTTCCACCCGGTCAATGCCGGCCGGCTCGCGGTCGGCCAGGAGGCCCTGGTCCCCTGCACGCCGCTCGGCTGTCTGATGCTCCTCAAGGACCGGCTCGGCGATCTGTCGGGGCTCGAGGCGGTGGTGATCGGCCGCTCCAACATCGTCGGCAAGCCGATGGCGCAACTGCTTCTCGGCGAGAATGTGACGGTGACCATCGCCCATAGCCGGACCCGGGATCTTCCGGCGGTGGTGCGGCGGGCCGATATCGTCGTCGCCGCGGTCGGCCGGCCCGAAATGGTCAAGGGCGAGTGGCTGAAGCCCGGCGCGGCGATCATCGACGTCGGCATCAACCGGGTCGACGGCAAGCTGGTCGGCGACGTCGATTTCGATTCGGCTTCGCAGGTGGCGGGCGAGATCACCCCGGTCCCCGGCGGGGTGGGCCCGATGACGATCGCCGTGCTCCTTCGCAATACCCTCGTCGCGGCTCATGCCCGTCTGGGCCTGGCGGCTCCGGAGGGCCTGTGAGCGAGCTCTTCATCTCCGCCTTCGTCACCTTCCTGGTGGTCATCGATCCGCCCGGCTGCGCGCCGATCTTCGCCAGCCTGACGAGCGGCGCGGCCGCCGATCACCGCCGGTCGATGGCGATCCGGTCCGTCCTCATCGCGACCGGGATCCTGCTTTTCTTCGCCTTGCTCGGCGAGGAGCTGCTCGACGCCCTCGGAATCTCGCTGAGCGCCTTCCGGATCGCCGGCGGGATCATGCTGTTCCTGATCGCGATCGACATGGTGTTCGAAAAAAGGACCGAGCGGCGCGAGCACCGCGCCCAGGAGGTGAGCGCCAGCGAGGCCGAGGATGTCTCGGTCTTTCCGATGGCGATTCCGATGATCGCGGGCCCGGGGTCGATCGCCTCGGTCATGCTATTGATGGCTCGGAGCGAAGGGCTCCAGCAATCCTTGCTCGTGCTCGGCGCCCTGTTCGCGACTCTGGCTTTGACCCTTCTCGCCTTGCTTCTCGCCGGGCCGCTGATGCGGCTGCTCGGCAACAAGATGGAGGCGATGATCACCCGGCTCCTCGGAGTCATCCTCGCCGCACTCGCCGCCCAGTTCGTCATCGACGGGATCGAGCGAAGCTTCAGCTAGGCGTGACCACAGCCTGAGGTTGGGCGGTCCTCACTCGCCACATCCGGTAGGGGGAGCGCTCCGGCAGCTCCACCGGCTCGAGCCAGCCAGGTACCCGCCCGCGCGCCAGCTGAACGTAGAATCCGCGCGGCGCCTCGGCGCGATAGATGGTGGATTCCGACAGGTTCGGGCAGATCAGGACATAGTCGATGCCGTAACGCTCGACTGTCCGCCGGGCATTGGCGGCATCGCCGCGCCAGGTGCGCATCACGTCCAGGATCTGCTCCGCATTGCGGTGATAGGGGCCGATGATCGCGTCATGGTGGGTGACGGTGATCAGCCGGGGGCCGAGATCGACGAAGGTGAGCACCTGCCCCTTTGGCTGGAGGGCGATCGGTCGGAGCGCGGCCATGGTCGGGCAGCGATTATTGGCGAGGTTGACCGGGCGGCGTGATTCCGGCGTCTTCGCTGGGAAAAATTGATTGAAATAGCCGGTGGCGAGGCCGGAGACGATGAGGAAGGCGCCGAAGATGCCGAGCACCCGGACGAGCATCAGCCGCTGCCGGGCGAACCAGAGGATCGCCAGCCAGAAAAGGGCGGTGGCTCCGGGGATGGAGAGGAGCTGCGCCGCCGGTGCCGCCCGGGTCTGCCAAAGCAGCAAACCCGCGGCCACGACCGCGAGCAAGGCCGTGGCGGCCCAGGGGATGAGCCGCTCCGGCCGGCGCCGTTCCCGCCAGAGGATGAGCGCGTAGCCGATCAGCCCGGCGATCGGCAGGGTCAGGATGTTGGCGGCCGCCCGGGCACCGTGTCGGTAGACCGGCATCGCCTCGCGCACCTTGCTCAGCCAGAGCCGCTCGAGGTCGGCGCTTGCCCCTTCCGGGCGCCCCAGGCAATCCGGCCAGACCAGAGCGAAGGCGATCGCCAGCAGGGCTCCGCCGATCCCCGCCGCGGCGAGCCGGACCGGCCATTTTTCCGCCGGGAGCGAAGCGAGGACGAAGGCGATCGCTCCGGCAAGCACCATCGCCGACAGCCAGACCGGGGATAAGGCATCGCAGACGGCGGCGCGATTGGCCTCGGAGGCGAACAGGAGGAAGCCGAGGCAGCAGCCGCCGGCAAGGGCGATCCCATAGGCGGCCAGGCGCGGCGCCTGATCGCGCTCGATGATCCAGCGGACCACCACCGCCACCCCGGCGAGCGCTAGATAAGGCAGCATCTCGAGGCCGATGGTCAGCGAAAGCGCGGTCGCGACGCCGAGCAGGGCCCCGCCCCGAGCCCGCTTCGGGTCGGTCAAGGCGGCCACGACGAGCGCAAGCATCGCCAGCTGCCAGCCATGATGATCGAGCCGCAACGGCGACCACATGCCCCGGGCGGAGCCGGCGCAGACGAGCAAGGCGATGGCAATCAGGAAGGCCTTGGGGTCGATCAGCCGGCGGACGGTCACGGCGAGCGCGGCCATCGCCACCAGCATCGGCACAAGCGGCGCCAGCGCCGCCGCCCATTGCTCGGCGACGCGGCCGCCGAGGAAGGGCGCGAGCAGCAGCTTCAGGCCGGCGATCGGAAGATCGACCAGCCGCGACCAGTGGATGTCGGCGCCGATCGGCGGGTTGAGCCGGTATTGGCGAAGATCGAACCAGCCTTGCCCTTCGAGCAGGGCCCGGACCTGCATCATCCGCATATTGTCGTCGGTGTCGCCGAGGGCGAAGATCCGGATCGCGCCCCAGCGGTCGTTCAGCATCCAGGCGGCGACGGCGAACCAGAAGAGCAGAAGCCAGACCCGCCACGGCCGCATCCATCGATCGAGCTGAACCCCCCTGTCTGCCGCCATCTTGCTTCTTTGCTTTTCAACCCCTTCATGGCGCATTAGTCGCTCGTCCCCAAAGGGCAAGCGGGAGCATTGTGGGCAATCAGATGAAGCTTTCGGGTCATCATGGCGAGATATTGGGTCAGCTCGTTCGCTTCGGGCTGGCCGGCGTGCTCCTGACGCTGTTGGTCGCTGGCGGCTATTGGGTGATGGCCACGTTCCTCGGCGTCGAGCCGATGTTGTCGCTGACCCTGAACTATGTGGTCGTCACCGGAATCGGCTATTGGCTCCACAGCCGCTTCAGCTTCCGCGGCCATGGCTCACGCGACAATGAAGCGGTCCGGACGGCGCGCTTCTTCGCGGTCAACACGATCGGCTTCCTCGTCAACCAGCTCTTCGTCTGGCTGCTGGTGAAGCAGCTCGGCGGACCGACCTGGTGGCCGGTGCTTCCGATCCTGTTCGTCACGCCCTTGGTCACCTTCGCCCTCAACCGCCGCTGGGTCTTCGCCTGATGGCCGCATCGTCCCCCACCTTGTCGGTGATCGTTCCGGTGAAGGACGAGGAAGAGGCGATCTGGCCGTTCGTCGATCGGGTCGCCGCGATCCTCGACGGGCTTCTTCCCTCGGTGGACGGGCAGGCCGGCTGGGAGATATTGTTCATCGACGACGGCAGCGAGGACCTTACCCTTGCCGCCATCCTCCAGGCCCATCAGGCCGATCCACGGGTCCGGGCGATCTCGCTGTCGCGCAATTTCGGCAAGGAAGCGGCGCTCACCGCCGGCCTCGATTTCGCCGCCGGCCAGGCGGTGATCCCGATCGACGTCGATCTCCAGGACCCGCCCGAAGTGATCGGCGAGATGCTCGCCAAATGGCGGGACGGCTACGAGGTCGTCTACGGCGTTCGGACCAATCGCGAGAGCGACAGCCTGCCGAAGCGCCTCACCGCCGACCTTTATTACCGGGCGCACAATTATCTCTCGTCCGACAAGATTCCGGAACATGCCGGCGATTTCCGGCTGCTCGATCGCTCGGTCGTCGAGATCATTCGCCAGATGCCGGAGCGCAACCGCTTCATGAAGGGATTGTTCGCCTGGTCCGGCTTCCGGCAGGCGGCGGTCCAATATGAGCGCGCCCCGCGCGAGGTCGGGACGACCAAGTTCCGCTACTGGAAATTGTGGACCCTCGCGCTCGACGGGCTCACCTCGGCCTCGACCATGCCGCTTCGCATCTGGTCCTATATCGGGGTCGTGATCGCCTTCTTCACCTTGCTCTACGCGGCCGGGGTCATCGCCAAGACGATCCTCTTCGGAAGCGACGTCGCCGGCTATCCGTCGCTGATGGTCGCCATCCTCTTCTTCGGCGGGCTCCAGCTCATCTCGCTGGGCGTGCTCGGCGAATATGTCGGCCGTATCCTGATCGAGACGAAGCGCCGCCCGCTCTACGTCGTCCGCACCAAGGTCGGCTTCGGCGAAGAAGGAAGGGACTGATGGAACGCGCCGTCTTCGATCGAATGGCCGAGCAGGACCAGGTCCATTGGTGGTATGTCGCCCGTCGCCGGATCCTCGCCGACCTGATCGCGCGCGAGATCAGCCTTCCCGACGAGGCGCGCCTGCTCGAGATCGGCTGCGGGACAGGGCATAATCTCGACATGCTCAGCCGCTTCGGCCGGCTCGACGCGATCGAGCTCGACGCCTCCGCCCGGGCCCTGGCGAGCCGCCGGCTCGGCCACGAAGTCGCCGATTCGGCCCTTCCCGAGCTGCCCGGAGTCCCCGACCGCACCTATCACCTGATCGCTTTGCTCGACGTGCTCGAACATGTCGACGGCGACGAGGCGGCGCTTCGGAGCATCGCGACCAAGCTCGCGCCCGGCGGATCGATCCTCGTCACGGTTCCGGCCTATCAATGGATGTGGAGCGCCCATGACGAGGCGCATCACCACAAGCGCCGCTATTCGCGGCGCGGCCTTCGCTCGGTGGCCGAGGCCGCAGGACTCAAGGTCGACCGCATCGGCTATTTCAACAGCCTGCTCTTCCCGCTCGCCGCCGCGGTCAGGCTCGCCGGCAAGGCGGTCGGCAAGAAGGAAAGCGACGACAAGGTGCCGCCGGCGCCGCTGAACCGCCTGTTCCAGTCCGTCTTCGGGCTGGAGCGTCACCTTGTCGGAAGAGTGCCCCTTCCGGCGGGCGTGTCGCTGTTCGGCATCTTCTCGACCCGGTAGAGGACGCTCCGGCCGCTCCGCCAGATCGGCCGGAGATCGGCGACGGACTCGGGCTCGAACGGCGGCGGCGAGATCAGCCAGACATAGTCGAAGGCCTCGCGCGGGAAGGTCGAAAGCGCCATGTTCGCCGTTCGCCACACTTCGTGGCGGCAGCGGCGGGCGGTGACGATCTGGGTCGGATCGCGGACGAAGGGCAAGCCGGGCTTGTAGCGAACCTGGAGGAGCTGAGCTCCGGCCATCGTCCACTGGTCGTTCGAAAAGGCCTCACGGCGGACGAGAGCGATTCCGGGCAGGTGAAGGAGCCGCGACATCGCCCATGGCTCGACGCAGGGGCGGCCGACGAAGCTGACCATCCGCGCGCCGCGGGGAATATGATCGAGCGCGGCGAGCTCGCGGTCGTAACTCCGGTCGTAGAGCCAGGCGCTGATCGTGTTGCCGCCGAGCCTGGCTCCCACGAAAGCCAGAGCCGCGATCGCGAACGCCTGGACGAAGCGACGACTGGCGAGCGCCGGGAATCGGATGGCGATGATCCCGATCGCGAACAGATAGGGCGCGAGCCGCATGTCGGCATAAGCCGATCCGAACACAATTCTCGGGAGGAGGACGAAGACGATCGTCAGGAACAGGGCCGAGGCGGCAAGGTTGCGCGAATATTCCATCCGCCGAGTGACCATCGCAAGGAGCAGCAGAAGAGCGACGATCGCCAGCGAGCCGACGTCGAACACTTCCCATCGGTCGCGAAGGACCATCAGGATCCAGTCGATCTTCTTGTCGGCGTTGAACCAGTCCGTGGTCACGCCCGACGCTTCACTCCGCCACAACAAGAGGAGCGCGACCGGCGGGGTCAGCGCCAGGCAATGGATCCCGGATCGCAAGCCAGAGGAGAAGAAATTGTGGCCGCGATCGAACTGGCGAACCAGTTCGGAAGAGAATGCAAGGACTCCCAGCGTTCCCCAGCCAAAGGCGTGGATCACCCACAGGCCTGCGGAAATGGGAACGAACAATAAGGCGCGAAGCCAGACCCGCCCCAGCCGGCCGAGCCTCAGCCAGTAAGCGAAGGCAATCAGCGCCAGCGCCATCGCCAAGGAGAAATTGGCGAAGCCGAACAGGAACGGGAAATTATAGGCGAAGGGAATGGCGAAGAAGGCGGTTGGCGGAAGCCGCCCGTGGACCTCGTAGGCGGTCCACAGCAAACCGGTCACGGTGAGCGGCGGGATCAGGAGGATGATCAGCTTCACTGCCGGTTCGAGCCCGATCAAAGGCGCCAGCAGCTCGACCAGCAGATCGACTCCGAGATTGCCGATCAGGGCCCATTCGAAATTGTAAAATTGCTGGAGGATCGGCGACTGGTCGAGATCGAGCTGTACCCGGTAGCGGCCCATGTGGCCGGGCAAATCGAGCAAGGGCGGAACGTCCGGCCACAACAAGGGGAAAGTGCTGGCGAGAACGAGCGAGACGAGCAGCGCCGGGTGTTCCCACCAGGGCCTGGCCTCGCCTTCACCTCTGCGAAACTCGCCTTCCTGCATGCCCCCGTCGCTCCAGTCGCGGCCGGAAAGGCATCGCCTTTACACGACCGTAGCCGCTTTCAAGCAGAAATCGGCCTGAACCGGCAGTGGCCGCAGATCCCGATGGCTCGCTGTGACGTGTCAGGAAACGGGTTGTGAAGCGGAAACCTCGGCGAGCCTCTCAGGTAGACGAGCCTTCGGACGAAGCAGGATCCACGGCACCCGGTCCTGTTCGAACTGGCTGCGATGCTGCCGATCGAAGAATGGCGGGAGGTGATCACCGACGATCAATATGTCGGTATCGGGAAAATCGGCGCGGGCGATTTCCTGTGCCAGCTCGCGTCCGCTCTGCTCGAACAGCTGGAGCAGGCGGCAGACCTGCGGGAAGTCGCGGTCGAGGCTCGAATCGAACCTCGCGCAATGCTCGGTATGCAGTCTCTCGCTGCTCGGAACCGGCAAATGGCTGTTCACGGTGAGCCAGTAGAGAAATTGCGGCTGCTCGGCCGCGCGCAAGGCCGCTCCGATCTGGCGGGGAATGTCCCGGTCGCAAGCGCCGGCGAACACGCCCGGGCATTTTTCCGCGCCGGCTTCCATCATCTCCGGAGCGAAACGCATCTCCTGAAAGCCAACATTGGGATACCAGGTCGTCCGGTCGAAGAAGCCGCCGGTGAAGCTGTGCCAGGCGCTGCTGTGATAGCCCCGTCTGGCCAGGACCGATGGGAGGCATGTTTCGTCCCGCTGCTTCAGGACCTGATCGTAATCCGCCCAGCGCCCGCAGAGTTCGCGCATCTCCCCTTTGGTCGTCGAGCCATAGAACAGGGTGTCGCCGGTGATGACCTCGTAACGGGCGCGGACCTCGGGCGTGGCCCACAAATTGACCAGCCGGCTGCGGAGCGCCGGATCGACCGGCTGGCCCATGGCCTCGACCATGACCAGCAGGACGTGGCGATCGCCCGTCGCCAGATCCTGGAGACCGCTGCGCTGGACGGCAGAGGTGAACAACGCGTCGGATGCCGGGATCCGATGGTAGGAGCCGCGGGTCGTGCTCGCCATCGACGTGTCCAGTGAAATGGTGATCAGGATCGCGGCGAACGCGAGAAGCTTCCATTTCAACTCGACGAGCCTGGTCGGTCGACGCAGCAGCCACCAGGCCGCCACCAATGTCCCAGCGAGCGCGGCGGCTGAGACGATATATTCCGGCGCGGCCGACGGGTTGAGCTCGGCTGCGAAGCGAAGCGAATGAAGCAGCGAGACGATGCTCAAGGTGAACAAGGTGGAGATGAAGTGCATCGCGGAGACGACGACCGCCGCCACGAAGATGGCGAACTTGAGTCCGAACCAGGCGCGATGCGCGGCCAGCCCCAGCAGGCCCGTAATCAGGATGGGCAGGGCCCGCGGCGGGCCGCCCATGATCCACAACAGCCCGTAAGCCAGGTTGGGAAGCAGGATCCAGCAGAGCAGCCAGTTCTCGAACAGCCGAAGCCCTTCGGATCGCGGCTGCCTGAGCCTTGCCGTCAAAGCGATGTCCATTCGGTCTCCCCTCAGGAGAGCGTCTGTCCGAAAGGCTTGAAAATTTGGTTAACGAAGACTTGCGATGGCTTTCGCTGCCCTTCGCATCCCGAGGGTCATGGCTCGTTCGAGCCTCGATCCTGAAGCCAGTGCGAGAAGGTTTGGGAAAGACCCTCGTTCAGGGAAACCCGTGGCCGCCACCCGGTCGAGAATAATCGCTTCGTGTCGGGCAAGAGGCGATCGGGATCGCCTTGCCGGTCCGGTCGTCTCCCCAGGCCGGTCTCGTCCGAGCCGGCGCACCCGGCCAGGATTCGGGCGGCGTCACCCAGACTATTCGGCGTTCCGCCGCCGATATTGACGACCCCGACCAAGGCGGACTCGGCAACGGCCAGGATCGCGCCGGCGGCGTCTTCGACGTGGAGAAGGTCGCGAACCTGTCTCCCGCTCGACAATTCGGGAACTCGGCCGTCGCCATGGCTTCGACAGATATAGGGAATGAGCCGGTCCTTGTTCTCGCCGGGGCCGTAGACGAAGAATATCCGCGCCTCGACGGCTTCGAAATCGCCGAACGCAGCTGTCTCCACGGCCTTCCAGGCGGCGAGCTTGGCGAATCCATAACGGGTCGCCGGCCGTTCCGGCGTGACGCCTTCCGAGCAGAGGCCGCCGCTCCAGTCATATTCCGCGCAGGACCCGATCTGGATGAAGCGGCGACCACCCGATTCGGCGAAGGCGCGGGCAAGGCCGCTCGTCGCCGCAATCCAGTCGAGGTTCAAAAGACTCGACCAATAAGTCGGCTGAGTGGTGTCCCAGGCCGCATGAACCAGATGGGTAGGGCGCAGCTCTTCGATCAGTCGCGGGCCAGCGTCCGGCGCGAGCAGATCGATCCGATGGACCTTGACGCCATCGGGCTCGGCAATCGCCCGACGGGCGATGGCGTGGACTTCGTGGCCGGCCGAAGCCGCGAGGCGGGCCACCGCGCCGCCGATCATTCCGCCAAATCCCGTGACGAGCAGCTTCACGCGTCAGCCGACGGGTAGAGCAGCAGCGGATAAGTCGAGTCGCGCTCGGAGATCACCGCCGGTGGCGCCGGCCAGGCGATGGCGAGGGCCGGATCGTCCCAGCGCAGTCCGCGCGCCTGTTCCGGCCGATATTCCGCACCCATCAGATAGTGGATCTGGCTTTCGGCCTCGAGCGTCAGGAAGCCGTGCGCAAGGCCTTCAGCGAGATAGACCATCCGCCCGGTCTCCGCCCCAAGCTCGACGCCTTTCCACTCAAGATAGGTTTCGCTGTCCGGCCGAAGATCGACGGCCACGTCGAAAATCCGTCCTTTCGTACAGGAAACGATCTTGGGCTCGCCGAAAGGCGGCTCCTGAAAATGAAGGCCGCGCAATGTGTGGCGGTGCGTGTTGAGCGACAGATTGGCCTGAACGACGTTGAAGCCAATTCCAGCCGATCGGAATTCGCGCTCGCAAAATGTTCGAACGAAAGCGCCACGTTCGTCCTCGATCGGGTCGAGCTCGACAATCACGAAGCCGTCGATGGAGGTCGGCCGGAACTGCATTCTAGTCGATCCGGATTTCCGGAATCGCGGTGACGAAGCGCCCGCCCCAGTCTCGCACTGAAGCAAGCTGGCTGACGATCTCGTCGCGAAGGTTCCAGGGCAGGATCAGGACGTAATCCGGCTTGAATTCGGCCAGTGCGTCGGGCGCCCGAACCGGGATGTGGCTGCCGGGCAGCAAGGTCCCCTGCTTGGCGGGGTTGCGGTCGACGGCGAACGCAATGTGATCGGTACCGACCCCGCAATAGTTCAGCAACGTGTTGCCCTTCGCCGCAGCGCCATAGGCGGCGACGCTCTTTCCGTCGGCACGGGCGTCGTCCAGGAAAGGGAGAAGACCCGCCCGAACCGCCTTCACGCGTTCCTCGAACCCTCGATATCCCTCGACTCGGTCGAGACCGAAATCGCGTTCCTTCTGAAGGACGTGTTCGACATTGTCAGTCAGCACGTGGGCCGCGCCCGAATGGCAGGCGAAGACTCGAAGCGATCCGCCATGGGTCGGTTGCTCGGTCGCATCGAAGATGACGAGCCCATGCTGTTCGAAAATCCTCTTCACCGCCAGAAGGGAAAGATAGGTGAAATGCTCGTGGTAGATGGTGTCGAACTGAACCTCGCGGATCAGATTGAGCAGGTGCGGAAATTCGACGGTGAATACCCCCTCCGGCTTGAGCAGGATCGGAATTCCAGCGACGAAATCATGGATGTCCGGCACATGCGCCATCACGTTCTTGGCCGCCATGAGGTCTGCGGACAGACCGCGCCGAGCGAGCTCGGACGCGGTTTCGGCACCGAAGAATTTCACCTCCGTGGGAACACCCTTGGCGCGAGCGGCCGCGGCGACATTGCCGGCCGGCTCGATGCCGAGCACCGGAATGCCTCGCTCGGCGAAATATTGAAGCAAATATCCATCGTTGCTGGCGATCTCGACCACCTGGCTTTCGGCGCCCAGATCGAAGCGGCCGATCATGTCGGCAGCATATTGGCGACAATGGTTCAGCCATGAATCCGAAAAGGACGAGAAATAGGCGTAGGTCTCGTTGAAGATGGTCTCGGGCGGAGTCACTCGGTCCACCTGGACCAGCAGGCACTGCTCGCAAACCCGCGCATGAAGCGGGAAGACAGGCTCAGGCGAATCGACCTGATCGGGCGTCAGATAGGAATTGGCGAGAGGCTGAACGCCGAGATCGACCAGGGTGATGGTCAACAAGGCACCGCAACCCTGACACTCGCTCGCCCGCGCCGTTGCCGTGGGACTCGTCATGAAAGTGCCTCGTAATGCGCGATCTGGTTGCGGCAGAGAGCCAGCGGGTCATCACCTTTCTGGTGCCTGGAATACCATTCGGCAGTCCAGCCGACCGCATCGTAACAATGAAGGCGGGGATGCCAGGAAAGGACATTCATTGCCTTCGATGGATCGAGCGAAAGCAGCTTCGTCTCCCTCGGGCCCGCCTCTTCATCCCGGATCCAGCCGCGGTCTGTACCCAGAGCTCGAGCCGTGATTTCGGCCACCTCGCCGACGGTCGCACTCTGCCCGGGCAAGGGACCGAAATTGAGCGCTCGCGGCACCTCGCTCTTCGTCGCCAGCGCTTCTAGGTAGAGAAGGTAGCCCGAAAGCGCATCCACCACATGTTGCCACGGCCGGGTCGCCTCGGGATGGCGAAGGACGAGGGGCTTGCTTTGGCGAATGGCTCTCCAGACGTCGGGTATCAACCGGTCTTCGGACCAGTCGCCGCCACCAATGACGTTGCCGGCCCGCGCGGTTGCCAGCGGCACTTGTCGAAAAAAGCTTAGGGCATAGCTTTTCGTGGCGATCTCGGCCGCGGCCTTGGACGCGGAATAAGGATCGTTGCCGCCCAACGGGTCTTCTTCGACAAAGTCCCGGCCCTCGTCGAGGTTCGCATAGACCTTGTCGGTCGTCACCACCAAAGCGGCTTCGAGGGCAGGCTCGTCCCGTAAGGCGTCGAGCAGATGGACCGTTCCCATCAGATTGGCGGAGAAAGTCTCGACCGGCTGGGCATAGGATCGGCGGACCAGCGATTGGGCGGCCATGTGGATGACGATCGATGGCCGAAGATCCGCTATCAGCGCCCGCAAGGCCTCGCGGTCGGAGAGATCGCCGATGACCTCCCGAACTAAGAGGCGGTCGCCGATCTGACTCCACAGATTCGGGTCTCCCTCGGGGGCGAGCGCATATCCGGTCACCTGCGCACCCAGTCGGTCGAGCCAAATGGCCATCCAGGCGCCCTTGAAACCGGTATGTCCGGTGAGGAGAACCCGGCGTCCTTCCCAGAAGTCACGACTTGGAGAGCTCACCACGTCTTCCATGGCGGCGTGCCGCTGGCCCACAAGGCCTCGAGCTGGTTCTTCTCGCGCAAGGTGTCCATCGGCTGCCAGAAGCCGTCATGAACGAAGGCGCCGAGCTGTCCGTCCTCGGCGAGCCCGACCAGCGGCTCGGCTTCCCACAAGGTGGCGTCTCCCTCGATTCGATTGACGACGCTCGGGTTGAGGACGAAGAAGCCGCCATTGATCCGGCCGCCGTCTCCGGCCGGCTTCTCCTCGAAGCGGGTCACTCGCTCGCCCTCGAGAACGGTTGCGCCATAGCGGCCTGGCGGTCGAACGGCGGTGAGTGTCGCTTCGCGGCCGGAGCGGCGATGAAACTCCACCAGAGCTTCGAGATCGACGTCGGAGACCCCGTCACCATAGGTCATGCAGAAAGGTTCGTCGCCAAGCAGATGCCCTACCCGCCTGAGCCGGCCGCCGGTCATCGTCTCGGCGCCGGTATCGACCAAAGTCACCTTCCAGGGGGGCAGCGTTTCAGGCCGGATATAGTCGATTCGGTTGCTTACCAGATCGACCGTCACGTCCGATCGGTGGAGCACGTAATTGGCGAAATATTCCTTGATGAAATATCCCTTGTAGCCAAGGCAGATAATGAAATCGGAGAAGCCGTACCGACTATAATGCATCATGATGTGCCAGAGGATCGGATGTCCCCCGATCTCGACCATCGGCTTGGGGCGAAGCTGCGTTTCCTCGGATAATCGGGAGCCAAGGCCGCCGGCGAGCAATACGACCTTCATTTCCTACCCCCTTGTCTCAACGGGCGCGGCGGACATAGCAGCCCGGCCAGTACGTCACGCGCTCGCGCACTTCGCCCTCGTTAAACAGCCATGCCGGCTCTTCAAGAACGAAGCGGTCGTCTTCCGCGATGAAGTCCCGAGCGGCCTGCTGCGGGTTGTTGAAGCCCCAATCCGCGGCGCTTCGCGGGGCGCCGACGAGGTCCTGCATGATGCCGTCCGTCGCCACCAGATATCCCCCCACGCCCGTGAATTGGGAGTAGGCCCGAAGCTCGCGCAGCACATGCTCCCGGCTGTGATTGGAATCGAGTATCACCATCACCTTCTCGGCCGGCTGAATCCGCGATCCGACGTCGGCGACGACGCTGGAGTCGGTGGAAGAGCCCTCGACCAGTTCGATGCGCCTGAACATTGGATGGCTCTCGATGGCCTCACGGTTGTGAGGCCTGATCTCGATATCCACGCCGATCACACGGCCCTTCCCCATCGCCTCGAGCAACGATGCGTAGAAGATGAGCGAGCCGCCATGGGCGACCCCCGTTTCGACGATCACGTCCGGCCGCTCGATCCAGATCAGTTCCTGAAGCCGGACCATGTCCTCGGGAAGCTGGATGATGGGCCGCCCCATCCAGGTGAAGCTGTAGACGTGCTTGGCATCCCAGCCCGCGCGCAGCCACGCCTTCGAAGCCGCGGCAAAGGCCTCGCTGCTGGCCATCGGGTAGGAAACCTCCTGACCGTCGCTCCGGACGGTAACCAGACCCGATTCCTCGTTGATGATAGTGATGGTCAAGAATTGCCCCTTTTTCGATCCATTCAGAAGTCGTGAAACAGCGGCGCCGGCGCTGGCGCGTCCGGCGGTCGCGGCAGCGCCTTGATCAGAGCAAAAGGCGCTGACGCCGCGAAATGATGGTTCCCCACAGCAAGGTAGACCTGCCTGCCGGGATGGAGCTCACGCCCATCGACCGTGACCGGCCGCTCTGACTCCAGGCGATAGTTTCCGCTAATCCAGACACGGTGGGTTCCCCTCCCCTCGGCCAATCTCAGTCCGGGAACGTATAGCGGACCCCAGTATCGCAGGAAGGCCGATTTCAGGATCATCACGTCGTCCCGAAGAAGGCCGAACGGGTGCTGGTGCGAATTTTCGGGATCGAGCCGCTCGAGGTCGAGCGAACCTCGACCGTCGAGCAGGAATTGAGGCTGCTCGACTTGAATCACTGACTCCATGACCGGCATGCCCGCTGCCCGATATTCGCGCATGCCCCAGCGGCTCATGAAAAGTCCCTTCTTGGGGTAGGACGAGACCATCGATACGCTGTCGATATACGGCACCGGCGAGGGGAAGAGATCATGGACGGTCGCGAGCACTTGACGTTGTGGAGCGAGTGACTGCTGGGCGGAACGAAGCCAGCAGGCGCTCAGCATGATGAAGATCAGGACCAGGGCCGCAATGGCGTGAGGGGCGCCGTTCTGCCGAAGGCGCTCGAAGCCGAAACCGACGATGACGGCCACCGGCGCCAGTGCCAGCGGATAGAAATAGGGATAGATCTCGCTATAGGCGATGGGCGTCAGGAGCAGCAGTCCCAGGCTGAGAAGAAGCAACGCGTCACGGCGGGTCTCGATGTTTCGGACCTGCCGGGCGGCCAGGGCCGTGCCAAGCGCGAGCAGGATCCAGAAGGGCCAGTTCTCCATGAACGCCCGCATCAGATATTCGGTGAAGGTCGAGACGTCCTGGCGAGCCAATGTCGCCGAGGAGGTGCGTTCGAGGAAGGCGAGGGGCGATCTCGGTTCGACCAGGCCCGCGCCGTGCGCCGAGAGGATGCCAATGAAGGTCACCGCTCCGGCTGCGGCCGCCAGCACGACCCCCTCCACGAGGCATCGGCGGTCATCCCTGTCGTACAGAAAGCGGATCAGGAAGACCGAACCGAGAAGCGGAAGAAAGAAGACCGACTTGATCGTCATCGCGCCCGCGGCCGCGACCGCAATTCCGAGCAGGATGGCGTGCTGCCGGGTCAGCCGGGGCGCGAACGACAACCACAAGGCGGCCATCATCGACGCCGTCGCGAGCGGATCGGTACGAAGGCTGATCCCGTGGCGGAAAACGAAGGAAAAAGCGTTGTAAGCCAGCACGGCGAAGAGCGCCGCTTCGATCGACACGAAGCGCCGGGCGATGCCGAAGATACAGAAGGAGGTGAGCAACGCGGCGCCGAGCATCAGAGCGCGCGCCGCGACGATCTGGTCGACTTCGTTGCCGGAAATGGCCGGCACCCAGCCGAAGAGATGGACGAACGCCGTCTGAAGCAGTTCGTGCAGCTCGCCGCGGCGCCAGTCGTGAACCATCGAAAGGTTCAGAAACTCGTCCCAGTTGATCTCGAAGTTGAAGATCATGTGCACGCGCATCGCGAGGCAGGCGGCCAGCATGAAACAGAGCACCGCCAGCATCGGGCGCTGCGCAACTCGCGGAGCGGCGATCAGGACCGATTGACGCGGTGTGAAGATGAGAGTGCGCTGGAGGACGAAGGACAAGCCGGTGATCGGGACGAGCGCCAGTAGACCGGCCGAATAGGCATCGAGCCCGAAAGCCATGAACTGCGCAATGGCGGCAATATTTAGCAGGTACAGGCCGACCCACAAAAGGACGAAACGGCCAAATCGTCCCTCGAGGCGGCTTCGGAAGACGATCTTGCCAAGGGTTGCGAACGACAACAGAACGCCGAGGCACGTCGCAAACAGCGCCGCTGCCCAGAATGGCAGGCCAAGCCATAGAAAGGCTGCGTACAGGCCATAGCTGACCGAAGTGTTGAAGGTGCCGACGGCGGCAAACCTGATCAACTGGTGGCGCATTTCGGAAGAGGATGACAGCATCTTCGCCGAGGCAAGATTCATGACATGAGCCGCGCATAAGCGCCGAACAGGCGTTTCTTCTGAGCCACGGTGAAGGCGGTGACGCCCAGCCGGGCGCGGCCGGCATAGCCCATCCTCAGCCCGTTCTTTTCCGCCAGATAACGCAGTTCGCGCGCCGCTCCGGCGAGCATCGACCAGGTCGAGTTGGCGCCGCCATAGCGGTTGGCGATCAGCGCTCGGTCAATGTGGAACGGCGGCCCGCTTCGACCGATCGTCCACGAAAGATCGACGTCGCCGGCATATTGGAAAAATGGATCATAGCGGCTCGATCCCAGCGCCGCACGCCGAACCGCGAGTGGAATGCCGAACAGGTTTCGCGTGGTCCGGATCGATTCGAGCCCGGCCTGATCGGCATCGAACCGTCCGCGACGCCCGAAACGTCTGGTCGCCAGCTTCCGACGAGTCTCGCTGACATAAGCGAGGTCGCAATAGACCGACGAGACGTCGGTGTTTCGATCGAGCGCCTCGATCGCCAGGGCAAGGGCGTCCGGCCCGACCAGATAATCGTCATGGCACAGCACCATGTAATATTCAGTGTCGACCTCATCGAGCAGGGCGTTGAAATGTTCGAGGATCGGGAGCGTGGATGGCCTTGTGATGACCCTCATCGGCAGACGGGTGGACCATCTTTCGAGAATCTCGCCGGTGCCGTCGGTCGAACCATTGTCGCTGACGATCACCTGAAGAGCGGATGCGGATTGGGCAGCGACTGACTCGAGCGCCTGCTCGACGAAGGCCGCGCCGTTATAAACCGGGATGCAGACGGAAAAACGTGCCATCGATCAACCCTCGGCAAGCAAGGGTTGCTGAATCGCCGCGTCTGCCGACGACGGTGCCGCAGCTGGAACTACATTCCCCACTTACCCCCCTTCCGGAATGCCCTCGAGCATTCCCATGCTGTCTCATGCCCCCTGGCGAATCTCGCGTGAAGGGCGTCGTGACGTCACTATGAAGAAAAATTATTAACCATTTCCTTTGTACTCACAGGAGGCGGCCGGGGCGTGAATTTCGGCGCGATCGAGGATGGCTGACCGATGCGAGATTATCGTCAAGGATCGCGTAGTGCCCGGGGCTTTGCCGAACCCGTTCCGTTGACGGCGCTGGCGGTGTCCGTCGTGGTCCCTTGCTACAATGAACAAGCCGGCCTCGAAGAACTATGCCGCCGGGTCTCCGCGGCCTGCAGCCAGCAGGTTGGCGATCGCTACGAGATCGTTCTGGTGAACGACGGCTCAAGCGACCGTACCGGTGAGCTCATGCGCAATCTCGCCGCTGGCAACGGCCATGTCGTGGCCGTCGATCTGGCCCGAAATTACGGTCACCAGATCGCGTTGAGCGCAGGCCTCGATCATTGCCAAGGAGAACGGGTGTTGATCATCGATGCCGATCTGCAGGATCCGCCCGAGCTGCTCGGGCCGATGATGGCGAGGATGGATGAAGGCTATGACGTCGTCATCGGCGTTCGCGCCAGGCGCGAGGGGGAGGGGCGCTTCAAGCTCGCCACCGCGTCGCTTTTCTACAAACTGCTCACCAGGCTCTCGGACGTCGACATCACCGCCAATGCCGGCGACTTCAGGTTGATGAGCCGCAGGGCCGTCGAACATCTCAAGTCAATGCCGGAACGCTATCGTTTCGTCCGCGGGATGGTGAGCTGGATCGGTCTTCGCCAGAGCCGTTTCGAATATGTCCGCCACGAACGATTTGCAGGCACGACCCATTATCCCTTCCGGAAGATGATGTTGCTGGCGGTCGATGCCATCACCAGCTTCTCGGTGATCCCGCTTCGCTTCGCTTCGCTGATCGGCTTCGCGTTCGGCGTGATCGGTCTGGCCGCGCTCGGCTATACCGTCGTCGGATGGGCGCTCGGCAACACCGTCGCGGGCTGGGCGAGCCTCGCGTCATTGATCCTCATCCTCGGAAGCGTTCAACTCCTGGTCCTCGGAATCTTCGGCGAGTATCTGGGTCGGATGTACATGGAGTCGAAGCAGCGACCGCTTTATCTGGTGGATCAGATCCATGGCGGTGGCGTGCCCGTCGCGGCGCCGCTCCCGGCTTCAAGTCGGACCGATCTGGACGTCAGTCTGACGCTCCGGGCCTAGACCTTGATCGCTTCAGGCTGAATCAGCCTGAAGCCCTGAATCAAGGCCTCAACTATTTGAATAGAGCCCGCAGAGTCATTCCGCGGCGAGGTGCCAGACCGGCGGCTCTTCCGCCTCGCGAAGTCGCTCTTCCTCCTCGAACATGAAGTCGCGGGTCATCGGGATGGCGTCGCGCCGCTTGAGATACTGGAGCTGCCAGTTGACCAGCCCGCCATAGCGGAAGGCGGCCTCTGCGCCGGCCAGATAGAATTGCCACATCCGGAAGAAGCGTTCGTCGTACAGCGCGACGATCTCCTCGCGGGCGGCGTTTGTCCGGTTGTACCATTCTTCGAGCGTGTGGGCATAATGGTAGCGCATCGCCTCGACGTCGGAGACGATGAAGCGGTTGCGCTCGGCCTCCGACACCAGCTCCGAAAGCGACGGGATGTAGCCGCCCGGGAAGATGTATTTGCGGGTCCAGGCGTCGGTGGTCCCGGCCGGCGGCCCCATCCGGCCGCAGCAATGCGAGAACATCACCCCGTCCTCCTTCAGCAGCCGGTGGGTGTGCTTGAAGAAGGTCGGGTAATGGGGCGTGCCGAGATGCTCGATGAGGCCGACGCTCGTGATCCGGTCGAACTGGCCCTCGACCTCGCGATAATCCTTGAGCTCGAACTTGACCCGGTCCGACACGCCCGCTTCGGCGGCGCGCTCGTTGGCGAAGGCGATCTGGTCCGGGGCGAGAGCAACCCCGAGCACGTCGACGTCGTAATGGCGGTGGAGGTACAGAGCGAGGCCGCCCCAGCCGCAGCCGATGTCGAGCACCTTCATTCCGGGCTTCAGGTTCAGCTTGGCGGCGATATGCGCCTTCTTGTCCAGCTGCGCCTTTTCGAGGCTGTCGGACGTGTCCCGATAATAAGCCATCGTATATTGCCGGTCCTCGTCGAGGAACAATTCGTAGAGCCGGCGGGTGAGATTGTAGGTGTGCTCCGCGTTTCGGGCCGACCGGCTCCGCCAGTTGATCTGGTCGAGCTTGCCGACGATCTTTGCGGCGCCGCGGCGGACGAGCCCGCGCGGCTTGAGCGCTCCAGGCCGCTCCCACGGCGCGTTGTAGCGGCCGAACAGCAGGAGGTCCCGAATGTCGTGCGGCGGTTCGACGACCAGCCGGCCTTCCATATAGGCCTCGCCGGCGCCGAGCCGCGGATCCTTGGAGATGTGCATGGCGGCGCCGCGGTCGGTGAGGCGCACCGTGATCGGCCCGTGGTTCGGATCGGGCGTGCCGTAATGGTAGGTCTTGCCGTTATAGTCGATGACGGTGAGCTCGCCTTTCCTGACGAGCTTCTTCAGCATCTTGTCGAGCAGCCACATGAAGACGGATTTCCCTATTCCCTCAGTTCCGCGGCAGAGAGCATGGCGGGGCCCGCCGGGTCAAGCTCGGCGGCGTGGAGCCGCTCCTCGGCTTCGAGCATGTAATTGCGGGTCATCGGCGCAGCGTCTCGGCGCCGCAGATATTGAAGCTGGTAGACGGTCATTCCGCCGTCGCTGAACATCGAGAGGCCGGCGGCGAGGTAGAACAGCCAGAGCCGGTAGAAGCGCTCGTCGTAGCGGCGCACCACTTCCTCGCGGCATGATTTGAACCGCTCGTACCAGTGGCGGACCGTTGGCGGATAATGGAGCCGGAGCGCCTCGCAATCCGCCATGATGAGCCGGGCGCTCTCGCTCGCCGAGACGATCTCCGACAAGGCCGGGATATAGCCTCCGGGCCAGATATATTTCTGAATGAAGCGGTCGGTCGTCCCGGGCTTTCCCATCCGCCCCATCGTGTGGAGCAGCATCACGCCGTCGGGCTCCAGCAAGGTTCGGCACTTCTGGAAAAAGCCGCGATAAAAAGGCGGTCCGACATGTTCGAACATGCCGACCGACACGATCCGGTCGAAGCTGCCGGTGACGTCGCGGTAATCGATCAGCTCGAACTTCACCCGGTCCGAAACCCCGGCCGCCGCTGCCCGCTGCCGCGCGAGCTCGAGCTGCTCGGTGGACAGGGTGACGCCGAGGACGTCGACATCGGCGACCCGGTGAAGATAGAGTGCCAATCCGCCCCAGCCGCAGCCAATATCGAGCACGCGCTGGCCCGGCTTCAGGACGAGCTTCGAGGCGATATGGGCCTTCTTGTCGAGCTGCGCCTGTTCGAGGCTGTTGCCGGGGTCGGTGAAGTAGCCGCAGCTATATTGCATGTCGGCTTCCATCCACAGCCGATAGAAGTCGTTGCCGATGTCATAATGATGGGCGACGTTGCGTCGCGCCTGGCGCCGCCAGTTGAGATGGGCGAGTGGCCGGCCGAGCCGGCTCCCTTTGCGCAGGAATCGACCGGGCCCACTGCGGTCCTCCCAGCGGCGATTCCTGCGAATGATCAGCACCAGGTCGAGGATCTCGCCCCGGTCGAGGACGAGGCGGCCGTCCATGAAGGCCTCCGCCGTCCCGACCGCCGGGTCGCGGGCAATCCGAAGGGGGGTGGTCCGATCCGTCAGCCTGACGGTGACCGGCTTCAGCTCCGGATCGGCGACGCCGTAGCGGCGAGTCCGCCCCTTATGGTCGATGATCGTGAGTTCGCCCGTTCGGACATGCTGGGCGAGCATCTTGTCGAGCAGCCGCATGGCTGCGCAGAATAGACCGATCTGGTGTGATGGCAAACTCGCCCCGGCCCGTTCGGGAGGGCCTGAGCCTGCACGAACAACCGGGCCGACTAGGCCAAGGCGGCCTGCTTCTCCTCGGCGATCCGGTCGAGCTCGGCTCGGCTCTTCTTCTCCGCCGCCGACTTCAACTGGCCGCAGGCGGCCATGATGTCGC
>CAMPIH010000010.1 GCA_946886275.1 uncultured Sphingosinicella sp.
ATATAAAGGTCCCGCCCGTTCCCGCCCGCTTCGTGGCCGGGGTAGAGATGGAGCCGGTGGTCGAGGAATCTTTCGCTGGTGAGATAATGATTGATTCCGACGAGATCGGGGCGCCCGTCTCCCGATCGGAGCGCCTCCATTTCTTCCGCGCCGATCCCGCAGCCGAGCAGCCTGTCGTACCAGGGATGGTCGGCGGTCACTCGCCCGCACAGCAGGTCCAGGCTCAGCCAGCGCCGTTCATTCTCGTGCTCGGCCTGGTAGCGAAGCGGGGCGGTGGAGAAAGTCTTGCCGAGATCCTCGGTCTGGACGAGCCGCGCCTCGGGAACGACGCGCCGGATGGCAGCCATCGCCTCGGCAATGCCCTTGCACTGGTTGACGAGCGCCCGGAGGAAGGACGGATAATCGCGTCGATGGGGATACCAGTGGCCGTAGAGGCCGGAGAAGCGCGCCGTCGTGAGCGGCTCGTTCACCGGGGTCCACATCTCGATCCAGGGATAGCGCCTCGCCACCCGTTCGGCGAAGCTTGCCAGCTTCTCGGGAAAAGCGGGATCGAGAAGGCTGGTGTAGCATGGCCCCGAACCGTGGTGGACGAGCCCAGCGACCACGGCGATTCCGAGCTCGCGAAGCCGCCCCAGGCGATCGTCCGACCAGCCGAAATCGAGCTCGTCCGGACGGTCGGGGGCGATCGCCTCCCACAGGATCGGGTAGCGGACGGTGCGGATCCCGAGCTCGTGGATGAGTTCGACGTCGCCGGGCCGGTCATGGTGACCCGTTTCGCGAACCTGGTCGCGCCATCGATCACCGATCCTCGCAAGCGTGCATTCCACCCCTCCCCACAGCTCGAGCGGATACGTCGCGGTCATTCATGAACCCCTGTTGCGTGCCGAAGGCACCCTGGGGAAGCAACATTATGGGCACGCAACGGTTCCGTGCCTTCGCGCTAAACCAGATCAATTTCAGGCACTTGCCGGCGGGTTCGGAAGCCCGTTCCTGAACCGGGCCAAACGGCGCGTTCAGCGGTTCGAAACGATCCTGTGAGTAAATGCAGATTAGGTGCTTGCGAAGCGATTCCGCACCATATTATGTCGCTCGCGGGGAGTAGCGGGAGGGGTCGTGATGAGTAGACTGGTCAAGGACTATATCGAGATTGCCGATTTTACCTCGCTCGACGCGTTGATCGAGCGGCTGACGGAGCTTCGCGACGGACTTCCCGCGGGGGCGGAAGCCGAGCTGAGGATCCGCGGTGACGAGGTTTTCGGCCGCCATCTGTCGATCGGCTATCTTCGTCCGCAGACCGCCGAGGAGGCGGCTTGCGAGGCGCGTTATGCCGATGCCTATCAGCAGTCGCGCGAGCTCGAGCTGAGCCGTCTTCAGGACGAGCTCGGCTATTGCGCCCTGCCGCAGCGCCGCGGCCGCCGGCTCCGAGCGGTCGCCTAGACACTCTGAAGAAACGTCGAGTGGGAGCGTCCCTTCGCTCGAAGGGCCGCTCGACTCATTCCCCTATCACGGCCCGAGCTCGGGCGCTGTTCCCTCGGTGACGAACTGGCGAAGCCGGCGCTTGGCCAGTTCCTGCTGCTCGCGCGCATAATGGCGGTCCGAATCGGCCGGCGAGACGATCGGAACGACGAGGCACAGGCTCGAAGCCGGTAGAACGTCCCGCCAGTCGGAGATCAGCTTCTTGTAGGCGCGGCCGACATTTCGGATGTTTCGGTCGAGGTCGTAGAGGCCGACCGAATTGACGTTGCCGTTCTTCTCTCGGAGCGCGGTGTCCCAATCGACCTGGTCGGTCAGCGAATACCAGGTGAAGCCGACGGTCGGAATGCCGACGTTTCGGATCCGGAGCACATTGGCCCATTCCTTCCACAGCCACTGGACCGCCTCCTGGCCGGTCGGCCCTTCGCGCAAATTGGTCTCGGTGTGCATCACCGGGAGCCCGTAGCGGTCATAATATTGGCGCGTGATCTCGGAATAGCCGAACACCTCGCCGGCCGCCTCGGTGTGGCCGTCGGCGAAGACCCGGTGCTCGTTGGTTCGGTAATAATCGTTGCCGAGGATGCAATGCTGCTTGAGCCGATGGCTCAGGAACCAGTGATATTCCTCGTGGGTCATGCCGTGATCGAGCAGATATTCGTACATGTCGCTGTCGACCCGGCGCCCATAATTGAGATCGAGGCTGAGGAAGCGCCAGCTGTTGCGAACTTCCGCCGGAGCGATCGCGGCGGGGCTGTCGGCATGGAAATATTCCGAGGATTCGGACTGGACGAAGATCGCGTCCGGCCGCCGCTTCAGGATCTCGATCATCGCCATGACGTTCGCCTTGACGATGTTCTTGAGGGCGGTGACGAAGCCGAGATCGCTCTGCAATTGCTCGTTCCACCAGCCATAGCGGGCGGAGAAGACGGCGCAGATGAACATCTCGTTCACCGGCGTGTAGAGCTGGATCCAGGGATAGCGTTCGGCGAAATCGCCGGCATAGGAAGCGAACAGCTGGGGAAAGTCCGGGTTCTGGAAATTGCCGATCCAGTCCGGGACTCCGAAATGGCACAGGTCGAGGATCGGGGTGATGTTGCGCCGCTTCAGGTCAGCCAGGGTGATGTCCGCAAATTCCCAGTCATACTGGCCGGGCGCCCGGAACGTGCGATGGAGCGGCGGCCCGTAGCGCAGATAATGGATCCCGAGCTCCTCGACACAGTCGAAGTCGGTGCGCCACTGGCGGTAGTGGCCGCAGGAGTCCATTTCGTCGACCCGGGTGCGGCCATTGTCGATCGTCGGGATGCTGTTTTCGATCCCGGTGGCGAACATGAAGTTGGCGATGATTTCCTCCCTCGACCGCGACCGCCCCGGACCATGATCGGAGCCCGATTTCCACTTTCCAGGCAAGCGCCGGAGCGCCTCCCACTCGACCGGTCCGGCTCTAGGCAAATCGGAAGGGTCAAGGAAGGTTGCATTTGGCACCATTTTTCGTGTCTGGATCGACCGCGCCGCTCGCCGGGCGGCCGCCGGTGCAAGGAGCAGGGATGAGCTGGGCTGAAGGCTTCATTGCCGTCGACTGGGGCACGACTAACCGCCGCGCCTACCGGCTCGCAGGCGACGGCGCGCTGAGCGACGAGATGGAGGACGGTCTCGGCATCCTCTCCGTCGAGCCGGGAGGATTTCCCGATGCCGTCTGGACGATCCTGGAACGGCTCGGCGACCTGCCGATGCTGATGGCCGGGATGATCGGTTCCAATCGCGGCTGGGTCGAGGCCCCCTACGTCCCCTGCCCCGCCGGGCTCGATGAGCTCGCCGCCAGGCTCGTCTGGGCCGAGCCCGGCCGGGTGGCGATCGTCCCGGGCGTTTCGCTCGACCGAGGCGGCGAAGCCGACGTCATGCGCGGCGAGGAGGTTCAGATCCTCGGCGCCCTTGCCGCGGGCCTGGTCGGCGGCGACGCCCTGGTCTGCCATCCCGGCACCCACAATAAGTGGATCAGGCTCGAGCAGGGACGGATTGCCGGCTTCCGGACCGTCATGACCGGCGAGCTGTTCAACCTGCTCCGCGAGCACAGCATCCTCGCCGACCTGCTCGACGGGCCCGCCGGGCCGAGTCGGGCGTTCGCGGCAGGGGTTCGCCACGGGCTCGAAGAAGACGATCTCCTGGCGGAACTCTTCTCGGTTCGGGCCAGGATCCTGCTCGGCAAGCAGCCGCGCGAGGAGGCCTGCGATTATACGAGCGGGCTGCTCATCGGCAGCGATCTTCGGGTCGGCCTTCGCGGCGCCGAAGCCGGCGCCGGAGAGGTGGTGGCGATGGGGCGGCCCGAGCTGACCCGGCTGTTCGCGGCCGCTCTTCGCGAAGCGGGCCGGGAGGCGATCGAAATTGACGGCGAGAAGGCGTTTCTCGCCGGAGCACGAAAATTGGCGGAGCTGGTGAAAGCATGAACCCTTCCGAAGAATTGAAGCGCCGGCTGGCGCAATGCCCCTTCATCGCGGTCCTGCGCGGAGTGAAGCCCGACGAGGTCGAGGAGATCGGCGCCGCCCTCAGCGAGGCCGGGATCGTCATCATCGAGGTTCCGCTCAATTCCCCCGATCCGATCGCCAGCATCGAACGGCTGGCGCAAAGCCTCGGCGATCGCGCCCTTGTCGGCGCCGGGACCGTCCTGAGCGTCGCCGATGTCGCTCAGGTCCGCGATGCCGGCGGCCGGATCATCGTCTCCCCCGATGTCAACATTGAGGTCATCGAAGCGGCCGCGAAAGCGGACCTCGTTGCCACGCCGGGCTTCTTTACCCCGACGGAGGCTTTCGCCGCGCTCCGCGCCGGCGCCCACGGGCTCAAGCTCTTCCCGGCCGAGGCGGCCACGCCTGCGGTGGTGAAGGCGCATCGGGCGGTGCTCCCGAAGCACGTGCCGCTGCTCGTCGTCGGCGGCGTGAAGCCCGATGACCTTCAGCCCTGGCGGGACTCGGGGGCCGACGGATTCGGCCTCGGCAGCGGGCTTTATCGTCCCGGTCAATCGGCGGCGGAGACCTCGGCCAAGGCGGCGGCCTATATGAAGGCCCTGAAGCGGTAGAGCCCGAGGGCAGGCTCTATGCGTTCGAGCCTACCATTCCGCGAAGCTGCCGTCCTTCTGGCGCCAGATCGGATTGCGCCAGCGATGCCGCTCCTTGTGCGACTCCCGCACCGCCTCCTCGTCGATCACCACGCCGAGCCCGGGACCGGTCGGGATCGGCAGAAACCCGTCAACGGCCGTCAGCGGTGACCGGTCGTTACAATAGCTGTAGAGGTCGGCGCCGACATTATAGTGGATTCCCAGCGACATTTCCTGGAGCGCGACATTGGGCGCGCAGGCGGCCAGCTGGAGGCATGAGGCGAGCGCCAGCGGGCCGAGCGGACAATGAGGGGCGACCGCGATGTCATAGGCTTCGGCCATCGCCGCGATCTTCCGGCATTCGGAGATCCCGCCGGCATGCGACAGATCGGGCTGGATGATGTCGACGCTTCGGCTTTCGAACAGAGGTTTGAAGTCCCAGCGCGAATAGAGCCGCTCGCCAAGAGCGATCGGGGTGGAAGTGAGATGGGCGATCTGGGCGATGCCTTCGTAATTTTCCGAAAGCAGAGGCTCCTCGATGAAGAGCAGCCCATAGGGCTCGAGCGCCTTGGCCAGCTGCTTGGCCAGCGGCTTGTGAACCCGGCCGTGGAAGTCGAGGCCGACATCCATGCCGGCATTCTGCGCCGCCTGGACCCGGGCGATGACGTCGTCGAACAGCTTCGGCGTTCCGATCCAGTCGAGCTCGGCCGTGGCGTTCATCTTGACCGCGGAGAATCCCTGCGCCCGCCGGGCGGTCGCCGCCTCGGCGATGTCGTCGGGGCGATCGCCGCCGATCCAGGCATAGGCCCGAACCCGATCGCGAAGCTTGCCTCCAAGCATCTCCCATGCGGCCAGGCCGAGGGCCTTGCCCTTGAGGTCCCACAGCGCCTGGTCGAGCCCGGAAAGCGCCGACATCAGAACCGGGCCGCCCCGGTAGAAGCCGCCGCGATAGGCGATCTGCCAGATATCCTCGATCGCGAACGGATCATGGCCGAGGAACCGGTCACGGAGCGATTCCATGGCGCCGTCGACGGCTTCGGCATGGCCTTCGAGGCTCGCTTCGCCCCAGCCCACCGCTCCGTCGCTTGCCTCGACGCGCACGAACAGCCATCGCGGCGCGACGTAGAATGTTTCGATCCGAGAGATCTTCCTCATATGAGAACGTCTTTTATCATATAAATGCTTCTAGCAGCGGTGCCGCGACTCCCACAAGCGCGCCCGCCGCCATAAAGGGAAGGCAGGGACATGCCCATCCGCATCGCGATCATCGGTTACGGCAAGATCGCCAGGGACCAGCATGTGCCCTCGATCGCCGCCGACCCGCGCTTCGATCTCGTCGCCGTCGCCAGCCGCAACCAGCGATCGGACGAAGTCCCGTCCTTCACCGACCATCGCGAGATGATCGAACAGATGGCCGGCCAGATCGATGCCGTCGCCTTGTGCACGCCGCCGACGGCTCGGGTCGACATCGCCCGGGACTGCCTTGCCGCCGGCCTTCACCTCCTCCTCGAAAAGCCGCCGGCCGCGACCCTTGGCGAGATTGACGAGATCGAGCGACTTGCCGCCGCCGCCGGCCGGACGCTGTTCGCCACCTGGCATTCGCAGCATGCCGCCGGAGTCGCGGCCGCCGGCGAGGCGCTGGCCGGCGAGAAGATTCGGAGCCTCGACATCCGATGGCACGAGGATGTCCGCAAATGGCATCCGGGGCAGGAATGGATCTGGGCCCCGGGCGGCTTCGGCGTGTTCGATCCCGGCATCAACGCGCTGTCGATCGCCACCCGAATTCTGCCAATGCGGCTGTTCGTCCGCTCGGCTGACCTGGTCTATCCGGCCAACCGCCAGACTCCGATCGCCGCCCGGATCCACTTTGCCGGCGACCAAGGGACATTATGCGCCGATTTCGACTGGCGGTGCAGCGAGGGCGAAAGCTGGACGATCCGGGTCGAAACCAGCGGCGGGAAGATCGTCGAGCTGCTCGACGGCGGCGCCCGACTGACCCTCAACGGCGAGCCCCGGAAGCTCCCTGTCCAAGGCGAATATCCGGCACTCTACGCCCATTTCGCGCGACTCATCGAAGCCGGCGCGAGCGACGTCGACAAGGAGCCGCTGCGAATCGTCGCCGATTCCTTCCTGGTCGGATCGCGGAGTCTCGACGAGCCGTTCGACTGAGCGATGAGCGCGCGAAGATTGTGGCCAGCGCGCCCATTCATGTTATCCTTCGGCATGTCCAGCGGAGCCAAGCCGGCCGACCTGCGGGCGACGCTCGCCACCGAGGAGGCCAGTCACCTCCCCGCGTCCGTCAGCCGCAACCTGACCTTCGGAATGCTCGACACGCTCGGCCGGGCGATCGTCACCGGAGTCTATGACGATCGCCGCTTCCCGACCGAGGCGGAGCTGGCCCAGCAATATGAGGTCAGCCGGTCGGTCACCCGCGAAGCGGTGAAGATGCTGACCGCCAAGGGGCTTTTGACGGCGCGGCCGCGCAAGGGCACGACGGTCCAGCCGTCGGCCTGCTGGAACCTGTTCGACACCGACGTCCTTCGCTGGCTGCTCGAGCGAAAATTCTCGCTCGAGCTGCTTCGCCAGTTCAGCGAGCTTCGGATCGCGATCGAGCCGGCGGCGGCGTCGCTCGCAGCGAGATCGGGAAGCGAGGCCGCGATCGAGGCGATCCGCGCCGGCTATGACCGGATGCAGGCCGCCGAGAAGGGCCGCGACGACGCGCTGGATTCGGACATCGCCTTCCACATCGCCATCCTCGACGCCTCGGCCAATCCCTTCTTCATGCAGTTCCGCGACATGGTGGAGACGGCCCTTCGAACCTCGATCCGGTTCACCAATCGCTTCAAGGGCCGAACCGCGAGCCTGCCGGCGCATCGCAAGGTGCTGAACGCGATCGTCGACCGCGATCCCGAGCGAGCGCGCTCGGCGATGGCAGCGATCATCGCCGACGTGATGGCGCTGGTCGACGACGCCGAGCGATCGGCCTGAATTACCTGGCCGAGAACCGCCAAATGATGATGTTCCGATATTCCTCGCCGGGCGCCAGCCGGACCGATCCGAATTCCGGCCGATTGGGCGTGTCCGGAAACATCTGCGGCTCGAGCGCGACCGCGTCGCCCATCCGGTAGAGGCGGTTCGATTTGCCGATGCTCGTCGAATCGAGAAAATTGCCCGAATAGAATTGGATCGAGGGCTGGTTCGACCAGGTCTCCAGCACCCGGCCGGAAACGGGATCCTCGAGCCGCGCCAGAAGCCGCGGCTCGGCAGCGACGGAGCGGGCGATCGCCCAGGCATGGTCGTACCCCTTGCCGATCCGGATCTGATCGTCGGCGGCGTCGCGGACCCGGTCCCCGATCTTTGTTGCTTCGCGAAAGTCGAACGGCGTGCCCTCCACGGGCCGGAACTCCCCGGTCGGGATCGCGCCCGGGTCGGTCGGCAGATAATGAAGCGCCGGGATCGTCAGAAAATGCCCCATCGCACCATCGGCCGAACCTTCGCCGCCGAGGTTCCAATAAGCATGGTTCGAGAGATTGATGATCGTCGGCCGATCGGTCGTCGCGCGATATTCCACCGACAACGTGTCGCCGTCTTCGATCGCGTAGCGGGCGGTGGCGGTGAGCGTTCCGGGAAAGCCCTGGTCGCCGTCGGCGCTGACATGGCGGAGCGTGACGCTCTTATCCTCCTCGGCGACGATGTCCCACAGGATCTTGTCGAAGCCCTTCTCGCCGCCGTGAAGCGTGTTGGCACCATTGTTCAGCGGCAGGCGATATTCCTCGCCGTCGAGGCTGAAGCGTCCAGCGGCGATTCGATTGGCGA
Organism: uncultured Sphingosinicella sp.; assembly: GCA_946886275.1. The sequence continues at coordinate 8,375 of CAMPIH010000010.1, forward strand.
CCCGCCCTACGGTCGACCCGAAATATTGCGGCTGGCTCAGATAGTCGTCGAGGGTCGAATGCCCCAGAGTGACGTCCTTCGGTCTTCCCTCGCGATCGGGGACGAGAAGCGACTGGAGCGAGGCCCCGTAGGCGATGATCCGCGCCGAAAGGCCGCTTCGGCCGGCAAGAGTGACCGCCTCGACCTTTCGCCCATCGGGGAGCGTTCCGAACCGCTCGCGCGACATGATCTCACCTCTTCCAGGGCTGTGGCACGGGTCGGCCCGGCGCCTTGCCCGGCCATTGATATGATAATAAGCCGGAGTTGAACAATGGCGGCCGGCGCCGGAGCGCGACGGCCATGGAGACTGCGAATTGCCTCGTGCCTCGACGAAATTGCTGACCTTCCTCCTTGCTCTCGCCGCCTGGGCGCCGTCCGCAACCGCCCCCGTCTCCGCCCAGCAAGTCGATCGCGATCCGTTCGTTCCGGTCTTCACCGTCGATTTCCCGGACCCCTTCGTCTTCGAGCATGAAGGCCGCTTCCTGGCCTATGCGACTAATTCGGGCGGCTCCGTCAACGTCCAGATGGCGGAATCGACCAATCTCGTCGACTGGCGACGGATCGAGGATCATGACGCCATGCCCGAGCTCCCGTCCTGGGCCCGCTCCGGCTTCACCTGGGCGCCGGAGCTGCTCCGAACCGATGGCGGCTACGTCCTCTATTTCAGCGCAAGGCATCGCGAGAGCGGGCTTCAATGCGTCGGCGCTGCGACGTCGTCCAGTCCGCTCGGCCCGTTCACCTCGCAGGCCGCGGAGCCGCTCGTCTGCCAATATGATCTGGGCGGGACGATCGACGGAAGCCCGTTCCGGGATTCCGACGGCCAGCTTTATTTCTACTACAAGAATGACGGCAATAATCCGCGCTTCGGAAAGCCGACCGACATCTTCGTGCAGAGGATGAGCCCGGACGGACTGACCCTGATCGGCGAACCGGTCGCGCTGCTTCGAAACGACACGGACTGGGAGGCGCACGTCATCGAGGCGCCGACGATGGTCCGGCATGGCGAGGGATATACATTGTTCTTCTCCGCCAACCATTTCGGCTGGGAAGCCGACCAGCGTCTCTCCCGTTACGCGATGGGCTATGCAAGCTGTGACGGGCCGATGGGGCCGTGCACCGATTCGCCCGACAATCCGGTGCTTTACAGCTACAATAATCGCGAGGCCGGGTGCCTCAGCGGCCCCGGCCACCAGATGGTGTTCGAGGCGCGCGGGCGAAGCTTCATCGCCTTTCATGGCTGGGCCGCCACTCCGGGCTGCAGAAGGACTGATCCGAGGCGCTATATGTATATCGCCCCGCTCGGCTGGCGCGGCGCCGAGCCGCAGATTGCGGTGAGCCTTCGACCCACGGGGGAGTGAGTGAAATGACCGACAGGATCGCCCGCGCACTTTTCGTTGCGCTCGCCGTTGGGCTGTCGAGCGCCCCGGCAGGGGCCCAGCCGAACGGAAGCTCCGAGCTTTACCGCTTCCAGGCCGACAGCCGAACCCACTGGATCAGCCCCGAAAATCCCACCGGAGCGCCGGGCCTGGGCGGCCAGGAGAATCGCGGCGCCAAGGGCCATGCGTTCGAAACCATCCCGGCCGGTCAGTCGCACGTCCTCGCCGACATCAGCGGCGCCGGGATCATCGACCGGATCTGGATGACGATCGAGGATCGGTCGCCCGAGGCCCTGCGCGGTCTGAAGCTCGAGATCTTCTGGGATGGCGCCTCGACCCCGGCCGTCTCGGTGCCGCTCGGCGACTTCTTCCTTCATGGCGCCGGTCAGATGGTGCCGATGGAGACGGCGTTGCTGACGAGCCCTGAAGGACGCTCCTTCGTTTCCTACATTCCAATGCCGTTCCGGTCCGGCGCTCGGATCGTCGTGACCAACGAATCGCCTCGCCAGGTCAATCTCATCTTCTACGACATCAATTATCGCGCCCTTCCCGATCAGCCGCAGGACTCTCTCTATTTCCACGCCTGGTGGAGCCGCGAGCGGGCAACCCGGCTCGGCCGCGATTTCCGGATCCTGCCGAGGATCGAGGGCCGCGGCCGATTCCTCGGCGCCAGCGTCACCGTGCTCACCAATCCGGTCTATAACGACACCTGGTGGGGCGAGGGCGAAGTGAAGATCTTCCTCGACGGCGACCGCGGCCATGCCTCGCTCGTCGGCACCGGCGCCGAGGATTATATCGGCACCGCCTGGGGCCAGGGCGCCTATGTCAACCGCTTCCAGGGTGCTCCGATCGCGACCTGGGACGATGGCGGGCGATGGACCTTCTACCGCTTCCACATTCCGGACCCGATCTTCTTCAGCAGCGCCATCGAAGTCACGCTCCAGCAGATCGGCGGCGCCCGAAAGGCGATCGTCCTCGATCTCCAGCGGGCCGGAGCACCCCTCATTCCGGTGACGATCGATCCCGGTTCCCGAACCAATTTCCAGCAGCTGCTGACCCGCGACCCGCCGGTGCCCTTGTCCGATCCGTCGCTGCCGGACGGCCACACCAATTTCTACCGAAGCGACGACGTCGCGGCTGTGGCCTATTTCTATCTCGACCGCCCCGAAGGCGTCCTGCCGCCGATCGCCGGCCCGGCGGAGCGTCTGACCGAGCTTCGATCCCCTCCGGCGGCGCAACCGGCGCAATGAATCAGGGTCGGGCTTTTCCGGTCATTCGGGCCAGATAGTCGCGATAGGCCGGAAGCCGGTCCGGGAGCCTTTCGAGCCGCTCCGCAAGGCCCGCCATCGCCGCCGCCGCCTGATCGTCATTGACTCGGTCGGCGCTGGGATCGATCCGCCGCGGCATCACGCCCATTCCGAGCAGCACCGCGAGCCAGCTCTGGGCTTCGAAACTCTCTTCGTCGTGGAAGGGAAGCCGGCCTCGCGCCTCGAACTGGTCGAGACTGTGGGCAAGGCTGGCGGGCGCCTCCTGGGCCGACGCCCGTTTCCAGAATTCGCCTTCGGTCCTTCCCGAGCGCAGGTAATGAAGCGCCTGGAAGTCCCGGACCCGGTCGGTCTCGAGCGCGGTCCGCCGATTATATTCGCTCAGCTCGAGCGGGTGGCAGTCGCGTCCTGGAAGAAGCTCCAGCGCCCGCAGGATCGCGCTCTGGGCCAGATGCAATCCAGCCGAGTGGAGCGGATCGATCGCGACCGCCGAGTCGCCGATCGCGAGCACGTTGCGCTTCCACGGCTCGGGGCGGCGGCCGACGCGGATCGTCAGCTTTTCGGCCACCGGCACACCGGACCAAGCTTCGAACTGATCTGCCGCCCGCTGATCCTCAGTGACGGCCGAATTCCAGGCAAAGCCGACGGCAAGTCGATCGGGAAGCGCCGATTCCCAATGCCAACCGTCGGCGACGGCGAAGACCTGGTCCGAAGGCGCCGGCACTGCGTTTCGCTCGCCTGTCGCGACGAGCAGGCGATCGCAGGGTAGCCAGGCGCTCCAATCCTCCCAGGCGCTGTCGACGGCCGATCGCAACGGCGCGCAAGGCCCGGAGCAATCGATGAACAGGTCCGCCTCGAACGCTCGGCCGTCCTTCAGCCGGATCGCCGCGATCCCGCCGTCGTCCCTCCGCACGGCGTCGCCATATTCGCCTTCGACGACATCGACGCCATGCTTTCCGGCCTGGGCGACCAGCCGTTCGAGATAGGCTTTGGGCTCGAATCGAAGCCCGTAGAGATAGGTCGACAAAGGCGATGCCGGATCGTCCTCGGGATGAACGAACTTCCCCGCCTCCGCCAGCCGAGCCGCCGCCGCGAACCGATCAAAAGCCGCCATCTGCCGAGTCGCCCGAAGCTTTGCCCAGATCTGGTGGAACGGCACGCCGTCGGCAGCGAGGCCATGGTCGCCGAAGACGTGGAACCAGGATTCGCCCGAAGCGGACCAGCCGTTGAATCGGGTGCCGAGATGATGAAGCGCGCAGCCGTCGCGGACGAGCTCGAGCTCGTCGATCCCGATCGCGGCGTGAAAGCGGTGGATGGCGGGCAGGCTGGCCATCGGACGGTCGGCGAGCGCGGCCGGATCGGCGGGAGTCGCGATCAGGCGCACCTGCACCCGCGGCAAGGCCCGGGCGAAGGCCAGAGCTGCGGAAAATCCGGTGATTCCGCCGCCGAGAACGCACAGGCTGCGGATCCAGCGCTGTTCCGCGCTCATCGCGCCGCCTCGATCGCGGCGTTTCGGCCGCGAAGAAATTCGCCATGTTCGGGCATGCGCTCGACCGAGGCGGCGACCTGGCCGCGAAGCCGGTCCATCGCCGCCGCCAGCCTGTCGGCGCTCAAGCCGTTGGCGCGCTGGTCCCAGCCTTCGGGGACGATCCCCTGGCCGATATAGACGGCGAGCCAGCTCGGCTCGAAGAACAGCCCTTGCGAATATTTCTGGATCCGGCCTGCGCGCCGAAACAGCTCGATCTTCTCGGCCAGGCTGTCGGGCACCGCCATCGTCCGGACATGGTTCCAGAAGCTCGAATCCGACCGGTTCGTCGCGTGATAATGGAGGATCAGGAAGTCCCGGACCCGGTCATATTCGAAGTCGACGAGGCAGTTGAACTCGGCACGGTCGGACTCGCGGATCGGGCCCTGGGGAAACAGCTCGACCAGCCGCATCACCGCCGCCTGGGTGAGATAGATGCTGGTCGATTCGAGCGGCTCGAGGAATCCCGAGGCGAGACCGAGCGCGACGGTGTTGCCGACCCAGCTTTGCGTTCGCCGGCCGGCGCGGAATCGGAGCAGCCGGGGATCAGCGAGCGGCTTTCCCTCGACCGCGCCGACGATCGCCTCGGCCGCCGCCTCGTCGGAGATGTGGGCGCTGGAATAGACATAGCCGTTGCCGACCCGGTGCTGGAGCGGGATCCGCCAGCGCCATCCTGCGCTCATCGCGGTCGCCCTCGTATAAGGCTCGACCGGGCCCGGCGGGGACGTGCAGGGAAGCGCGACGGCGCGGTCGCAGGGCAGCCAGTGCGACCAGTCCTCCCATGGCGATTCGAAGGTCCGGCCGATCAGAAGCCCGGCGAAGCCCGAGCAATCGACGAACAGGTCGCCCTCGATCCGCTCGCCGCTTTCCATCTTGAGGGCGGAGACGTCGCCGGTCGCGGCGTCGCGTTCGACGTCGACGACCTTGCCTTCGGTCCGCTCGACTCCGCGTTCGAGGCAATATTCGCGCAGATAGGGGCCGAACAGGGTGGCGTCGAACTGATAGGCGTAGCTGTAGGTGGACAAGGCAGAATTGGTGTCGGTCGAAGGCAGAGCGAACCGGTCGGCGGCCGCCATCATGTTGGCGATCGAATAAGCGAACAGATCGTCCTTGCGGCCCTCGGCGCGAAGACGGAGCCAATAATGGTGGAAGTGGACTCCGTTCAGTTCCGTCCCGAAGCTCCCGAACGGGTGGAGATAGCGGTCACCGACCTTGCCGAAATCGCGGAAGTCGACGCCGAGCTTGAAGGTGGCGTGGGTGGCCCGCATGAAATCCGCCTCGTCGATTCCGAGCATCTCGACGAAGGTGCGAAGGTGCGGCAGCGTCGCCTCGCCGACCCCGACGATGCCGATCTCGGCGGATTCGATCAGCCTGACGGTGCAGGCGTGTGGCAACAGGCGGATCATGGCCGAAGCCGCCATCCAGCCGGCGGTTCCGCCGCCCAGGATGACGACTCGCTGCCGGGGCCGGTCGTCCTCGTCGCCCCTGGGTCGCTCGTTCATCTCGCTACCGTGTAAAATCATGGACCGGAGAGCAATGCTCTCCGGTCCGGAGGCCCCGCTCCAAGGTCAGAAACGGAAGCGTGCGCCCAGCGAGACGGTGGATTCGTTGAAGCGGACGAAGCGCGGGAACTGGGATTCGGTGCCGCCTTGCGGCTGATCGAGCCGGGTCAGGGTCGATCGGAACGGCGTCTTCAGGATGTTCGTCGCATCGGCGAACAAGGTGAGATGCTCGGACAGGTTGAAGCTCGTCGAGAAATCGAGCCGACCAAGCGCCCTCGCCTCCTCGATGTAGAGATGGTCGCCGCGCGGAGCGAACAGGTCGAGATATCCGCTCCGCCAGTTATAGGCCAGCCGAGCGGAGAAGGTCTCGTCCTCATACATGCCGATCAGATTGTAGGACCAGTCGGACACGTCGAGCAGGTTGCGGTTGACGATATTCCCGGCCGGGCTGGCCTGGGTACCGACCACTTCGCAGATGCTTCCGCAATTTGGAACGGCCGGGCTGTAGGTAAAGTCGGCCCGGGCATCGAGGTGGGTGAGATTGGCCTGGACTCCGAAATTGCTCAGCCAGTCCGGCATCCCGCCGAAATCGAAGAAGGTGCTGAGCTGAACCTCGAAGCCGCGAATATCGCCAGCGCCGGAGTTGATCGGTCCGTTGAAGCGGAGCGGGAGGCCGGTGATGGCCGTGCCCTCGAACGTCGTCCCCTCGATGAACCCCTGCATGTCGCGATGGAAGACGGCGAGCGACGCAAAGCCGGTGCGGGAGAAATAATATTCGAGCGACGCATCGTAATTGTCGGACTTCAGCCGATCGAGGAACGGGTTGCCGCCACTGCCGGTCTGGAAGCAATTCTCCGGGATCGGCGTCTCGTTGAAACAGGCCGGCGGCCGATCGAGAGTCGCCGAGGGCCGAAGGTCGGTGAAGGACGGTCGCGTCCGGGTCTGAGTGAAGGACAGGCGAAGCTGAAGCTCCGGGTTGAAGCGGAAACGCGCACTGACGTTCGGAAGCCAGTCGGTATATTCGCGGTCGACGCTGGTCGGCGTGAAGACGCCCGGCGGCTCCGGCAGAGGTCCATCCCCGTCCGGGTCCGGAGCGAAGACGAGCCGGGTTCCGTCCGCTGCAAACTCGGTCTTGACGACGCGCAATCCGACTTGCCCGTCAACGCTCATTCCGCCGCCCAGCTCGAACTCGTAGCGAAGCTGGCCGTAGGCGGCGTAGCTTTTCTCGTTGGCGTCCCAGGTCTGAAGCGGATCCGGAAGCGGATCGTCGAGGGTGAAGTTGGTCCCGCCGATGTCGATCGTGAACTGCCGCATGTCCTGGATGCCGTTGCGGATGCTCCGGTATGTCGGTGAAAGCCAGGTGCGGAACTGCTGGACGTCGCTGCCTCGGAAACCGGGCTGGAACAGGACGTAATCGAGCGGCACCTGGCTGAACGGAATGCGCTGGTCCTCGACCGGGGCGTTGCCGAAATAGCGGTTGCCGAACTCGCGGTGCGAATCGCGATTGACGTGGCGAAGGCCGAACTGGAGCTCCGGCAGCGCCGCCATGCCCGTGTCGTAGGTGAAATCGAGCCGCGCCTGCCAATCGTCGCCCTGCGACTGCTGGGCTTCCTCGTAGAAGCCGCGATAGACGTAATTGGCCGGATTGGCGGGGTCGAAATTGGCGAAGCTGAATTCCGCACCGCCGTCTTCCGCATCGACGTCGGTGTCGAAGGTCACCGTCTGGCGGTTGGCGAACGCATAATCGACGCTTGCAGTCGATCCGGTGAAGGTGCTTTCGGTTCGGGCGAGATCCGCCGAAACCCGCAACGGGCCGGTGTCCCATGAGCCGCCGACCGCGAACTGGTAGGTGTTGGTCTTGTTGAAGGTTCCGCCCTGGAAGCCGTCGGGACGGAACGGATTGGTGACGGTGCCGCTCTCGAGCAGATCGGGTCTTCCGTCGCGGGTCTGGAAATTGGTGAAGCCGGAGCCGCCCCACAAGGGCACGGCGAGCAGCCGGTCGGAAACGCGGTTGCGGAAGCCTTGCCACAAGCCTTCGGCGTAGAGCTCGATGCCCGGCCTCGGCCGATACTGGATCGCGGCATTGACCGACGGTCGAGTGCGATCGCCCTCGCCATAGAATATCCGCTGGATATCGGGGAACCGGCTGCCATTGGGTCCGCCGCCGGCGACGAAATCCGTATTCTCGCGGGTCGAGTCGAGATAGCGAAGCCGCGTATAGGAGAATCCGATCAGGGCACCGATCTCGCCGCCGTCACCGACGTCCCAGCGATCGGTGATCAGGATATTGCCGTTCGGCGTGATCTCGTCCGCCTGATAGGTGTAGAGACCCCAGACGGAGCCGGCGATCTCGAGGCCGTCGTTGAAATCGAACGGCCGCCGCGAACGGACGTTGACGAGGCCCGCGAGGCCGGGCTCGATCAGGTTCGCGGTGGAGGTCTTGAACACCTCGATTGCGCCGATCGCGCCCGACGGGAAATCCTGGAGCGCGACCGATCGGGTCTCCGCGGTGAAAATCTCGCGGCCATTATACGTAGTCGCGAAATCGGGCAGGCCGCGGACGAGCACCCGTCCCGCCTCGCCGCCGCCGCGTTCGACCTGGACGCCCGGAATTCGCGCCGCGGTGTCGGAAACGGCGATGTCGGGGAGCTTGCCGATATCCTCGGCGACGATGGCGTCGATGACCTGGTCCGAATTGCGCTTCAAATTCTGCGCCGATTGGAGGCTCTGGCGAAGCCCGGTCACGACGATCGTCTCATCGTCGGCGGTCGTGACGTCGGTGGAGTCGGCGGGCGTCTCCTGCGCCTGCTGGCCTTCGGTGGTCTGCGCCCAGGCTGGGGCTGCACCGGCGACGAGCATGGTAATGGAGGACGAGCAGAGAATGAGCGTCTTCACACGCATGGCGAGCTCCCCAGGCTTGTTCTTCCGCAGCCCTCGACTGGGGCCGTTACGCATCCGCTATAATGCAATGCGCGCGTGGGCCCGACAAGCCATTTATAATATTTATCGGGAAGCTGTGACCGGCGGGACGCAGACGCGACCTGGGCGGAGGGCTTCGTCGGCTTACCGGAGAGCGGGATTCGCGCGACCGGACGAGCCGCCGCCCTCTCCGCCGAGGAGTCGGCGAGCGTCCGAGAGGATATGCGCCATGGCCGTTTCCGGGAGCGGCTTCGAGGATCCGTAGCCCCTCCGCCCGCCGAGCGCATATTCGAGCTTCCAGAGCAAGGCGGCGGTGTCCGGCGCGGGCCTCAGGAGAAGAGCATCCATCAGGCAGCGCGAGTGCCGGCTCATGTCCTGATATTGATATTCCGCGCGCATCAGCTGCGCGAGCTCGCCGTCGGTGAAGCGTTCCTTGCAGCAAAAGGCGGAGAGATTCTCGCGGTGGAAATTCTCCGCTTCCATCCCGGCCTCGATCGCATCTTCGAAGGCGAACTTCCACGACAGGTCGCTCGCCGGAACGGCGAGGGCGTCGATCGTCGCTTGATGCTGTCGTGCGGCACGAGCCACGTGAATCGCTCCAGTCATTGGTGTCGCCCAATCCTGGACCGGCAGCTGCTTAGAATTCGGTAGCCGAAGGACCGTGAATCTACGGTCGCCGGCCATCGCTCGCGGGTCGCGAAGAAAAGGCCGGTATTTCTACGGACCTCGATGGTTAACCGCCGATAACCGGATCCGCGCCAGTGACGAATCGACACGAGCGCCGAACGCGACTCGAGGAGAGAATGCATGCGCGTCTTGCTGATAGAAGATGAGCCAACGACGGCCGAGGCGATCGAGCTGATGCTGACTCGTGAGGGGTTCAACGTCTTCGCCACCGACCTTGGCGAGGAGGGCTTGGATCTCGGCAGGCTCTACGACTACGACATCATCTGCCTCGACCTGAACCTGCCGGACATGGACGGTTTTGAGGTGCTCAAGAAGCTCCGAGCCGCCAAGGTGGCTACGCCGGTGCTGATCATGTCAGGCAATAGCGCGCTCGACTCGAAGGTCAGGGCGCTCGGCCTGGGCGCCGACGATTATGTCACGAAGCCTTTCCATCGGGATGAGCTGATTGCGCGAATCCATGCCATCGTCCGCCGGTCGATGGGGCATTCCCAGTCGGTGATCAGGACCGGCAAGCTCTCGGTGAATGTCGACGCCAAGACCGTCGAGGTCGACGGCGCCAGCGTTCACCTGACCGCCAAGGAATATGCAGTGCTGGAGCTGTTGAGCCTGCGCAAGGGCACCACCCTGACGAAAGACAATTTCCTCAATCACCTCTACGGCCTGGATGAGCCCGAACGAAAGATCGTCGATGTCTTCATCTGCAAGTTACGCAAGAAGCTGAGCCTTGCCTGCGGCGGTGACAATTACATCCAGACCGTGTGGGGCCGGGGGTACATGCTCACCGAGCAGGCCGAAGAGCCGCTCGCGCTGGCGGCCTGAAGATGTTCGCGAAGATCGGAAAAGCCGAGTGGCGGCGTTCTCCCGTCGAGGCATCGGAGCAATCCGAGGCGAAGGATGGACTGGATTGCCTGGCACAATCGAGACTGGACAGATTGACGGCTCGCGGACGCGAGGAGCGCCAACTCTATCCGCTGCCGCCGGATCAGCCGGAGGAGCCGAAGACGGTTCGAAAACTCTTCTGGGCTCCGGACGAATTACCTCCTGTGGCCGTGCCGAGATAAGTCGATCGGGAACGCTCCTCCTTCGGTACGGATGGCCGATCTACGCGAAGCGACTTTCCAATGGCTCGGCTGCGGACCCTATGACCCCGACGATCTGGCCCGAGTCAGGCGTCGCGCTTCGACATACGCAATTCTACGGATGCGCAAGTTACGCACCGGGAGGTTATCATACGTTAGTCCGCCGCTGAATCATTGGCTTGGGGGAGCACGAAGGTGAAAAATCGCGGACTACGGGCGCGGGCAGCAGCACCAACGCGCGGATCCGCCGCATGAAGGAGCGCGAGCCTCGAACGACCGTCATGATCCCCGCAAGGATCAGGGCCGGCGGCGCCTGGATCGATGCGCGCATTCGCAACGTCTCTTCGCGCGGGCTCATGCTGGAACTCCGCTCCCCTCTGGATCGTGGGACCTATCTCGAAATTGCTCGGACCCGCCTCAGGATCACGGGCCGGGTCGTCTGGTCCGATAGCGACCGCTGCGGGATCGAGACTCGTGACGACATCGACCTCGGCAGTCTGACCGAACAAGTTCAGGACAAGCCGGCAGCAACCGCCTTGCCGATGAAGATGGCGGCATCCGGCAGGACCCAGGACAAGCGGGACCGCAGCAGGGCGCTCGGGAGGCTGATGGAATTCGCCGCGATCATTGCCTGCACCGCGGGCGGAGCGGGTTTTCTCTCGCATGTGGTTTACGAGCAGATTGCCGGCTCGCTCCAGGTCGTTCAATCGATGATGTAAGGCTTGTGCCGGCAGCGACGGCGCCCTCGTCAACGTTCAGCGCTGCGACAACAGCCGTCACTCAACTATGTCGATCCTCTGCGAAGACCGGCCAGGATCGACTTGAGCTCGGCGAGCCGAACTGGTTTGGAGAGTGGCGACAGCATCTGGAGACCGAGTGTTTCGCCATAGGTCCGGGAAGCCTCCAGCCGCGGACGATCGAACCCGCTGATGATCAGCACCGAACCGTCATACTTCCGGGACGCCAGGAATCGCAGGACGTCGTGACCGTCGCCGTCCGGCATGCCCAGATCGAGAACGACCGCGTCCGGAATCGCCCGATCGAAGGCGGTCGCGAAATCCGTCGCGTTGAGCGCGATGGCGACATCGAAGCCCGCCCGCCGGCCGGCATGAGCAGCGAACCCGCCCAAGGCGGGTTCGTCATCGACGACAAGTAGCTTCGGCACCGACATTGCTCACTCCTCACCAGCTTTGGCGCCGGGACGCCCGGCCTTGTTCACGGCCTTCTTCTTCGCTTATCGGATCAGGCCCATGTCCCGGGCCCGCAGGAGAGCTTGCGTGAGGTTGGCGACGCCGAACTTTCGAATGATCCGCGAGCGGTGCATTTCCACCGTGCGCGAGCTCAGGTTCAGGCGCGACGCGACGACCTTGTTGGAAGTCCCGTCGGCAAAGGCCAGCAGGACTTCCTTCTCGCGAGCGGTGAGCGACTCGAAAGCCCCCGCCGATTCAACTGCTTCGATCCGGGCGAAGGCGCCTTGAATGACGCTGATCAGCTCGTCCTTTCGGAAAGGCTTCTGCAGAAAGTCGAGCGCTCCCTGCCTGACGGCGCGGACAGCAGACGGAATGTCGCCATAGCCCGAAATCATGACGACAGGATTTGCCGGCAACAGGTTTTCAAGCCGGTCAAGAAGCTCGAGACCGCTCATCCCGGGCAGCCGCATGTCGAGAAGGATGACTCCGAGCGGCCGCTCCGAATAGCCCTCCAGCAGCGCCTCGGCAGAGTCGAACTCTACGGTGTAAATTCCGGCGTCGGTCAGCGCGCGCCGGATCGTCCTTCGTAGCGCCTCGTCGTCCTCGACCACATAGACCCGCCGATCCAGCATTCGATTCAATCCTCCCGGCCCATTTCAGGCCGCGCCAGAATCATTCGGTCCGTCCGTCACCATCATTGTCGAGCACCGACCGAATTGCGCGTCCGAGTTCCTGCTTCCGGTAGGGTTTGCTGATGAGCGGCCCCTTGTGCGACCGCTCCCGGCGTTGCTCGGCCAGTTCGGTGTAACCTGAGGTGAAGAGCACCTTCAGCCCCGGCCTGAGAGCTGCCGCCTCGTCCGCCAGTTCATAGCCGGTCATGCCCCCGGGCATGACGACGTCGGTCAGGAGCAGATCGAACTGCGTCCCCTGCCGAATGAGATGGAGAGCCGTCGCGGCGTCCTCCGCTTCGATCACCAAATAGCCGAGGCCGGCCAGCTGGCGAAGCACGGTGCGGCGCACGTTCGGATTGTCTTCGACGACCAGGATCGTCTCATGTCCGCCCGGTGCGGCCGACTCCTGCGGCTCCGCTTCCTGCCGCGCGTCGCGGGCCGCCGCTCGCGGGAGATAGAGCTTTACGGATGTCCCTCGGCCATCCTCGCTATAGATTTTGATGTGCCCGCCGGACTGCTTCACCCAGCCATAGACCTGGCTGAGCCCAAGGCCGGTGCCTCGGCCTTCCGGCTTCGTCGTGAAGAAGGGTTCGAAGGCTCGAACGACCGTTTCCGGGCTCATCCCGCTCCCCGTGTCGCTCACGGCAAGCATCACATATTCGCCCGGCGTGACCTCGATATGGTGGGCGGCATAATCCTCGTCGAGCACCACGTTGTCTGTTTCGATGATGAGAGAACCACCATCAGGCATTGCGTCGCGGGCATTGATGGCCAGATTGACGAGGGCATCATCGAATTGGGTCGGATCGATCATCGCGAGCCACAGATGTTCGTTCGGCTTCACCTCCAGCCGGACCGTCTCGCCAAGCGTTCGTCGAAGCAGCGGGATGATCTCGGGCAGGCGATCGTTGAGGGCGATGGCCGACGGCTCGAGATGCTGCTTGCGTGCGAAGGCGAGCAGCCGGCGGACCAGTTCGGCACCGCGCCCGACCGCATCCAGCGCCTCGTCGGCAATGATCGCCGTTTCCGAATCCTCGGGGATTTGCTCGCGGACCAGCTCCACGCTCCCCATGATGATGGCCAGGAGATTGTTGAAATCATGGGCCACGCCGCCGGTGAGGCGACCGACCGCCTCCATCCGCTGCATTTCCCGAACCTGCTTTTCCAGCGACTTCTGATCGGTCACGTCGCGCACAATACCGAGCACGAATTGCTGGCGCCCGTCGTCCAGCAACAGAGGGATTTTGCGACTTTCGATCAGCCGCTGGCCATGATCGGTGGTCAAGGATCGTTCCGGAATGATTCGACGCTGCCCTGTCTCGGCGATCTCCCGATCCTCGCGTCGGCAGAGCGCTGCCTCGGTCCGCGGGAAGAGCTCGTGATCGACATGGCCGACGACTTCGCTCCGTTCGCGGCCAAGCAGCTTTTCGCCGGCTTCGTTCACCAGGACGTAGCGGAACTCGTCCCGAACATCCTTGAGGAAAACGGTGTCAGGTAGATTCTCGATAACGGCATCGAGCAGCTTGCGCGACCGCTCGACTTCCGTGGTCCGTTCCTGAACGCGCTGCTCGAGCTCGGCGTTGAAGTCGCGCAACTCCTCCTCGGCCTGCCGGCGGCGAACGACCTCGCGATGGGCGAGAATGAAAAGGGAGGCGAAGGCGGCAAGGCTGAGGACGACCCCGAGGATCATGGCGAAGCTCATGATCCGGGTCTGCCGCTCGAGCGTCCGCCTCAATTGTTCGTAACCGGCCCTTTCCTCGGCCTTGATCGTTCGAACGTCTCTCCGAAGACCGTCCATCGCTGACTTGCCGTCATCGACCTGAGCCATGATCGCGTCTGGGCTGCCACGCTCGCGGCTATCGACCAGCGCAGCAGCCAGGGAGATGCGTTGGCGGGCTTGCCGCTCCAGATCCGCGAGCTGCTGCTGGAGACTCAGTTCCGAGCCGGCGAGGTCTCGCAGTCGCGAAAGTGCTTCGAGCGATCTTTCGGTGCCTGTCTGGTAGGGCAGAAGATGTCGCCGATCGCCGGTAATGGCGTAGCCACGAGCGCCCGTCTCGACATCCTTCACGTGCGAAAGAAAGCGCTCGAGCTCGAGCAGTGTATCCTGGCTTCGCTCAGCGTTTTCCGAGAGCGTAACAAGCCTCTGCGTGGTGACGAATGAGGCTGCACTGACAAGAAGCAATACTACGAAAACCGTCCAGAAGACCAGCCTCTGCTGGAGCGGAGTCGGGGCCAGAATCGGCAAGACAACAAAATCCTTTTCGGCAGTTGTACCGTCGGAAATTGAAGCGCTGCAACCCCCAATTTAGGTTTTCTGGTTAAGGCATTCGCAACGGTGCGTTTCGATTGTTAACATTACCGAAACAGAGTTTGAGATCCTCAGTCATCCACTTACAAAGCCTTGGATTTTGTCCGCTCCGACCGCGTGAGTGGCGTCATATCCAGTTCGCCTTCGGATGATGATCGTAGCGAACGTCTTGGATGGTCACGATCGGCCTCGGGGAACCCGTCGTGCGTCGATCGAACGCGATGAGTTGGTACGCATTTCTACGGTCGACCGACTCACGCTGTGGAAGGTGCTGGACTCGATACTGCGCGAGAGCCGTTTGGGCTTCTGGAGGCGCAGAGAAGATGAAAGCTCGTGAACCGCGAAAGCCACTGATGATCCCCGCGCAGATTCGCCGTGATGGCGCGGCCGTCAACGTGACGATCCGCAACGTCTCCTCGCATGGAATGATGCTGTCCGGGGCAGTCCTGCCGCCGCCGGGAAGCGAAGTGGAGATCATCCGCGGCGGTCTGGAACTGACGTGCCGCGTGGTCTGGTCGGCGGCCGACCTGTGCGGCGTCCGGACCGATGCAAGCGTCGACGACGTTCTCTTGGAAAGGGGCTGTTTCACGGCGCCGAAGACCGGTCGACCGCAGCCCGCAGACTTGAGGGCCTCGCCCCTTCTCTCCTCGTCCCCTCTCTTGCGGGAGCAGAGAGCTTCCGCTCTGCTGAACGAATTGCAGCGCGTTCATGCCGGACTGATCGACGCCATCTCCGCGCTCGATGTCCTGTTCTGCCGCGACCTTGCGGACCGGCCCGCCTTCGCAGAGCTCAGGTTGAGACTGATGCAGGCGAGCGGTGAGAAGCTGAAGTTGATCGAGACGGCGATCTACCCGCATCTCGAACAATGTGTGTCCCCGTTCGACAAAGCCCTTCTGGAGCAGCTTCGCAACGAAAGTTTTTCGCTCCGCGCAACTTCGACGAGGCACGTAGCGGCCTGGAGCCTCGACAGGATCATCGGAGACTGGGCGGGCTATTCGCGGGCCGCTGCCGACATGCTGACGGCCATGCGCCGTCGCGTCGAGCGCGAGAAGACATTGCTCTATCCCCTTCTGCAAGACGGGTCAGCAGGATCCAAATCACACGCCCCATTCTCTTTCGAGCCTTATAAAGAGGCTTGCTGAACCTGGACCGATCCAAGAGGCGATCGGGCCTGCATGCCAAAGATCGCGGACCGTCGAGTGATCAGCGCTCCGCAAAAAGCAGGACGGTGAGCGCCGTCGGAAGCGCGACGGCGGGTGCGGCCCAGGCGCCGACGAGCGCGGGCACGTAGCCGACCTGGGCGAAGACGGTGAGGATTCCGTCGGCGACGAGATAGGCCAGGCCGCCGCCGGCGGCATAAAGCAAGGCCGGCCAGCCCGCGCCGGTGCGCGGAACGACGAAGGCGAGCGGAAGCGCGAGAAGGATCATGATCAAGGGCGCCAGCGGCTCGGCCGCCGAGCGCAGGATGCGGGTCGCGAACAGGGCCTGGCTCTGGCTCACCGGCGCCGCTTCGCCGGCGGCGCGCCGGGCCGCTGACGACGAAAGCGATCGGGCCGACGAGAAGAAGGCGGCGACATCGTCCGGCTGAAGCGGCGAGTCCCACGCCATCCGCCGGGATCGCTCGACAATCGCCTCGCCCTCGCCGAAGCGGGTGAGCACCACCTGCTCCAGCATCCATTGGCCGTCTGCGGCCTCGGCTCGGGCGGCGGTCACCCGCTCGGCCAGAAGCCCGCTTCGGTCGCGTCGGAATATGTCGATCCCGCCTATCCCCGATCCGTCCGGCTCGGCGCTCCCGGCGCGTACGATCTCGTCGCCGATCCGGAACCAGCGCTCGGCAGTTGACGGGATCTCGGCTTCGGGCCGGGTCTCGGCCCACCAGGCGGCAAGGCTGACCTGGGTCCGCGGCACCGCATATTCGGACAGGAGGAACGTCGCCGCTGACAGGAGCAGGGGCAAAGGCAGGGCCATGACGAGGATCCGCCATTGCGAAACACCGGCGCCGCGGATCGCCGTCATTTCCCGGGCTCGGGCGAGACCGGCGAAGACGGTCATCGCGCCGGCGAGGGCGGCGATCGGGATCGCCTGCTGGAGCATTAGCGGAAGCTGAAGCAGGAAATGGCGCGCGACTCCGGCGAAGCCGAGGCCATGATCGACGAACTCGCCGCCGCGCTCGAGCAGGTCGACCATCTGCAGCAGAAGGACGATTCCGAGCAAGGCGGCGAAGGTCCAGCCGGCGAGCCGCCAGCCGAGATAGGCGGCCAGGGTCCGT
>CAMPIH010000011.1 GCA_946886275.1 uncultured Sphingosinicella sp.
CGATCTCGTCGAGGAACAGGGTGCCGCCATGGGCGAGCTCGATCTTGCCCTCGGTCGTCTTGATCGCGCCGGTGAAGGCGCCCTTCTCGTAGCCGAACAATTCCGCTTCGAGCAGATTCTCCGGGATGGCCGCGCAATTGATGGCGACGAAGCCGCCGGAATGGCGTCGGCTGGCGCGATGGACTCCGCGGGCGAGCAATTCCTTGCCGGTCCCGCTCGCCCCCAGCAGCATCACCGAGACATCGGTATTGGCGACCCGCTCGATCGTCCGCGCCACCTTCATCATCTCGGGAGCGGCGGTGATCATCGTCCCGAGCACGGTACGATCCTCGCCGACCTGGCTTTCCAGGCGCCTGTTCTCGCTTTCCAGCTCGTGAAGCTGGAACGCCCGGCGGACGATGAGTCCGAGCTGATCGATGTCGACCGGCTTCTGGTAGAAATCATAGGCGCCGGACGCGATCGCCCGAAGCGCGCTTTCGCGGGCGCCGTGGCCTGAGGCGACGATCACCTTGGTGTCCGGCTTGAGCCGGAGAATGTTGTCGAGCGCGGCGAAGCCTTCCGAGACACCGTCGGGATCGGGCGGAAGTCCGAGGTCGAGCGTCACGACCGCCGGTTCGGCGGCGCGAAGCAGGTCGACGGCGGCATTGGCGTCGGACGCGACCAGCACCTCGTAATCGTCATAGGCCCAGCGCAGCTGGCGCTGGAGCCCTTCGTCGTCCTCGACGATGAGCAGCTTGGGTTTGACTGGCATGTTCATGCGCGCATCCGCCTGCGTTCGGGGACGGGAACGGCTTCCGCCCGGGGAAAGATGAGGCTGAAGACCGAGCCTTCGCCTTCGCGGCTGTCGACCTCGATCCGGCCGCCCATCGCCGTCACCAGCGCCCGCGCCTCATAGGCGCCGATCCCGAAGCCCTGCTCCTTGGTCGAGGCGAAGGGCTGGAACAGCCGGGTCCGGACGAATTCGGCGCTCATTCCGTGACCTCGGTCGATCACCTCGATGAGCGCGTCGCCGCCGCTCTCGGCATAGCGGATCTCGACCGGCCGGTCCGGCGGGCTCGCCTCGACGGCGTTCTGGACGAGGTGGGACAGAGCCTGTTCGAGCGCGGCCGGATCGGCCTTCGCCCACAGGCCGGGCTCTCCGGCGACGATGACCGGGTGCTGGTGGGACTTGGCGGCCGCGACGCTCGCGGCCGCCCGCTCGAGCGATACCGGCCGGATCGGCTCTCCTTCGCGCACCGCGCCCGGCGACAGCCGCGCCAGCAGGTCGTTCATCTTCTTCACCGAGCTCTGCAAGGTAGCGATCATGTCTGCGCGGAACTCCGGATTGTCGGCGTGGCGCTCGGCGTTGCGGGCGACCAGGCTGAGCTGACTGACGAGATTCTTGATGTCGTGGAGGATGAAGGCGAAGCGCCGGTTGAACTCGTCGAAGCGGCGGGAATCGGCGAGCGCCTGCTGGCTCCTCGCCTCGGCGATATAGCTGGCGGCCTGGATCCCCGCCGCCCGGAACAGGTCGTAATCCTCCCAGTCGAGCGGCCGCCGGTAGGGCGGGTGGGCGAGGATGACGAGCCCGACCAGCCGGCCGGCATGGATGAGGGGCACTCCCGCCCAGGCGCCGGTCGCCGCCAGCCAAAGCGGCACCGGCACCTGCGCCTGACCGTGCGACAGCCAGCCGCCCTGGAGCCGCTCGAAATCGAGGACGAAGGCGCGGTCCTCGACGAAGCGGGCGAGCGCCTCGGCGCCTTCGCCGCCGTCGATCGGCGCATCTTCCCAGTTCCAGGCGACCGACCTCGAGAAATGATAATGTTCGTCGGCAAGAAGGAGCAGGCCGCCGGGAGAGCCGCCGATATCGGCGAGCGCCTTCACCACCCGGGTCTCGAGCGAGGGGCTGTCCTCGTCGCCGCGCGCGACCGTGTCGGTGAATCGAAGCCATTCCTCGCGATAATCGTAGCGATGCTCGAAGACGTGCTTGGCGACGACGACCTTGAACCAGCCGCGGAGCCGGCCGGAGGGAAGCATGATCAGCGCTGCGACGCTCATCACGAGGACGATGCCCAGCTGGGCGGCTCGGCCCCAGTCGCCGCCGACCAGCTCCATCGCCCGGGCGCCCGACATCATCACGATGAGGTAGGCGAGGATCGCGATCACCGAGACCGACTGGAAGGTCGCCGCCCGCGACAGCTGCACCTTCCAGATCGAATTGTTTCGAACGCCGAGCACGAACAGGGGCACGAGCAGAGCCAATACCGTGCCGCGAAGCGCGTAGAGATCCTGGGCGAGGCCGCGGGTGAAATAGGCGACGGTGTAGAGGTGGAGATCGTAGGCCCACATGATTGTCAGGGCGATCATCGGGAAACGGAGCGCCCCCCGCGATTCGGGCGAGGCCTGGCCGTAGAGATTGTGGACCAGGATCAGGGCTCCGGCCGCGATCGTCAGGCCGATCATCTGCCCGGTCGCCGCAAGCGCCTCGAACATGAAAGGGACGTCGCGATATTCGCCGATCACGCCGCCGATGACGATCTGAAGCCCGACCACCGCCGCGACCGAGCCATAGACCGCCTTGAGCGCCGGCTGTCCGCCGCCTTCGGCATTCTGCATGATCCCGTACATGAAGGCCAGGAAGGCGATGTTGCGAGCCGCTTCGGCGAGCTGAGGGAGCATCGCGTAACCGGGCAGCATCGCCAGGAAGATCGCCCAGACCGACATGACGGCGAAGGCGCCGACGAGCGGCCGGTTCAGGGAATCGCCATGCCAGTGGCGAAGCTGGAACACCGCCATCACGCCGTAGAGCAAGGCGGCGAGGAGATTCCCCCAGAAGGCGACCAGGGCGAGAATCAACGCGCCCTCGCCGGCCGGGCGACGGCCGAGTCAGGAGCAGGGGGCGGGACCGTCCGGTCCGCTACCCGCCAGTGAATATGTGTAAGGGCTTCCGACACAAGGACAGTGTCGGTGAAATTGACAAAGAAAGGGTGAAAGCGGAGCTAGATCCGGCTCGACCGCCTCGTCGCCGACTTCATCTCGGCGACGAAGCGGCGGACTCGATCGGGCGCCGAGGCGGCGTCCTCGGCGACGAGCCTGACGATCGCCGACCCGCTGATCGCGCCGGCCGCGCCGGCATCGAGCGCGGCTTCGACATGGTCGGGGCGAGAGATGCCGAAGCCGAAGATCGGCGGCGGAGCGCCCGCCTCGGCGAGCGAATCGAGCATGTCGCGATGGTCGAAATGGACGCTCTCGCCGGCGCCGGTAACTCCGGCGCGGGCGACGCAATAGGTATAGCCGCCGCCGAGCCGGGCGATCCGCTCGAGGGTCGCCTTCGGGGTGTTGGCGGCGGCGATGAGCACCGGATCGAGGCCAGCGGCCCGGGCCGACTGGGCGAACGGCTCGGCCTCGAAGGCGGGGACGTCGGCGACGAGAAGGCTGTCCGCTCCCGCTTCGGACGAGGCCCGACAGAAGGCGTCGCGGCCGCGCGCCACGACGAGATTGGCATAAGTGAGGATGCCCACCGGGATCTGCGCGTGGCGTCGGCGGAAATCTGACAGCAAGGCGAAGGCGTCGGCGGGACGGACGCCCCGCGCCAGAGCGCGCTCGGCCGACGCCTGGATCACGGGACCATCGGCCACCGGATCCGAAAAGGGGATCCCGACCTCGACCATGTCGGCGCCGCCCTCGACCGCGGCATCGAGGAGCCGGGCGCTCGTCTCGAGATCCGGATCGCCGAGCATCAGGAAGGCGCCGAACGCGCCGTCGCCCGATCCGGCGAGGCGTTCGAACATGGCGGCATAGCGGCTCATGGCGCCGCCCCGATCAGGCGCCTCGCCTGGGCCATGTCCTTGTCGCCCCGGCCGGACAGCCCGACGACGAGGATCGTTCCTTCCGCGCAATCCCGGGCGAGCTTCAGCGCATGGGCCAGAGCGTGGGCGGATTCGAAGGCGCAGACGATGCCTTCGTGTCGCGCCAGCAAGGCGAAGGCCTCGAGCGCCTCCTTGTCGCTCGCCCCGACATAGGTCGCTCTCCCGCTCTCCTTCAGAAAGGCATGTTCCGGCCCGACCGCCGGGTAATCGAGCCCGGCGGAAACCGACCAGGTGTCGGCGACCTGGCCGTCTTCGTCCTGGAGCAGATAGGTTTCGGCGCCGTGGAGGATTCCGGGGCGGCCGCGAAGAAGCGTTGCGCCGTGAGCGTCGCCGTCCAGTCCGCGGCCGGCGGCCTCGACCCCGATCAGGGCGACGCTCTCGTCCTCGACGAAGTCGGCAAAGATGCCCATCGCGTTCGAGCCGCCGCCGACGCAGGCGATCACCCTATCGGGGAGCCGGCCTTCGGCCTCGAGCAGCTGGGCGCGCGCCTCGGCGCCGATCACCCGCTGAAACTCCCGGACCATGAGCGGGAAGGGATGGGGTCCGGCGACGGTGCCGAGCAGATAATGGGTATCGGCGAAGCTCGCCGTCCAGTCGCGGAGCGCCTCGTTGACGGCATCCTTCAGGGTCCGGCCGCCGCCGGTGACCGGGATCACCTCGGCGCCCATCAGCTCCATCCGGAAGACGTTGAGCTGCTGCCGCTCGACATCGTCGGCGCCCATGTAGATCCGGGTCTCAAGCCCGAACAGGGCGCCGGCCATGGCGGTGGCGACTCCGTGCTGGCCGGCGCCGGTCTCGGCGATCAGCCGGGTCTTGCCCATCCGCCGGGCAAGCAGCGCCTGGGCGAGAACCTGGTTGGTCTTGTGGGCGCCGCCGTGGAGGAGATCCTCGCGCTTGAGGTAGAGGCGGGCGCGGCCGCCGAGGTTGCGGCAGAGGGTGAGCGGGGTCGGCCGGCCGGCGTAACGGCCGAGGAGATCGGCGAGCTCGCTTCGAAAGCTCTCGTCCTCCTGGGCGTCGAGGAAGGCCGCCTCGAGCTGCTCGAGCGCAGGCATGAGGATTTCCGGCACATAGGCGCCGCCGAACCTGCCGAACCGACCGCTCAGACGCATGGTCGGGCCTCGCCGCGCTTCGGCGCCCGCAACGCCTCGAAGAAGGCCTGGATCTTCACCTCGTCCTTTCGGCCGGGGGCGCTTTCGACCCCGGAATTGACGTCGAGTGCGAAGGCGCCGAGCCGGGCGGCGGCGGCGGCATTGCCGGCGAAAAGGCCGCCGGCGACGACGTCGGCGCCAAGTGCGCCGGAATCGCGGAGGCGGGCCCAGTCGAAGGCCCGGCCGGTGCCGCCGCAGCGTCCATCCCGCTCGCTGTCGTAGATCGTCCGGTCGGCGCCTGTTCGCCGGTACGGCTGCCGGGCGCCGACGGCGCTCACAGCCCAGATCTCGGTGTCGCCGCCGACGAGGTTGCGAAGCGCGGCGATATAGTCCGGATCCTCTTCGCCATGAAGCTGGACGACATCCAGGGCCAATGCCCGGGCGGTCTCCGCGACCTGCATAAGCCTCGTGTTGCGGAACACGCCGACCGTCTCGAGCCCTGAGGCTCGCGCTGCTTCCGCCACCGGCAGCGCCTCGCTTCGGCTGATCCGGCGCCGCGATTCGGCGACGAGGATCATCCCGCCATGAGTCGCGCGGCCGGCGGCGAGTCGCGCATCGGCGGCGCTGGTCAGGCCGCAGACCTTGACCCGGCCGAAGGCGAGCGAGCGGGCGGCGCGGCCCGGATCGGGCGAGCGCATGAGCGACGAGCCGACGAGGAAGGCATCGGCGTGACCGGCCAGACGATCGACGTCGGCCCGGCCGCCGATTCCCGATTCGGCGACGACGAGGCGATCGGCCGGGATCAAGGGCGCGAGCCGCTCGGTGACGGCGAGGTTCACCTCGAGCGTATGAAGGTCGCGATTGTTGATTCCGATGATCGGCGCGTCGAGGGCAAGCGCCTGCTCGACCTGGGCCTCGTCATGGACCTCGACGATCACCTCCATGCCGAGCCGCCGAGCCTCGGCGATGACCTGCTCCGCTTCGGCCGGCGTGAGGACCGACAGCATCGCCAGAACCGCATCGGCGCCATGTCGGCGGGCCTCGGGCACCTGCCGGGGGTCGACGACGAAATCCTTGGCGAGGATCGGACCGTCGAACACCAAGCGGACTTTTGCGAGGTCGTCGAGGGAGCCGTGGAAGAAGGGATTGTCGGTGAGGACGCTGACGGCGTCCGCGGCGCCGGCATAAGCGGCGGCGATCGATTGCGGGTCCGCCTGGTCGCGGAGCAGTCCTTGCGAGGGCGAGGCCCTTTTCACTTCCATGATGAAGCGCGCGCCTGGCCTGGCGAGGGCCGCCCGAAGGCTTCGCCGGCTCGGCTCGGCCCCGGCGCGAAGCGATTCCACGCTCGATCCGGCAAGCCGGTCCGAGACGTCGCGCCGCTTCCGCTCGACGATCGCCTCCAGGATTCCGCGCTCAGCCATTGGTCGCCTCGACGAAGCGATCGAGCAGCCGGCCGGCATCGCCGCTCGCGATCACGTCTTCGGCCGCCTCGACACCTTCGCTGAACCCGGCCGCAAGGCCCGCCGTCATCAGCAGCGCGCCGGCATTGAGCGCGACGATCCGGCGCTCCGATTCGCTGCCCTGGCCGCGCAGAAGCGCCGCCAGGCGAAGACCATTCTCCTCCGGGTCACCGCCGCGGACTTCGGCGAGCGGCGCCCGGGCGAAGCCACCTTGCTCCGGGGTGAGGAAGAGCGGCTCGATTCGGCCCCTGTTCAGTCGAACCGCCTCGGTCGGGCCGTGGAGGGCGACCTCGTCCAGTCCAGAACCATGGACGACCAGGGCCGTCTCGACGCCGAGAGCGGCGAGGGTCGACGCGACCGGCTCGAGCAGCTCGGGCCGAGCTACCCCGAGCAGCTGGACCGGCGGCTCCGCCGGATTGAGGCAGGGGCCGAGCACGTTCATGATCGTTCGGACCTTGAGCGCCCGTCGGACCGGTCCGGCATGAGCGAGTCCGGGATGATAGGCCGGCGCGAACAGGAAGCAGATCCCGGTTTCGTCGAGCACCCGGCGTGAACGTCCGGCATCGATGTCCAGCTTCGTCCCGAGCCGCTCGAGTACGTCGGCCGAGCCGCAGCGGGAGCTGAACGATCGATTGCCATGCTTGACGATGGGAAGGCCCGCCGCCGCGGCGACGAAGGCAACCGCGGTCGACACGTTGATCGAGCTCGACCCGTCGCCGCCGGTCCCGCACGTATCGGCGAAGAGATAGTCCGGCCGCGGGAAATCGGCATCCGCCGATCGAAGCGCGCGGGCGGCGCCGATCAGGGTCTCGGTCGTCTCGCCGTTGAATCGAAGGGCGATGAGCATCGCGGCGATCGTCGGCTCGCTCAACTCCCCCGCCACCAGAGCGGAGAAGAGGCATTCGGACTGGACGGCGGAAAGCGGCTCGCCCGAATAGAGCCGGTCGAGCGAATGGTCGACGGTGGGGGTCTCGGACTCGAGAGCGCTTTTGTCGCGCGCAAACGCCTGGTTCAGGTACATGGGGTGTTCCTCGCAAAAGGCATGAAAAAACCCGCCGAAATCGGCGGGCCTGCTGTTCTGGATTATCGTCGATCCGGTCGGATCTCGGTCACCAGCTACGCCATCGGCCTGCCGCGGAGGAGATGTTCCGCCACCAGAGCCATGCCTGCGAGGATGCGACCGTGCGCGCCGTCGGCGCCGCGGCAGCGGCGGCCGGAAGATCGGCAAGGCGGGCGAAGTCGGTCATCGACGTTCACATCAAGGAGATGCCCAGGCACGTCAAGCACCAATTCAAGGGGATAGGAGGGGTCGCGACCGTTCGCGACCCGCTTCCCAAGGCTATCGCCTTCCCGGGTAGGGCCGCTAACATGTGAACGTCGAGCCGCATTCGTGGCGCTCGAGACGAGGAAGGATGAGGCGCTTTGATGATTCGGGAACTTGGCA
Source organism: uncultured Sphingosinicella sp. (assembly GCA_946886275.1). The sequence goes on from CAMPIH010000011.1 coordinate 7,841, forward strand.
AATCGGGGCTTCGTGTTTCGCCACTCGTCCTGGGCGGCAACGTCTTCGGCTGGAATCTGACCGGCGACGAGGCGTTCCGGGTGCTCGACCGCTTCGTCGAAGGCGGCGGGGTCATGATCGACACTGCCGACGTCTATTCGAAATGGGCTCCGGGAAATCGCGGTGGCGAGTCGGAGAGCCTGATCGGCGACTGGCTTCGCCGCCGCGGCCGGCGGGACGACGTCCTGATCGCGACCAAGGTCGGCTTCGACGAGGGTTTGTCGGCGGCGACCATCGAACGCGGCATCGAGGCGTCGCTCGGGCGGCTCGGCAGCGATCATGTCGATCTCTATTTCTCGCACAAGGACGATCCCGCGACCCCCTTGGAGGAAAGCCTCGGCGCCTTCGACCGGCTGGTGAAGGCCGGGAAAGTGCGGGCGATCGGCGCGTCGCAGATCGGGCCGGAGCGGCTCGAGGAAGCGCTCGCCGTCAGCCGCCGCGAGGGCCTGGCTTCCTACAGCGTGCTTCAGACCGAATATAATCTCATGGACCGGAACGCCTATGAAGGTCCGCTTCGCGACGTCGTCGTCCGTCACGGCCTCGGCATGGTCGCCTTTTACGGCCTCGCCAACGGCTATCTCACCGGCAAGTACAGAGAGCCTTCGGATCTCGCCAAGAGCCCGCGCGGCGATCGGGCCAAGCGCTATATGGAAGGGAAGGGGCCCAAGGTCCTCGCCGTTCTGGACGAGGTGGCGACCGAAACCGGCGCAAGTCCGGCGCAGGTGGCGCTTGCCTGGCTCGCCGCCCAGCCCGGAGTGACGGCGCCGATCGCCAGCGCCACCAGCGTCGCCCAGCTCGACGAATTGCTCGGCGTTCTCGATCTGCAGCTTGGCGAGGATCAGATTGCCCGCCTGAGCGCTTCGTCAGACTCAACATCTAAGTAGAGCCTGGGTTCAGCGCCGGCCAAGGACTCCCAGCGAAGCGACGACCATCGCCTCGACGGCGGTGGAGATGGTCGCGTCGGGCTCCGGCGCCCAGAACGGGCTGTGGAGCGAAGGCAAGACGGTCCCGTCGCGCTGGGCGGCGTCCCATTGCGCCTGCGGGACTCCCCCGACCCAGAAGATCAGGCTCTCGATATTGCGGTCGGCGAGGTGGAACTGGCTGAAATCCTCGCCGGCCATGATCGGACGGACTTCGCGGACCCGCTCGGCGCCGAAATGCTCGGTGAACAAGGCGGCGGTGCTCCGGGTCAGCGCCTCGGTATTGACGGTGGCCGGCGTATAATTTTCCTCGATGCTGATCTGCGGCATCCGGTCCTCGGGGATTCCGGCCGCGATCGCCTCGCCGCGGGAAATGCGAGCGATTCCGTCGAGCAGCTGCCGCCTGATCTCGGGCGTGTAGCTTCGAACGGTGAGCTGAAGCCGGGCTTCGTCCGAGATGATGTTGTGCTTGGTTCCGGAATGGAAGCTGCCCACCGTCACCACCGCGGAATCGAGCGGGTCGAGCTCTCGGCTGACCAGAGTCTGGAGGCTGCTGACGATCCGGCTGGCGAGGACGATCGGATCACGGGTCGTGTGGGGCGAGGCGCCGTGCCCGCCGACGCCGCGAACGACGATGTCGACCGAATCGACATTGGCGAGGGCGGGGCCGGGCGTGTAGCCGATCGTTCCCGCCGGAAGCATTGCCGAATCGTGGAAGGCGATGACGTGCGACGGCTTCGGGAAACGGGTGAACAGGCCGTCGTCGAGCATGGCCTTGGCGCCGAGCCCGAGCTCCTCGCCTGGCTGGCCGATCATCACCAAGGTCCCCGACCAGCGATCGCGAAGCTCCACCAGCCGGCGGGCGGTGCCCATCCACGCCGTCATGTGGGTGTCGTGGCCGCAGGCATGCATGACTCCGCTCTCGACTCCGGCGAGGCTCGTCGCCCGGACCTGGCTGGAATAAGGCAGGCCGGTCTGTTCCTCGACCGGAAGCGCGTCCATGTCGGCGCGAAGCATGAGCACCGGCCCGGGCCCATTCTCCATGACCGCGACGACGCCGGTGCCGCCCACGCCGTTGGTGACGGTGAAGCCCAGCCGGCGCGCTTCGTCCGCCATCCGGGCGGCGCTTCGGGTTTCCTGGAGGCTGAGCTCGGGATGGGCGTGAAGATCGCGATAGATTTCGAGCAGGCCCGGCATGTCCTGCCGGATCGACTGGCGAAGGTCCTGGGCGAAGGCGGCGCCGCTCATGGCGCTGGCCATTAGCACGGCTGCGAGCAATTTCATCCGCATGTTGTTTCCCTGTCAGGAGGCGCCTGGAGTGAGCTCGATGACGTCGAGCAAAGATTCGAAATGGGGCGACGGAAAGACGAGCCGCCAGCGTCGCTCGCCGACCCTTTCGAGCCAGGCGGCCATGTCGCGCTCGCGGTCGCGGCCATATTGGAGGGCGCCGGTCTCGTCGCCGAGCTGGAGCGTTCCGAGGAAGACGTAGCGCCGGTCGCTGTCGGGCAAGAGCACGCCGACCGGCCGCTGCGATCCGCTGAGCTTGGTGAAGGTGAGGAGGCCATCGTCGGCGGCGATCCGGCACCGATAGGCAGGATAAGCGACATATTCGAGACCGCTCTCGCTCTGGCTCCCGATCTTGATCGTCCGGCAACGATAGTCGCCGGGCGGAGGCAGCGGCTGGGCCAGCGCGGCATCGGGATCGAGCAGGGCGCCTTCGCGGGCGATCTCCGCGCCTTGGCCCGCATTTCGGGCGCGCTCGAGCGCCTGAAGCCAGATCGTCCGCCAGCCGCGAAGCCGCTCCCGGTCGTCATCGGTGGCGACGCTTCGCCAGCCCGCCGCTTCGCGCGCTGCCGGCACCGCCTGCTGCGGGATGGCACAGCCGGACAGCGTCGCCGCCCCCAGCGGGAGCAGGAGCCGGATCACAGCTTCGGCCCGGATCACAGCTTTGGTAGGGTCACGCCGCGCTGCCCCATATATTTGCCGGCGCGGTCGGCATAGCTGACCTCGCAGGGCTCGTTGCCCTGGAGAAAGAGGAACTGGCAGGCGCCTTCATTGGCGTAGACCTTGGCCGGAAGCGGCGTCGTGTTCGAAAATTCGAGGGTGACATGGCCCTCCCAGCCCGGCTCGAGCGGGGTCACGTTGACGATGATTCCGCAGCGGGCATAGGTCGACTTGCCGAGGCAGATGACGAGCACGTCGCGCGGGATCCGGAAATATTCAATCGTTCGGGCGAGGGCGAAGCTGTTGGGCGGGATGATGCAGACGTCGGTCTTGCGGTCGACGAAGCTGTTGGCGGCGAAATCCTTCGGATCGACCGTGGCCGAATCGACGTTGGTGAAGATCTTGAACTCGTCGGCGACTCGGGCGTCATAGCCATAAGAGGACAGGCCGAAGCTGATGCAGCCCTCCCGCCTCTGGGCCTCGACAAAGGGCTCGATCATGCCCTGCCCAATCGCCTGCTCCCTGATCCAGCGGTCCGACAGAATCGCCATCAGCCGCGGCTTTCGCCCACCATCCGGCCGCCGCAGCCGCTGAGCTCGCGCCCCGAAAGGCGGACCCGGACATGATCCTCGTAGAGACGTGCGCCGGAACCGGTGCAGGGCCCGGGCCGGGCCTGGACGTTGATCACCGCCGGCCCGTCGGCCGACTGCCAGGTCCTGAAGGCGCCGTTCACCACCGGCAACACCCGCGGAAAGGCATAGCTTTCGAGCGCCCCGTCGGCTCGGCCGCCCTCGTCGCCCAAAGTGAGGACGATCCGGTCGTCGCCGATCGCCACCATCCAGAAGGGATCCGCGCCGAGCGCGGAATAGCGGACGGTGCCGACCGGGCTGTAGACTTCCGGTTGGGTGGCGCAGGCGGCCATGAAGGCCAGTGGAAGGCAGGAAAGGAGGAGCCGCTTCATCCTGCTCTGGATGGGGGGGCGGCGCCGTGCGAGTCAACCGCCGTCGTCGACTGCTTGATGTGGAGGACGCAGATCAGGGTGAAAAGCCGGCGCGCGGTGTCGAAATCGACCGTCACCTTGCCGCCGAGGCATTCGACGAGGAGCTCGGCCGCCTCGTTGTGGAGCCCGCGCCTGGCCATGTCGATCGCTTCCAGGCCCTTCGGATCGCCCGAGCGAACCGCCCGGAAATAGGAATCGCAGATCTGGAAATAGTCACGGACCGGCCGCCGGAATCGCGCGAGCCCGATCCGGATCGTGTCGAGCGGGCCGCCGCTCGGGTCCATCAGCTCGATCGCGAGCCGCGATTCCTCGACCCGAAGCCGGACCCGGAACGGCCCGTCATGGCCGGCCGGATCGAAATGATTCTTCTCGAGAAGGTCGAAGATGGCGACCTTCCGCTCCTGCTCGATGTCGGCATTACGCTTGAGGATCGACCGCTCGTCCAGCTCGATGTCGATGATCCTCGGCTCGCCCATGCCCGGCTGTTAGCGGCCGCGGCAATTTCGCGCCACCGCAAAGACTTTCGTTGTTCCGCAAGGATTTGCGAGATCTCACCGGCCATGGCGCCTGCCGGCGAATAGAATGAATCTCCTTATCCACAGCAGTTCCACAGGGTTGCTGGCTTGAGCAGCGCTCCGGAAAGGCGGAGAAGGCTGCATGGTTCAGACACTGGCTTTGGTCGAGGCGCCGGCAATCGGCGCGCAGGTGCTTCCGCACAACGTGGAGGCGGAAGCGGCCTTGCTCGGCGCGTTGATGATCGACAACCGAATCGCCGAGGACGTCCAGCTCAAGCTTCGCCCGGAGCATTTCTTCGAGCCGCTCCACGGCCGGATCTACGAGCAGATCCTGAGGCTTCTCGACAAGAACATGGTCGCCAGTCCGGTCACCCTGAGGCCGCTCTTCGAGGCCGACGAGGAGATGAAGGAAGTCGGCGGCCCCGCTTATCTCGCCCAGCTCACCGGCAGCGGCGCGGCGATCATCGGCGCCCGCGATTTCGCCGCCCAGATCTACGATCTCGCCTTGCTTCGCGCGCTTGTCGGAGTCGGCCGGGAGATGGTCGAGGGCGCTCTCGATACGAGCGACGACGTCGATCCCAAGGGCCAGATCGAAGCCGCCGAAGCGGCGCTCTACCGGGTCGCCGAGGAGGGCAGCGGCGAGGGCAGCGTGAAGACCTTCGCGGCCGCGACCCAGCTCGCTGTGAGGATGGCCGAAAAGGCGCTCAACAGCGGCGGCGGACTGTCCGGGATTACCACCGGACTCGACACCGTCAATGCCAAGACCGGCGGCCTCCACCATTCGGATCTGGTCATCCTCGCCGGCCGACCCGGCATGGGCAAGACCGCGCTCGCCACCAACATCGCCTTCAACACCGCCCGGCGCTACCTGCAGGACATGGAAGACGGAATCGCCCCGGAGAAATCCGCGGGCGCCGGAGTCGCCTTCTTCAGCCTGGAAATGTCGGCCGACCAGCTCGCCACCCGAATCCTCGCCGAGCAATCGGGGATCAGCTCCGAAGCGCTGCGCATGGGCAAGATCAGCCAGCAGGACTTCCGCAATCTCGCCCGAGCCGCGGCCGAGCTCGAGACCCTGCCTTTCTATATCGACGACACGCCCGGCCTCACCATCGCCGCCCTGAGGACCAGGGCTCGGCGGATGAAGCGGCAGCGCGGCATCGGGCTCGTGGTCGTCGACTATCTCCAGCTTCTCCAGGGCACCGGCAAAAGCGGCAACGACAATAGAGTCCAGGAAATTTCGGAGATCTCGCGCGGCCTCAAGACCCTCGCCAAGGAGCTCGGGGTCCCGGTCCTCGCTCTGTCGCAGCTGTCGCGCCAGGTCGAGCAACGCGAGGACAAGCGCCCGCAGCTGTCCGACCTTCGCGAATCGGGGTCGATCGAGCAGGACGCCGACATGGTCTGGTTCGTCTATCGCGAGGAATATTATCTCGCTTCGCGCCAACCTGCCGACGACCATGTCGATTTCCCGAAATGGCAGGAGGAGATGGCCCGCGCCTACGGCATTGCAGAGCTCATCATCGGCAAGCAGAGGCACGGCGCCACCGGCAAGGTGAAGATGAAGTTCGAAGCCAAGATCACGCGCTTCTCGGACCATGTCGACGACACTTATCTGCCCGAGGCGCGGGGCTGACGCTCCCGCTCGGCCGTTTGCCATCCCTGCCGCCGCTTCCTAAGCTTCACTGGGTTTTCGGGAGGGGCGGAATGGCGTTTCGGTTCACGTTCATGGTTGGAGTGATGGCGTTGGTGAGCGCAGCCTCGGCAGGATCGGCGACGAGTTCGGAGGAGAGCGCGGCCGCGCCGGACTCGGATCCGCATGTCTGGCTCGAGGACGTGCAGGGGGAGCGGGCTTTGGCCTGGGCCCGAGCCGAGAGCGAGCGAACGCTTTCCACCTTCCAGTCGGACCCGCGCTACCAGGGCATGTACGACCGCGCTCTCGAAGTGCTTCAGGCGCGCGACCGGATCCCGTTCGTCCAGATCCGGGCGGACGGCCTGTATAATTTCTGGCAGGACGAGACCAACGTCCGTGGCCTGGTCAGGCGGACGAGCCTTGCCAGCTATCGGACCGAGCAGCCGCAATGGGAAAATGTTCTCGACGTCGACGCGCTCGCCCGCGCCGAGGGCAAGTCCTGGGTCTATCAGGGAATGCAATGCCTTCCCCCCGACGATACCAGGTGCCTCGTCTCTCTTTCCGACGGCGGCCGCGACGCCAATGTCGTTCGGGAGTTCGACACCGTCAGCCGGACGTTCGTCGAAGGCGGCTTTCACGTCCCCGAAGGCAAGCAGGAAGTGGCCTGGGAGGATGAAGACACGATCCTGATCGCTCGCGACTGGGGTCCGGGAACGATGACGGAATCGGGCTATGCGTTCGTCATCAAGCGCCTTGGCCGAGGCCAGAGTCTCGATCAGGCGGTAGAGGTGTTCAGGGGCGAGCCCAGCGACGTCGCTGCCGCCGCCTTCGTCCTTCGCGACAGTGAAGGGACCGTCCACGGCACCGTCGCCTATCGCTATCTCGACGCCTTCCGCGCCCGATTCACGCTCATCCGAGCCGAAGGCAATATCACTCTCGACCTGCCCGAGCGCTCGGCCCTCCTCGGAATCGTCGACGGCCGGCTCCTGGCCCAGCTCAACGAGCCCTGGAAGCCGACGCCGCAGAACGAATTCCGGACCGATTCGATCATCTCCTACGACCTCGCCGAGTGGAAAAGCGACCCGCTGGCGGCCGCGCCGGAACTGGTCTGGGCTCCGGGCGACCGGCAGACTCTGAGCAATGTCGCCACCACCCGCGGTCGGCTGCTCGTCTCGATTCTCGACAATGTCCGCGGCCGCGCCGTGGCCTTCGATCATGTCGACGGCGCCTGGCGCTCGACTCCGATCGCACTGCCCGCCAACGCCTCGATCTCCATCGCCTCGGCATCCGACGAATCGGAGGAGGCGATGTTCACCGTCACCGATTATCTGACTCCGACGACGCTCTGGTATTATGACGGAGAGAGCGGCCGGCTGGAGACGCTGAAATCGACTCCGCCGCGATTCGACTCGTCCAACCATATCGTCGAGCAGCTCGAAGCCACTTCCCGTGACGGCACCCGGATCCCCTATTTCCTGGTCCGTCCGCGCAACATGCGCAACGACGGGACGACGCCGACTCTCCTCTACGGCTATGGTGGATTCCAGAACGCGCTAGTTCCGACTTATTCAGCCACCCTCGGCCGGCTGTGGCTTGAGCAGGGCAATGCCTATGTCGTCGCCAATCTGCGCGGCGGCGGCGAGTTCGGGCCCGACTGGCATCAATCCGCGCAGCGCGCCAACAAGCAGCGTACCTGGGACGATTATATCGCGGTCGCCGAGGACCTGATCCGCCGCAACTTCACCAGCCCGCGCCGATTGGGGGTGATCGGCGGAAGCCAGGGCGGCCTCCTCGTCGGAACCGCCATCACCCAGCGGCCGGACCTGTTCAACGCCGCCATCGTCCAGGTGCCGCTGTTCGACATGCTTCGCTACCATCTGATCGGCGCCGGCGCGTCCTGGATCGGCGAATATGGCGATCCGCGGATTGCGGAGGAAAGAGCCTGGATCGAGGCCTATTCGCCCTATCAGAGGCTCCGCGGCGACGTGACCTACCCGATGCCGTTCATCCACAGCTCGACCGCAGACGACCGGGTCACTCCGGTTCATGGCCGCAAGGCCGCGGCGCGTCTCGCTGAGCTCGGCCAGCCTTATCATTATTACGAGAATATGGAGGGCGGCCATGCCGCCGCCGCCAATCTGCCGGAAACGGCGCGGCGGCTGGCGATGGAATATGTCTATGCCAGCCGGCGCCTGGTGGACTGACCGGGCGCGCGGCCCGGTCTTAACTTATTGAATAGGCTCTGGTCTCAGCCTTCGATGTTCGCCGGCTGGGTCGGGTCGGCGAGGCCGACGCCGATCGTCGCCCGGACGCTCTCCGCCTCGGAGCTGGTCACCGGATAGGCGCAATAATCGGCGGCGTAATAGGCGCTCGGCCGGTGGTTTCCCGACAGTCCGATGCCGCCGAACGGCGCCTTCGACGGGGCCCCGTTGGTCGGCCCGTTCCAGTTGATGACTCCGGCCCGGACATTGGCCCAGAAGCGGTCGTACAGCTCGGGCGAGCCGCCGACGAGCGAGGCGGCGAGCCCGTATCTTGTGGCATTGGCCTCGATAATGGCCGAATCGAAATCCGCGACCCGGATGAGCTGGAGGACCGGACCGAACAGCTCGGCGTCAGGCCTTCGCTCGACCTCGGTCACGTCGACGAGAGCGGGCGTGAGGAAGGGGCGATCGTCGGACTTGCGGTCGAGCCGGCGAATCGCCCGGCCGCCGCGGCCGAGCAGATCGAGATAGGCTTCCTGGAGCGAATCGGCGGACGGATTGTCGATGACCGGACCCATGAAGGGCGCTGGGCTGGCATGGGGATGATCGACGATCAGCCGGTCGATCAAGGCGGAGATCGTCTTCACCAGCGCCTCGTGCTGGCCGTCCTGGACGATCAGCCGCCGGGCGGCGGTGCAGCGCTGGCCGGCACTCAGGAACGCAGACTGGACGGCGATCGCGGCGGCGGCATGAACGTCCTTCACGTCCCAGACGACGAGCGGATTGTTGCCGCCCATCTCGAGCGCCAGGATCTTGTGCGGTGAATCGGCGAACTGGCGGTGGAGCGCGATTCCCGCCCGGGCGGAGCCGGTGAAGAGGAGACCGTCCAGCCCCGGATTGGCGGCGAGCGCCTTGCCCACGGCGGGGCCGCCCTGGACGCAGCCGACGACCCCCTCCGGGACTCCCGCCTCCCGATAGAGGGAGCAGAGGAATTCGCCGACGGCCGGCGTCTTCTCGCTCGGCTTGAACACGACCGCATTGCCGGCGATCAGCGCCGGAACGATATGCCCGTTCGGCAGGTGAGCGGGAAAATTATAGGGGCCGAGCACCGCCAGAACGCCATGGGGTTTGTGTCGAACGGCGACCCTGGTCCCCATCGCGCCTTCGAGGCGGCGCTGGGCGGTTCGGTCGGCATAAGCCGAGATCGAGATCTCGACCTTGTTGATGACCGCCTCGACTTCGGTTCGCGCTTCCCAGAGCGGCTTGCCCGTCTCGCGGGCGATCAAATCGGCGAACGGCTCGAGCTTCGCCCGGGCGGCGTTGGCGAAGCGGCGGAGGGTTTCGACGCGAACGCCAAACGGCTTCGACGCCCATCCCGCCCAGGCGGAACGGGCGGCGGCGACCTGAGCATCGGGGTCGCCCGACGCGCCGGTCCACAGGACGGCGCCGGTTGCCGGCTCAAACGAGGTGAGGGTTTCGGACACGGAACGCACTCATGACGGGGGCGACGGATTTTTCAAGCATCCGGGCGGCTTCTTGAACGCATGGCGTCGCCCATCCGGCGAACCGCACCGAGCTTGTCGTAGAGCCCCGTCCAATCATCCCTTTCGTCGATCCGCGACCAGATCTCCTCGACCTCCTCGATATGCATCGAGCACGGCTCGGGATCTGACCAGTAGGGATGATCGAGCGCCCCTTCGCTTTCCCGATAGTCCGCGACCAGCGATCGGAAAGGGTGAAAGGCCTCGCCGTCATAAGCGGAGTCCGCGGAGGATCCGCCGCGGCGGCGACCGCCGCGCCAATCGAAGAAGAAGCGATCGATCTCCACCGTCCGCTTCGCCAGAGCCTCTTCGATCGCCACCATCAACGCCATGTCGGCCGCCTCGTCCCTCGGCTCGATGGCGAGCCGCCGGAACAGCGCGTCGCGAAGCGCCTTCTGGAATCGCTCGGGGAAGGTCTCGAGCGCCGGGGTCAGGACCTCGGCCTCTGCGATCGTCCGAAGCGATTGCGCCAGCTGGACGACGTCCCAGTGGATCGCCTCGGGCTGGCGGCCGAAGCTGTAAAGGCCGAATTGGTCGAAATAGGCGGCGGTGAAATGGCCGTCCCAATCGGGCGTCCAGCGCCAGGGGCCGTAATCGAAGCTTTCGGCGGTGATGTTGATATTGTCGCTGTTGAGGACGCCATGGACGAAGCCGGCGGCGATATAGGCCGCGGCGAGCCGAGCGGTCCCTGCAACGACATGGTCGAGCAAGCGGGCCGGACCGTCTTCGCCGCCTTCCTCGCCGAAAAAAGTGACGAGGCAATAGTCGGTCAGCTTTCGGACATTGTCCGGCTGGTCCAGATAAGCGAGCCGCTGGAAGCTGCCGATCCGGATATGGCCATGGCTGAGCCGGACGAGCACCGCCGACCGGGTAGGGGAGGGCTCGTCGTTGCGCTCCAGCGCCTCCCCGGTTTCGATGAGCGAGAAGGTCTTGCTCGTCTCGACTCCAAGCGCCTCGAGCATCTCGGTCGCGAGGAGCTCGCGGACCGCGCCCTTCAGGGTCAGCCGGCCGTCGCCGAAGCGGCTGTACGGCGTCTGGCCTGAGCCTTTGGTGCCGAGGTCGAGAAGCCGATCGGTGCCGTCGCGAAGCTGGGCGAACAGGAATCCGCGGCCATCGCCAATGTCCGGATTATAGGCCCTGAACTGGTGGCCGTGATACCGCAGCGCCAGCGGCTCGCGAAGATTGTCGGGGAGCGGCTCGAACCGGGCGAAATGCCGGATCCAGGCTTCATCGTCGAGGCCATCGAGGCCGACGGCGGGCGCCCAAAGGTCGTTCCTGAACCGCAATATCGCCTGCGGAAAGGCCGCCGATCGGACGGAATCGTAAAATTCGTCGCCGAGAGCGAGGATCGCGGGATCGGGGCGGTAGGGCGAAGGCAAGGGAGGAATGGCCACCGACGTAGAAGCCGCCGGGGGCGCCGGGGTTCCTACATGCCCTCGAGGATCGAGGCCGTAATCGCCACCGACAGGAACCAGAGACCCACGGCAAGGACGGTGATGGTGAGGATCCTCAGCTTGGCCATCCGCGGCTGGACGGCGGCGATCACCGGCTTCGTCCTCTGGCCGAGCGGCAGGTCGATCGAGCCATCGGGCTGGAGGATGAGGTCGGGCGCCGATTCGTGGCGGAGAAGGATTCCACTGCTCGTGGTCGGCGCCGAGGAATTCGGCACATAGCCGTTGCGGGTCAGCTCGCGAAGCTTGTCGAAGACCAGGGCCTCGGCCGCGAGGCTGGAGCCTTCCCGACCTTCTTCTTCCTTGCGAAGCATTGCCATGCCCATTCCGACTCTCCCTGGTGAGTTATTCGAACAATACGGCTAAGACGCTCCGGCACAAGTCTTTTCGCCAGTCCCAACCGCGCATTTGCGCTCGCTCCCTTTCTGCCGATATGGGGGAGAGGCCGCAGGGGGAATGGAACATGGCCGATTGGTCCGACGGTTACTGGCAGTCCAGCGACGGCCTTCGGCTCCATTACCGCGATTATCAGGGCGATGGCTCCCGCCCGCCGATCCTCTGCATCCCGGGCCTGACCCGCAACGCGCGTGATTTCGAAGGCGTCGCGGAACGCCTCGCCGGCCGCTGGCGCCTGATCTGCGTCGAGCTTCGCGGGCGCGGCGGCAGCGAATATGCCCGCGATCCGATGACCTATGTCTCGAACATCTATCATCAGGACGTCGAGGTGCTGATCGCCGAGCTCGGCATCGACCGCTTCATCCCGTTCGGAACCTCGCTCGGCGGGCTGATTACCTCCCTGCTCGCTTCGACCGACAACAAGCGCCTCGCCGGAGCTTTGATCAACGATATCGGACCGGTCATCGAGGAAGGCGGGCTCGACACGATCCGTTCCTATGTCGGCCGGGCGCGCGACTGGCCGACATGGCTTCACGCCGCACGCTTCCTCGCCGAGGCGCAGCACGACCGCTATCCCGAATGGAACCTCGACCAGTGGCTGGTCTACGCGAAACGGCTGTGCAAGCTGACCCCCAACGGCCGGATCCTGCTCGATTACGACATGCGGATCGCCGAACCCTTCAGACAGGCGGGAAACGAAACCGGCTTCGATCTGTGGCCGGCCTTCAAGGCGCTTGGCGGAAGGCCGTCGCTGGTCGTCCGCGGCGGAGTCTCGGACCTTCTGAGCCCGGCCACCGTCGATCGGATGAAGGCGGAGATCCCCGGCATGGAAAGCGTCACCGTGCCCCGGGTCGGCCATGCCCCGACGCTCGAGGAGCCCCAGGCGGTCGAAGCCATCGACCGCCTGCTCGACCGGATCGAGAAGGCCGAGCAGGCCGCCCTGGAAGAGACGTCTAGAGGCTGAGGCGAAGCGCGACGAAGCCGGCCAATTCGCTGCCTTCGTCCTGGCCCAGGGTTCCGGTGGCGTTCGCCTGGAGGCTTATCGTCCGGCCGAGATCGAAGTTCACGCCGCCGCTCAGGCGCCCGTACATCTCGTCGGAACGGCCCGGAACGGCCCATTGATTGACGATTCCGGGGGCGGCGGTGAGGGCATAACGGATCGTCCGCGGATCATCCTCGAACTGGCGCTCGACCGTCGCCGAAGCATAAGGACGGACGGCGAGGCCAGCCACGTCCAGGCTTCCGCGAAGCTCGATTCCGGCATTGCCGACAAGGCTGGTCAGTTCCTGATCCTCGACGTTCAGTGTCAGGACCGGATCGCCGGCCTCGGTAAAGCCGTCGAGATCCACCTCGGCGTAGCGGACGCCCACCACCGGCCCGACCCGGGCGCCGCCGAAATCGAACAGGAAGCCGGCCTTGGCGCCGGCGCTCATCACATTGCCGTCGGTTCGGCCGGCAATCTGGTCGATGACCGCGTCGCGCTCCACATCCAGATCGATCTCGCCATAGCTGGCATAGCCCTGGACGAAGGCGCCGCCCCCCGACCAGCCGCCATAAAGCCCGCCCTGCCAGCCTTTGGCCTCGGTCCGGGCGGTTCCTGAACCCAGATCGGCCTCGCCGCGCGAATAGTTGAGAGCGGCGCCGATCGCGATTCCTCCGCCCGAATATTCGACCCCGCCGGAGACGCCGGTCGTGTCGAGATCATAGCTGAAGCTGGTCGGCGTCGAATCCCGGTCGGCGGTGGCGCTGTCGCCGCTGACGAAGAAGGCGATCCTGCCGTCGCCTTCGACGCCGAACCGGGCGTCGGACAAATCGAGCCGGCCGAGCAAGGTCGAACCGAAGGAGGAGGCGGCATGAAGGCCGGTCTCGCCCTGAGCCTCGAGCTGGAGCGGCGCCTCGAGCTGGCGGACCGCATAGCGGCCGACGATGGCGAAGCCGGCCGAGGTGAGGTGCACCTGGTCGACATAGAAAAGATATTGGCCGAGCAATTCCGGATTGGTGGTGACGCAGGAGATCGGGCAGGCGCCGGCGCTGACCAGCCCGAAGGCGGAGAGATTGTTCTCGACGACATCGCCGATCAGGTTGAGATCGAGATAGTTCACGATCACGCCCTGGTCGGCCAGGCCGGCGAGCGAGGTCTTCATGCCGTTGTTGAAGGCGGTGGCGTAGGCGCTTCCGACCGCGGCGACCGGAAGCCCGCGAACCTCCGGAAGGCGGCCGACGTCGCCGGCGAGGAAGGTGATGTTGCGGGCGCCGGCATTGACGAGGGCATTGAGGCCCGTCGTCGCTTCGGCGACTCGAAGATTGGCCTGAGCCGGGGCGCCGGCGATGAGCCCGGCGATCTGGTCCGAGCTCGGCGTGAGACCCAGGCTTCGTTCGTAGGCGCGGGCATCGTTGCCGCCGATCGAGACGACGGCGAGATCGTTCGAATCGAAGCTGCCGCTCACCCGAGGGAAGGCGGCGGGCCCGCCGCCGGCGAGGAAGGACTGATATTCGGTGACGAAGCCGGGAATTCCGGGGCCGTTGATGTTGCCGTTGCCGGTGAAGGCGCCGCCGATCGCGAAATTGTCGACCGGAACGCCGAGCAGCTGAGCCATGGTGTCGACGAAATTGGTGCCGTTCGAGAAGCGGCCATTGCCATAGACCGGTGGCCTGGCAATGCCGAGCAGCTCGAAGAGATTGCCGTCGTCCGCATAGGAATCGCCGAAAGCGACGATTCGGTCGACCCGCTGCGCCGAAGCCGGAGCCGCAGCCAAAGCAGCGGCGGCGGCCGCCGACGCCCAAAGCCAGGTTTTCGAAAGCTTCATTCCCACCCTCCCCCGATAAGCGAACATCGATGTCAGTAGGAATGAAGCGAAATCCAGGCGGGCGCAAGCGAGCTTCACCGGGCGAGCGCTTTCGCTCCGTCGGCGACTCTTGCCAAGTTGCCGCTTTTGCACTCTTTGTTCATGAAACGACCGGGCTGGCCGGTGCGTTTTCCCGGAACCGCGCCTGGAGCATCAACTTTTGCGTGCGGACCCTAATGCTCTTATAGGCTGCGCTTTCTGTACCTGGAGGAATGATGTTCAAGGGGATTAGCCCGATCCGCTATGCGGGCCGTGAAGTGCTGCCGCTGATCGAAGGCGGGAAAGGCGTCTCCGCGACGAACCATCTCAGCTCGGGTGCCTGGGCCGCTGCCGGAGGCATCGGCACCGTCTCGGCGGTCAATGCCGACAGTTACGATCCGGAGGGGAAGATCATCCCCCAGGTCTATCACGCCTTGACCCGGCGCGAGCGCCACGAGGAACTGGTCCGCTATGCCATCGACGGCGCTGTCCAGCAGGTCCAGCGTGCCTATGACATCGCCAGCGGGCGCGGCGCGATCAACATCAACGTGCTCTGGGAGATGGGCGGCGCCCAGCGCGTGCTCCACGGCGTCCTCGAGCGGACCCGGGGCCTCGTCTCCGGAGTGACCTGCGGCGCCGGCATGCCCTACAAGCTGAGCGAGATCGCGGCTTCCTACGGCGTCTCCTATCTTCCGATCATCAGCTCCGCCCGGGCGTTCAGCGCCTTGTGGAAGCGCGCTTATTCGAAGGCGGCCGAATGGCTTTCGGCGGTGGTCTACGAGGATCCCTGGCTGGCCGGCGGTCATAACGGCCTGTCCAACGCGGAAGACCCGCTTCAGCCGCAGGATCCCTATCCGCGGGTCAAGGCGCTTCGCGAGACGATGCGGAGCGGCGGTATTTCGGACGACGTTCCGATCGTCATGGCCGGCGGAGTCTGGAACCTGAAGGAATGGGAGCATTGGATCGACAATCCGGAGCTCGGCCAGATCGCCTTCCAGTTCGGCACCCGCCCACTGCTCACGCGGGAAAGCCCGATCCCGGAACAATGGAAGCAGCGTTTGATGACTCTGGAGGAGGGCGACATCCTGCTCCACCGCTTCTCGCCGACCGGCTTCTATTCTTCGGCGGTGCGCAACCGCTTCCTGCGCGCGCTCGAGGCGCGTTCGCAGCGCCAGATCGCCTTCACCAAGGAATCGCTCGGCGACCACAGCTTCCAGCTCGACGTCGGGGTCGCCGGCAAGAAGAATTTCTGGGTCACCAAGGGCGATCTGCTTCACGCTCGAGAATGGTATGCGCAGGGCTTCACCGAAGCGCTCAAGACTCCCGACGAGACGCTCGTCTTCGTCACTCCCGAGGAGAAGCACTGGATCCGAAAGGACCAGGCCGACTGCATGGGCTGCCTTTCGCAATGCGGCTTCTCGTCCTGGGCGGACAATGAGAAGAACACGACCGGACGGCTCGCCGACCCGCGCAGCTTCTGCATCCAGAAGACCCTTCAGGACATCGCCCATGGCGGCCCGGTCGACGACAATCTCATGTTCGCCGGCCATTCGGCCTTCCGATTCAAGTCCGACCCTTTCTATTCGAACGGGTTCGTGCCGACCGTGAAGCAACTCGTCGAACGCATCCAGACGGGCTATTGATCTGCCGTGAAGTCGGGACCGATCATTCGTGGATTGGCGGCGCTGCTGGTGCTCGCGGCGGCGGGGTCCCTTTCCGTCGCCGAGGCGCAGCAACCTCGAGAAACGCCTTATTGGGCGTCGATCTCGGCCGGACGGGCGATGATGCGGACCGGCCCGGGGCGCAACTTCCCGGCGACCTGGCTCTATGTCCGTGCCGATCTGCCGATCCAGGTGATCGAGGTCTATCAGACGTGGCGCAAGATCCGGGATCCGGACGGCACCATTGGCTGGATGATGGTACAGCTGCTCAGCGACACGAGGACGGCGCTCGTCCGAGGCGATTCGCCGCAACCGCTCCACGAGGATCCCGATGCCGCTTCCCCGGTGCGTTTCCGGGCCGAGCCGGGCGTGGTCGGCCGGATCTCGCGGTGCAGCGACGGCTGGTGCTTCTTCGACGTAAGCGGGCGAAACGGCTATATCCGCACCGACCAGATCTGGGGCGTCGGTCCGGGCGAGACGGTCGGCTGATGGGCGATTCGATGCGGATCCTGACCCTGGCGGATTTCACGCCTCGCCTCGGCACCGGCTTCGAGGTGGCGTTCCAGGGCGGAAGCCTGGTCCTGAAGCTCCAGTCGGCCCAGGAACTTCCGTCGATGGGGCGAAGCGGCGGTTCGTTCAGGCTCGAATTCATCGGGCCTCCCCAGCCGATGCTGCCCCAGGCGACATACCCCTTCCGGTTCGGCGACGAGGCCGTCGGCATCTTCATCGTCCCGATCGGACAGGATCCGCGCGGAACGCGCTACGAGGCGATCTTCCTCTGATCCCGAGAGGGGACGGGTGCCCCCCGGATCCTGGACCTTGGCCCGGAGACCTTCGCCAATCTTTGCTCTTCCGGTAAAGCGCGAACGCCCTTCGATGGGCTCAATTGGGCCCGGGGCGCCCCAGCTCTCGCGATCCGTCCGGAGGGGGGCTGTTGGCCTCCCGGCCATCGCGAACCTGTTGAAGTTCGTGCTGAACATGCGCTTCGTGCTC
>CAMPIH010000012.1 GCA_946886275.1 uncultured Sphingosinicella sp.
GATGCACTGGGTGAGCGCTTCGTCGGTGACCGGCACGCCGCGCCACACTTCGTCGAGAAACCTGTCCTTGGACACGAGCCGCCCGGATTCGCTCACCAGCAAGGTGAGCGCGTCCAGATAGCGGGCGTTGAGCTCGACCGGCGCACCGCCGCGGCTCAGCCGGCGATCGGCCGGATCGAGCACGAACTCTGCGAATCGATAGCCGCCGGACTCCATATTTCAGCGCAACCTCAGGACTTGCTCATGACGCTCACCCGCCCGGCGGGCCAATTGGTACCGAGTTGCACGGAGGCAAGACAATGGCAAATGAAGCACAAGATGGCCGGGTCCGACCGAGTCGCCGCTGGCGTCGGGGCACGGCAAGCGAGGATTCGACCTGTTCGACCGCGGCCGATCGGCGTATGAGTCACGACTCCGGAAAGGCTGCCCCGGGCTCGGCCGTCCCTCCGCATCGCCTTGTAAATTCAGGAGAGGTTTCGATGCGCCGTCATTTTCGCTTCGCTCTGTTCGCGGCTCTCGCCGCCGCAGGTTCGTTCGCCGCACCGGCCCAAATTCCCGTCCAGGACCGTTTCGACGATTCCGAGATCGTCGTCGAAGGGGTGCGCGAAAGGCAGCAGCAGATCCGGCGCTTCGTCGACGCTCTGACCGAAGCACCGGTTCGCGGCCAGATCGGCCGTTTCGACTGGGCCGTCTGCCCCGCCGCGGCCGGTTTGCCCGAAGCCCAGAACCAAGCGGTGGTGGAACGGCTTCGCCAGGTCGCGGAGGCGGCCGGGATTCCGCTGGCGCGCACCGGCTGCCGCGCCAACGCGATCGTCATCGTCACGCCCGACAAGCCGGCGACGCTGCGCTGGCTTCGCCGCGAGCATCCGGCCTATTTCAGGAACGGCCTCGGCGAACGGATCCGGATCGCCGATCAGGATGCGCCGGCGACCGCCTGGCAGGTCGAGGGGCGGCTGACCCAGGACGGCGAGGCTGTCGGAGTCCATAATGGCGCGGGCGATTCCAGCACCGGCAATTATTACGTCGTCGAGTCGACGAGGGCCTCGTCCCGGATCACCGCCGCTTCACGGCCGCATTTCATGGCGTCGCTGGTCGTGATCCAGCTCGACGCCCTGCGCGGCCTCACCACCACCCAGCTCGCCGATTATGCGGCGATGCGGGTCTTTGCGCGGACTCAGCCGTCCCGGCTCGAGCGTTCGAGCGCGCCGACCATCCTCAACGTGATCGACGCGCCGATGAATTCGGAAGTGCCTTTGACGCTGACCCAGTGGGACCTCGGCTTCCTTCGCGCCCTCTACGGAAGCGCCGAGAACCATTATGCGACCCAGCAGCGCCACGAGATGCGGCGGCTGCTCCGGCGCGAACTGGACGAGGCCCGCAGAGAGGACGAGTAGAGTCGGCGAGCCAGGAGCGCTGAATCGGCTCAGGCCGGCGCCGTCTCGGCTTCCGGCCGGCGCCTGAGCCAGGGCTCGGCGGTTCGTTCGATCTCGATCAGATCGTCGGGGTAGCAGCGGGTCTGGAAGGCGATCACGTCGTCGAGCGAGCCGTGGAGCCAGCGGTCATGATCGTCCTCGTGGAGGAGCACCGGCATCCGGTCGTGGACGGGCCGGATCGCCTCGTTGCAGTCGGTCATCAGTCCCGAATAGACCGGGCCCCATTCCTGGCTATGCTTCCACATCCCGGCCCAGGCGAAGATCGGCTCGTCCCTGACCGCGATCCAGGTCCGCGTCTTCGCGCCCTTCTCGCCTTCGGCCTCGCAGAAACCGGTCAGCGGGATGAGGCAGCGATTCTCCGGCCTCGGAGCGACGAAGCGCCACATGAAGCTCGACAGATCGGCGATGTTGTTGATGGGCTTCGGCTTGATCGGAAGCCCGGTCTTCTTGCTCTTCATCGCCAGCGGGAAGCCCCAGGTCATCGCCTGGAGGATCCGCTGCCCTTCCGCCTCGCGAACGACCATGCCGGGGCCACCCGGATAGACCTCGCCCTCGCCGGCATTGAACGCGATCGGGATCTGCGCCCGGAAATGGGCGGCGATCTCGGCTGCGCTCTTCTTCGACGTGTAGAGATTGCACATGCCGGGAAGATAGCAGGTTCGGCCGCCGGTCCAAGGCGGCGAGGACAGACCTCCTCCGGCCTTGATACTGGGCTGCCGGTTTCAGGGCTCGATCGCGCCGCCTCAACGGCGGCGGCCGAGCTCGCGCTTCCAGCTGTAACGATCGGGCAAGGGCAGGCTGGTGTCGGTCGGCTCGTCATGGCCGAGCTCGAGGTGAGGGGTCCGGCGATTGCAGACCCGGCAGCGGAAGCGGGCGGCCACGTCGCGAAGCCAGGGCGACCAGCCCTTTTGGTCGAAATGGCGCCAGACCGCGGCGGCATGGAAGATTCGTGACCGGCCGCAGCCGCGGCAGGTCAGCTTCAGCGTATAGCCCTGGGCGGCGGCGTCGAACAGCTCGCGCAACGGATTGGCGCTGTCGCGCGCCTCCCGCTCGGGCGCCGCGCTCCGCCACGGCTCCGGGCTGCTCCCGCAGCCGACCGTCCGAGGCCGCCATATGTACCTTTCCACCATCGAATCGCTTGCCGATGTTCTTCTAATGTTCCAATTGCCGGCCAATGTCGATGTTCCGCGAGCAACTGATCCTGAGGGCGCTCGCCGCCTTGTGCGAGATAGCCGACGAGTGCGGGACGAGGCCCGCGCCGAAGAGCCTGAGCCTTCGCTTCATCCTCGCCTACACCTTCGTCGCGGCGGGGAGCGACGCCCGATCGAGATGGATCTGGGACTCGTTCTGGAAGCATTGCACCGCGCCGGCGGACCCGAACCATCCGCTCGACGCCTATATCCGCGGCACCGGCGCCCGTGGCGCCTTCAACGGCATCTGCCGCGAGATCGGCTATGCCGCCGATCAGGATTTCCTGCAGGCGCTGCGCGGCCATGCGCGCAGACGGTCACCGGCCCGGGAGGCGCAACCGCTCCGGCCGGCGAACGACGGATCGGGGGACGATAGTGCGGCGTGAATTTTCGACCGAAACGTCACGATTTTCGACGGCCGTCGCAAAAAAGGACTGACCAACGCCGGCAGGATGGGTAATTCACCCTCCGCCATTATCGGCAGAGGAGGAATATGTGAGGAAGAGTTTTGTTGCGTTGTTGGCTGCCGGGGCGCTGGTCGCCACCGGTCCGGTTCTGGCGCAGAGCCGCGCCGCCGAGATGCCGGCCCGATCGGGCGCTCCGATGGAGGATGCCAGCGAATTGCGCGGCGGCTTCATCATTCCGACCGTGGCGATCGTCGGAGTCATCCTCCTGATCCTCGCCTTGACCGATACCTGGCCGTTCGACGACGAGCCGGTCAGCCCGTAAACCGTGAGCCGCCGGCGGCTTCGGCCGCCGGCATTCGCGCCTCCACCTCTGCCAATTCGCGGGCTTGTGGAGCCGAGCGGATCGGGGCACGTTACCCCCGAAACGAGAAGGAGTCCGAAATGCGCATCATCCTGGTGCTTCCACTGCTGCTTGCCGCCGCCTGCAACGTCGAGAACGACCAGGCGAACGACCAGATGACCCTGGAATATAACCAGCAGGCGCTCGAGGACGCCGCCGCCGACGCCGCGAACACGGCCGAAGAAATCGGCGCAGGTATCGGCAACGTCGCCGAATCCACCGGCGAGGCGATCGGCAACGAGGTCGGCGACATCGACGTCGATGTCGACGTGAACCGCGACGGCAACAACCAGTAGAGGTGAAAGCGGGGCTCGCCACGCCCCCGGTGCGGCGACGGGCCGGGCGGAAGGGGAACCCTACGCCCGACCCTGACCGCCACAGCTCCAGGCGGCTGAGTCATCCTACCATATCGCGGCGCTCGAGTCCGCACCTTCAGGCCGATGCCGGCGTCGCCGGTCGAAGTCCGTCGTCTCTTCGGCGACGCTGATCGCGCAGGGCGGCTTCACTCGGCGCTGTCGCTCGACCCTGCTGCAATCGGCCACCGCGGCACCCTGATCCGGGGATTTCCAGCGTCTCCACCGTGGCGAGCAGGCTCGAGACGTAAAGAACCTGATTCCTCGAACAAGCTGAAGGCCAAAAGACCAGTTGGACGGGTCGCTCCGAAGCCGGGGCCTGCCTGACGCTTTCCCCATTTTCATTCCTTCGGCATGCAGGCACTATCGTGCCGGGGGAATTGCACATGAGCGACGGCAACGATCGGCTGATGGGCTTCTGGATGACCGGCGCCCTCGTCGTCGGGACGATGATCGGGGCGGGGATCTTCATGCTTCCGATGTCGCTGGCGCCGCTCGGGGCGAACGCCGTCGTCGGCTGGATCATCAGCAGCATCGGAGCCTTGTGCATCGCCTTTGCCCTCGCCCGGCTCTCGAAGCTGGGAGGCGATGGGATTCAGGCCAATATCGAGCGCCAGCTCGGGACGACGGCCGGCTTCCTCGTGGCCTGGGCGTTCTGGATCTCCAGCTGGGTCTCCTCGGCGGCGGTGGCGATTGCCGGTGCCTCCGCCTTGTCGTGGGTCGATCCAGGCCTGACCGGCCCGCGATTTGTCATCTCGGCCGCGGTTGCCGGCGTCGTCCTTTTGACCATCGTCAACGCGCTCGGCGCACGCTCCGCCGGCTGGGTGCAAATCGCGACGGTGGTGATCAAGCTGCTGCCGCTCCTGGCCGTGATACTGCTGCTCGCGATGCGCAGCGCCGGCCCCGAAGCTTTCGAACGTCTCGCTCCGGCCCCGATTGCCTTTGGGAGCATCGCCACTGCAGCCGCGCTCACCTTCTTCGCCTTGCTGGGTTTCGAAAATGCCACGACTCCGGTGGGCAAGATACGCGATCCGGCGCGGACGATTCCCCGCGCAATCCTGAGCGGTACGTTGTTCGTGGCCATCATCTATTTGTGCGCGAGCACCGGCGTGCAGCTGCTGCTCTCCGCCGAAACCGTCGCCGCTTCGCCGGCGCCGTTCGCCGACGTCATTGCGGCGGCATGGGGCGGGCCGATCGCATCGCTCGCCGCGCTTGGAATCGCGGTCGCGGCCTTCGGAGCGTTGAACGGAAGCATATTGGTCAACGGGGAGCTCGGTTATGCTTTGGCCCTGAGGCGGGACCTGCCGCACGTCATGGCCCGAACATGGCGCGGGAACACGCCGGTCGCCTCCCAGATCGCCGGTTCGGCCCTGAGCATCCTCCTGATCCTCGCCAACACCAGCCGCACCAGCGCTAGCCTCTTTACCTTCCTCATCCTGCTGACGACGGCTGCGGTGCTGGTCGTCTATCTCGCCGGCACGATCGCCGCCTGGCAGCTGAATCCGACGCCCACGACCAGGGCCGTGCTGGCCGGCGCTTTCCTGTTCATCATCTTCGCCGCCTATGGAACGGGGCTGGAAGGGATCCTGTGGTGTCTCGTCCTGCTTGCCGCCGGCCTCGTCATTCGCGCCTTGTTGCACGGGCTGCAGGCGCGGAAAGGCGAGCCCAGACTCGAGACCAGTTGATCCAAAAGCCTGCCAAGTTCGTCTCGACGAGTTTCGAGGCGGCGAAATTCGATCCCGGTCGCCGAACACGCAACCTAAGCGGCGCCGAAGCGCTAACCCTAACCCATGATAAAGAGCGAACCGATCGAGAGCCCGTCGCTGTGGACGATCCGGCAGGGGCCCGGGCCGGTTCTGGCGACCGCCATTCACGACGGGCATGAGCTGCGCGCGGAAGCCGCAGCCGCCATGAAGCTTCAAGATGCAGATCGGCTTCGGGAGGAGGATCCGTTCACCGGGGAGGCTGTCCGGGGCGTTCCGACCCACGTCGTCGCCCATCGTTCGCGCTTCGAGTTCGACCTCAATCGAGGCGCCGACCTCGCCTGCTACCGGACTCCCGAGCAAAGCTGGGGTCTCGAAGTCTGGAAGGACGGCGAGCCGAGCGATGAGCTGGTCGAAGGCTCGTTGCTCCTCCACGGCGAATATTACCGGATGCTGGGCGCCTTGCTCGACGGGATCTTGCAACGCCACGATCGTTTCGTCCTGCTCGACGTCCATAGCTACAATCATCGGCGCGACGGACCCGATGCAGCGCCCATGGCGCAATCGGAGTCGCCGGACGTCAACATCGGCACCTTCTCGATGCCACGTGAATCATGGTCGTTCCTGGTCGATCCGCTGATGGAATGGATGAGCGCGTACGACTTCAATGGCCGGCGGCTGGACGTGCGCGAGAATGTCGCCTTCCAGGGCAAGGGCGAGCAGGCCCGTTTCGTCCACGAACGTTATCCCGGCCGCGGCTGCGCGATCGCGATCGAATTCAAGAAGTTCTACATGGACGAGTGGACGGGAGCGGCAAATGTCGCCGAGGTGACGGAGATGCGACGCTTCATCGCCGACACGGCGAAGATCGCCGCGACGATGCTCGAACGATGAAGAGCGTCGTAAATCCTTTGCCGAAGCCGTTCGCCCCCGAATTCGGGACGCAAGGCGCGCTTCGACAGCCCTTCGGAGCGCATGGACGCGCCCATCTCGATCGCTGGCTGCCCTTCCTGTTCGTCAACCGCGCCGGCGAACCGTCCACAAGCATCGCGCGTCGAGTCGCGGTCAACGGGCCGGCCTATCTCGTCTGGTCGCCGGCGGACGATGAAGACGCCGGCCGAGCGCTCGAGGCGATCGCGAAAGCGCTTCGGACACGTTTCGGCTCGATCCTGATCATCGACGTCGAAGAAGGGCCATGGCGACCGGTGCCCGCCGACTCGCAGCGCTTGCCGCACTTCCAGTTCCGGGTCGCGACTTCGGAGACCGAGCTGGCCAGAGTCGCCGGTGAGGCGCTCGCAGTCGCGCTGGGCAAGATCGAACTCGACCTGCGCCGTCCCGAGGTCGAATTGCTTGAATTGAAGGGGCCAGCGGCGGAGATCGAGACCGACCGGGTGAAGATCATCATCCCACCTGTGCACAGGGCTGGCGAGGCAAGCTTCTATCCGCAGCTTACCCACGAGCTCGCCGCCGCCTGCGGGGACGCCCTCCTCCAGGCCGCCTTCGCCTATATGGAGAGCGGCAAGGCGGGCGCTCCCGAACATTATCGGGCGCTCGGCCGGAGCGCGTTTCTCGCCGCGGCGCTCGATGCCGACCGCAAGCTCGATCGAGTGGCGAGGAGCTTCGATTTCCTCCTCTCAATCTCGCCGATCAACGGGACCGAGGCAGCCGAGGCCTTTTTCGCGCAAGGTGAGACGAAGGCGCCGGAGCTGCGCTACCGCCCGCTCGCGGTCGATCCGGACTCGGCCAAGCGCGACCTCTACGCGGTCGACCTCTCGGTGCTCGAGGACCCCCTGCTCGAACGGCTGCTGGCCGAGAAAAGGCAGGAGATCGATCACCAGCTGACGATGCTGTCGACCCGCAATACGCCAGCGTTCATGGCCGCGTCGCTGCTCCATTATGGTCCAGTCGCGACGGCCCTGCTCGCCGATGCCAGAGCGATACTGGCCGCGCCGCGGCGCAAGGACGGACCGGCGCGCCGGCTCGACGCTTCCGAGGTCGCCGAGGCGGCCCGGCGGCTGGTTGCGCATTACCAGGAGGTCGATCCGAGCTTCGCTCCGGAGATCCAGATACGCGACGACGTGGGCGGCCTGATGGTCTCCGGGGGACAGCTTCTGATCTCCGCAAGCGCCTCGATCAGCGAGCGGCGGCTCGAGGCGCTTCTGGCGCACGAGGTCAGCGTCCACCTGCTTACCTATTTCAACGGTGCGACTCAGGGACTGACCGTCTTCCGAACCGGCCTCGCTTTCTACGAAGGCGTCCAGGAGGGGCTTGGAGTCTTCGCGGAATGGGCGGTCGGCGGTCTCACGGCGAGCCGGCTTCGGTTGCTCGCGGGGCGGGTGGTCGCGGTCGCGGCGATGCTCGACGGGGCCGATTTCGTGCAGGTGTACCGCTTGCTGGTCAAGGATTGCGGCTTGTCGAAGCGGCCTGCCTTCGAAGTAGCCCTGCGCGTTTTCCGCTCCGGCGGCTTCGCCAAGGACTTCATCTATCTTCAGGGCTTTCGGACGATCATGGAGCGGCTGGCCGCCGGTCATTCGCTGGTCCCGTTCTGGATCGGCAAGATCGCGCCCGGTCATGCCGCCGCGATCGAAGAGCTGCTGGTGCGCCGCCTGGTCCGGCCGCCCCTTTTCACGCCCGAATTCCTGAGCCGCGGCGATGCGAAGGAACGGATCCGCCGTGCGCGCGAAGGCGCTGCTTTCGAAAACCTTCTCGACCTGGAGTGAGCAAAGACATGCTGATCGGATTTTTCGTCAACGATATCGAGCGCGAGTTCGAGAATTACACGACGACGGTTCTCGCCTACCGGGCGGCGGAGCGCGGCCACGATGTCTGCTACGTCACGCCGAGCGATTTCGTCCTCAATCCCGACGACAGTCTCAGCGTGCACGGTCGGATGCTACCGAGACGCAAATATGAGGGCCGCTCCGACTTTTTCGCGGCCCTGAAGGACGACAAAGCGATCCGGATCAAGCCGGTCGACATCACCGAGCTCGACGTTCTGATGCTCCGCAACGATCCCTCGATCGACGCCCAGCAGGCGCCATGGGCGATGGAGTCCGGAATCCTGTTCGGTCGTGAAGCGGCGCGGCGGGGGGTCATCGTCCTCAACGATCCCGACGCCCTCGGCCGAGCCACCAACAAGCTCTACTTCCAGCGCTTTCCGGCTGAAGCCCGAGCCGAGACCCTGATCACCCGCCACGCGTCGGACATCAAGGCGTTCGCCAAGACGCATGGCGGGAACATCATATTGAAGCCGCTCCAGGGGTCAGGCGGCTCGGGCGTGTTCAAGGTCGATGCCAAGACCCAGGGCAATCTCAACCAGATGATCGAAGCGATCAGTCGCGACGGCTATATCATCGCCCAGGCCTATGTGCCCGCTGCGAAGAAAGGGGACATCAGGCTGTTCCTGATGAATGGGCGACCGCTGGAAATAGGCGGTAAATATGCCGCTCTTCGTCGGGTCGCCGCGGCCGACGACATCCGCTCGAACATCCATGCCGGCGGGAAAGCGGAAAAGGTCGAGATCGGCGAGACCGAGCTCGCGGTGGCGGAGCTGATCCGGCCCAAGTTGATGGCCGACGGGATGTTCCTCGTCGGAGTCGACATCGTCGGCGACAAGATCCTCGAGGTGAACGTCTTTTCGCCGGGCAATCTGGAAAGCTGCTCGCGACTCGCCGGCGTCGATTTCTCGGTCACGGTGCTGGAAGCGATCGAACGCAAGGTCGCCATTGCTGCCGATTATGGTCGTGCCTTCGACAACCGTCACATGGCGATCCTCTGACGTCGAACTCGGAGCCGCCTCATCCAGATCAGCCGTAACGGGGTCGAACCGCCTCCTTCGGCGACATCTGGCGGATGATATGCCAGAAGGCATCGCACCAGGCCGAAGCAGTCTTCGGCGGCAACCTCACTCCCAGCACCTCGCGAAGCACCGGGGCCAGCACCAGGCCGAAGCGCGAATAATGGCGGCCATCGACGTCGAGACGGCGATGCTGGCGAGCGACCTGATCGAGATCGCGAAGCCCGCCGAACGCCGCCAGATCGCTGGCGCAATCCACCAGCAGCTCGACGAGGAGGATGGCGGTGACCTCGGCCTGACCGAAATCCTCGTCCGGAGTCTCGAACTCCTGAAGTCGCTCCTGCATCTTGCGGGCAATGGCGCCGCGCCGGGGATCGACCTCCGGCATCGACTGGGCGAGGCGAAGACGGATATCCTCGGCGATAGCAATTTGTGTCATTGATGATCTTCCTAGGCTCCCCCGGCGGAGAGTCTCTGACGGCTGGTGGCGAATGGCGCGGCGAATGCGCCTGCGCGCCGTCCTGGCCCGCTACGAATGCAGCGGCGCGAAGGAGCGGCCTGAAATATTAACCCCCCGGGAGTGGGCGCTATGCGCGCGCGACCTCCCGAGGGCCGCGCTTGAACCAGGAGGCGGCCTCGTGAAGCCGCATGCGTTCGAAAGTGGGAAATATCCGCACAACAGGAGCCTAACCGCAGGGGCCCGACTTCGCAACCGGCCCAGTCCTCTATCGGGACGGGCGGCCGTTTGCGACTTCAGGCAATTGGCGCGCGTTGCTCCACAGCTTCGCGAAGCAGGCCGATCTCGCGCTTCAGTTCGCCAAGCTCGGCGGCCCCGGCGAGCTTGCCGGTTGCGGAGCGCGCGGACGAACTCGAACGATGAACAGGATCCAGATGAGGGTTCCAAAGACCACGAGAAGGCGGTGGCCTGCGCCCATCAGCTCTGCGAGGACGATCACAAGCCAAAGCAGGCTGAGGACGAGCATCGGCACGCGAAGCCAATCGTCGAGCTGGTCGAGCAGCCGCCAGCGTCTCATCTTCGTCGCCATCGGATCCATCCCTCCTCGGTGGAACAGGCCATAATCACAGCCCGATCGTCTTCAGCGCAGCATCGCCGAGACCGGCGAGGCCGCGGCCCCACAGCCCGCCACGTTGCCCGGACCTCGGCATTTCCTCGTAGACGAGGAAACCCGGAGCGCCGGCGAAGCTGTGGTTGAGGAGGTCCTGGCGTCCCATCAGATAGGCAGCGAAGGCCTCCGAGCGTCGGACCGAGAAATCGAGTCCGGCGCTGAACGCGATGGTGGCCGCCCGGTTGATGCCCCGACCTCCGCCGGCGCGTTCGAGCCTGACCCCGCGCGATCCCTGGACGATGAGCGTGCAGGGGCCGTGGAAGACGAGGTAACGAAACTGAAGCGCGAGCCAGGCGGACAGGCCGAGCCTCCAGTGGCGGGTGATCGCGACAGGCCGGCCGGCGGGATGGACCACGCCCCGCAGAGCCCGGGGCTTCACCACCATCGCTGATCCCGCCGGGAGCTCGACCAGGGCGATCTCCGCGAGCGGATCGCCGGTCGCCGTCACCTGAACCGAGCCTTCGGTACCGCGGAATCGCACCAAAGCGACGAGCCCGGAGGCAAGGCTGCTCAACGGCATTGCCCTGTTGAGCAGCCATTTCGTCGACTTGGCGCCGATATGGGGGCTGCTCTGGACGGCCTCCGGCATGATCAGCAATTCCTCGTCGTCGCGAAGCGGGATCCGATGAGAGACGGCGGAGGCGAAGGCGCTTTCGTCCGCCTCGCCCCGATCGTTCGGCCGAAGCCGGATCGGCGGCCGACGCGCCGCGGCCGGAGCGACGACGAAATAGAGGAAGGCCTTGACCAGGGCCGGCCCGAAGATGGCGAAAGCAAGGATCAGGAGCGCCGTCGGCAGCATCTCGACGACCGGTCGCCGGATCCAGGACAGCCAATTGTCGCCGGCCGCCTCATCGAGGCGGCGGAGCTCCTGCTCGAGCGCGCCGACCTGGGCGGCGACAAGCGACGAGGCGCCGGCGGTGGCCGAGCCCGCCGCCGCCAGAGCCGATTTCGCCCGATCGATGCTGCGGACCTCGCGAAGCGCCGCGCGATTCTCGGCCCAGGCGGAATCGCGTTGCTGGCGGGCCGACTGAAGCGCCCGGTAATTGGTGCAGCCGACGATCGGCCGGACGGTTCGGCAGAGGACGTTTCTGGCATCGGCCAAAGGCCGCCGCTCGAGCTGTTCGACCCTTGCCTGGGCCGCCTGCCAGCGAACGCGCGAGGCGTTGAACCGGGCCACGGCCTGGCGTCGCCGATCGTCCAGCTCGAGCCGCCGGTCCTGGCCCTGGCGGACCTGGAGCAGGGCCTGGATCATTTCCCGCTCGCGGCCCAGCAAGGCGATCTCGGCCGAGGCGCGATAATGGCCGAAGATCCGGTCGGAACGGCCCGACATCCCTGCCAGGGCCAAAGCCGGGCCGGACAGCAGGGCCTGCTCATGGCGCGCCAGCTCGGCCGGGATCTCGGCGAGCCTTCGTCGAAGCTGATCGGATCCGGCAGCATGCAAGGCGTTCAAGGCAGCCTGCGCCTCCGATCGGCGATCGCGCGCATATTCTTCAAGTCGGGCCAGCGCCTCGGCGGTCGATCGCTCGCGCGCGACGAGCTCGCGCGACTGGCGCACTTCGGACTGGATCCAGTTCCAGCCGGGAACGAGGAGATAGCGGCCGGCGATCAGCACGGCGAGGATCAGGACGAGGGCGAGGAGATGCCTGGCGATCCAGAGTGCGACGAGTCGGCCGAGGTGCACTTTGCGTCTCTACTCCTCGAACGAACGCTGGGGCGGCTTGTCGAGATGACGCCCCTGATGGGGGAGAGTTCCGAGACCGGCTGCTTCAACCCGATCGCGACGTTCCCTCGTCCGGCCCCGGCGGGCGGTAGACGATCAGCCGATCTCCTTCGCCGATGGCGGGAAGCTGGCCCGATTCGAGCGGGACGAGGCGATCGTCGGTGCGCAGCACGGCCAGGAAGATCGTTCCTTCGGGAAGCTGCTCGCGAAGCTCGGTCAGCTCGCGGCGATCGCCCAGCAGGCGCATGTCGAAACGCCAGCCGGCCTCGTCGCGAGCGATCAGCGAGTCGATCGATCCGTCTTCGCCGAACAGGACGCGTCCGCGGCTGTGGAGCGGCGGCCGATCGCTGTCGACCCCCACCTGGGCCACCGAGTGGAAACCCATTTCAGGGCCCAGATCGGTGCAGATCAGAGCGTTGTAGGCGGCATTGTCGGTTGCGGCGATGAGCTGCTGGTAATCGGCGAGGTCGAGCTCGTCCTCCGTCACCTCGTCGAGTACATCCCCCGGCCAGATGTCGAGCCCAAGCGCCTGGGCCGGCCGAAGCGATGCCGGATTTTCGTCGGCGACGGTCACCCCGAGGCCGAGGCTGCGCAGGCAGTCGGCGAACCCGATCGTCCAGCGATTGGCGCCGACCAGAAGCACCTTGCGTCCAGGGCCCTTGTCCAGCCCGAGCCGGCGCGCGACCCAGGATGCCGAGAAGCCGTGGGCGACGATGGTGGCGACGACGACTCCGAACGAAAGCGGAATCAGAGCGATCGCGTCGGGCGAACCGAAATCCTCCAGCCGGAGCGCGAACAGGCCGGTGATCGCGACCGCGACGACTCCGCGAGGCGCGATCCAGGCGATGAAGATCCGCTCTCGCCAGGGAATGCGGGAGAAGAGCAGGCTGACGAAAACTGTCAGCGGCCGAACGACGAACAGCAGAAGCAGAAGGAAGACGAGGAAGCGCGCCTCGAATGCCCGCATCACGTCCCAGTCGAGCGTCGCCGGAAGGAGGATGAAGATCCCGGAGACGAGGATGACCCCAAGGTCCTCCTTGAACCGGCGAAGCGAGGCGAAAGCCAGGATCGGCCGGTTGGCGATGACGATGCCCATCACCGTGACCGTGACCAGCCCGGTTTCATGATAGATGAGATCGGCGAGGACGAAGCCGCCGATCACGAGGACGAGCAGAACCGGCGCTTTCAGATATTCCGGAACATGACCGCGCGAGAACAGCCAGACGACGAGCAAGGCGAGAGCGGCGCCGATCGATCCCGCCAAAGCAGAGGCGAGAGCGATCTCGGCCGCGATCGCGCCGAGGCTGAGCTGGGCGCCTTCATAGGTGATCCAGGCGAAGATGAAGACGGCGAGGAGAGCGCCGATCGGATCGTTGACGATCGCTTCCCAGCGGAGGATCTGAGCGGGCCGGCGGCCGATGTTGAGGTTACGGAGGAGGGGTCCGACCACGGTCGGACCGGTGACGACCATGATCCCGCCGAACAAGGCGGCGATTCGTATCGGAAGGCCGGCTCCGTAAAAAGCCGCGGCAGTGCCCAGCGCCCAACCGACCGGAACCCCGATCAGGACCAGAGCGAGAATGGCGCCGCCATGGTGCCTGATCTCGCGGAAGCGGAGGCTGAGCCCGCCGTCGAACAGGATCACCGCCACCGCCAGCTTGACGATCGGTTCGAGCAGGGCGCCGAAATCGCGCTCGGGAACGATGATCCCGGTGACTGGTCCGGCGACGAGGCCGGCCAGAAGCATCAGGGCGATGGCGGGCTTCCCCGTTCGCCAGGCGATCCACTGAGCGCCGATCCCGAGCAGCCCGATCAGCGCGATCTTCACGATCAGGGAGTCGATGAAGTCCACGCTGCCGCGCTAGCCCTCGGCGACGGGCTTTTCCAGCCGGACCGGAAATTCGCGCCAGTTCGGCCTTTTCAGCAAAGGCTCAGGTTTCGCTCATGACCTTCATCGCGGCGACAGCGAAGATCGATCCGATCGAAGCTAACGGAGAATCGCAATGAATGGAGAGATGACAGAAGGTGACATGAGGCCGGATCGGCGGCGCATCCCGTGGCGGCCCATCCTGTGGAGCATCCCGGTCGCGCTGCTGCTTCTGCCGGCGGTAGCGATGCAGTTCACCGACGAGGTCGACTGGAATGCGTTCGACTTCATCTTCGCGACCGTTATGTTCGGAAGCGTGGGCCTCGTCGTCGAGCTGACCGTTCGGTCTTCCAGAAGCATCGCGTTTCGGGCCGCCGTCGCACTCGCGCTCGCGGCAGCCTTCCTCATCATCTGGATCAACGGCGCCGTCGGGATCATCGGCGACGAGGACAATCCGGCCAATCTGATGTTCGGCGCAGTGCTCGCGGTGGCGTTGCTGGGCTCGATCGCCGCCTTGTTCCGGGCGCCCGGAATGGCGATCGCGATGTTCGCCGCCGCCGTCGCCCAACTCGCCGTCGGCGTGATCGCCCTGGTCGGAGGCATGGCCGAGGGGCCGGCTGCGCCTTATGACGTGATCGGATCGACCGGCTTTCTCGGCGGCATGTGGCTGGTGTCCGGCCTCCTCTTCCGAAAGGCGGCACGGGAGCGGGCATAGCCGTGCGATCCGAGGGTGCGGGGCTATAATTCCGGCAGGGGCTGCCGCGACTCGCCCCAGCCCGCGAGCGCCCTGGATCGCGCCCGCTTCAGCAGTGCCTGAACGTCGTCGATGCCGAAGGCAGAAGGTGATTCCACCTTGTCGAGCTCGGCCCAGCTCAAAGGTGCCGCGACCGGCGAGCCGGGTCTCGCGCGAAGCGACCAGGGCATGATCGCGGTCGCCGTTCGCTGGTTGCGAAGATAATCGAGGAAGATCCGCCCGGCCCTATCGGCGATCGGCAAGGCGACGGTGAAACGATCAGGCGCGGCCTGCGCGAGCGCCGTGCAGAAGGTGCGGGCGAATTCGCGAACCTTCGTCCAGTCGCCGGCGGGCGCGAACGGCACCACCACATGGATCCCCTTGCCGCCGGTCAGAAGCGGCCAGCTTTCGAGGCCGATCGCCTCGAGCGAGAGCCGTACCTGGCGCGCGGCCGACCTGGTCTCGTCGAAGCCGACGCCTTCGCCGGGATCGAGATCGATGGCGATACGGTCCGGCCGCTCCACCTCCGGCACTCGAGATCCCCAGGCGTGGATCTCGACCGCGCCGGATTCGATGCACGCGACCAGCCCGTCCTCGCTGTCGACGTAAAGATACTCCTCGGTTCGGCCGTTTTTCTGGCGGATCGGAACGCTGCGGATCGGCGGATCGAAGCTCTGCTCGGTCGGCGGGTGATTGCGATTGCGCTGGAAGTGGCAATAGCGGCCGCGGCAGCGAAGCAGGTTGAGCGGCCGACCGGCAATTTGGGGCAGGATAAGCGGCGCGACGGCTCGGTAATAAGCAAGCAGGGCCTCGCGCTCAGGAACTGCGCCGGGCAACGTCTTGAAGCCGGGTTCGCTGCTCGGCCCGGCCGAGCGCTGGGATTTGCTCGTCATGATCACTTCCCGCTTCGGAGTCTCCGCCGAAGGCTCGGGCGGAATCCAGGCGATCGCCTTGACGGTGGCGTGGCGAAGACTGTCCTCACCCTTCAGATGTCGAACCCGGACCCGCATTTCCGGCTTCAGCCAGCTCGTCTGCGGGCGCGGGTCCATGTGGAGCGCGGGCTTCGCCGATTTGAGCCGTTCGTTGGCGCGCCAGAAAAGCTCCCTTTCGGCCTCCGAGAAGGTGACCATGGCGGCGCCGGCATATTCGAGCCGATGATCGGCGGTCTCGCGCGCGAGCAGGGCGACCGGAGCGAGATCGCCTCGTGACGTGCCGATGACGACGAACTCGCTTTCGGTGAAGCTCTTGACCTTGAGCCACGCCTTCGACGGACCGCTTCGATAGGCGCTGCCGAGTCGCTTCGAAACGATCCCTTCCGCGCCCATCGCCTCGGCAGCGGCGAAGAATTCAGGCCCGTTGCCGGCGATATGCTCGCTGAAGCGGATCGGTCCTTCCTCGCCCGCGCCGGCCAGGAGATAACGAAGGCGCTCGCGCCGAGCCTCTACCGGTTCCCGGCGAAGGTCGAGGCCGTCGAGATGGAGAAGATCGAACGCCATGAAGAGGAGGTTTTTCGGGGTCGAGCTGGCGAGCTGCCGTCGAAGGGCCGCGAAATCCGAGAGGCCGCCTTCGAGCTGGACGATGATCTCTCCGTCGATCAGAGCGTCTCGGCATCGAAGCGCGCGGGCGGCGTCGGCGACGAGCCGGTAGCGCTCGGTCCAGTCGAGCCCCGTTCGCGTGAAGGCGCGGACGTCGCCGCCCTCAATCGCCAATTCGGTCCGATAGCCGTCATATTTCAGCTCGTGCAGCCAAAGCGCTCCGTCCGGTGCGGAATCGGCGAGGCATGGCTTCATCGGATCGACGAAGGCGAGGCGAGTGGAAAGAATCGTCACCGGAGGGAATCGCGCAGCGTCGAAGCCGGTTCCAGGCACGATCGTTCATCGTCGGCGCCCCGAAGGGGAACTTCCGCGACGAGCGGGCGTCAAACCGCACGTGGAAGACGTTGTCACAGACCGTCGACCTGACCGCCAAAACAGGGGTTCGGGCCGGGACGATCGCGCGAAGGTGGTGGCGATCACCGGCGCATCGGCCGGTGTCGGGCGAGCTACGGCACGGGCCTTCGCGCGGCGTGGCTACAAGCTTGCGTTGCTTGCCCGCGGTCGAGAGGGTCTCGTCGCGACGGCGCGCGAGATCGAGGCGATCGGAAGCGAGGCGCTGATCGTCGAAGCCGACGTTGCCGACGAGGCCCAGGTCGAGCGCGCGGCGGACCGGATCGCCGAGAAGTTCGGCCGGATCGACATCTGGGTGAACAACGCCTTTGCGGGCATCTTCTCCTATTTCACCGACATCAGCCCCGAGGAATATCGGCGAGTGACCGATGTCACCTATCTTGGGCAGGTGAACGGCACCCGGGCTGCACTCCGGCACATGCTCGAGCGCGACAGCGGCTCGATCATCCTCGTCGGATCGGCGCTCGCCTATCGCGGAATCCCGCTGCAATCGGCCTATTGCGCCGCCAAGCATGGCCTTCAGGGCTTCCAGGACAGCCTTCGAAGCGAGCTTCTCGCCCTCGGCAGCAAGGTGCGGCTGACCATGGTCCAGCTGCCGGGGGTGAACACGCCGCAATTCGACTGGGTTCGCTCCCATCTCGACGGTCGGCCCAAGCCGATCGGCGCCGTCTACAGTCCCGACGTGGCCGCCGAGGCAATCTGGCTGGCCGCCCATTCCCGACGCAAACAAATCATCGTCGGCGCTCCCGCCTGGCAGGCAATCGTCGCGGAAAAGTTCCTGTCCCCGTTCCTCGACCGCTACCTCTCGGCAACAGCGATCAAGGGCCAGCAGGAGCCGGGGCCGGGAGGAGGCGATCGCCCCGGCAACCTGTTCAAGCCGGTTCCGGGCGATCGCGGAGCGGAGGGGCGGTTCGGCGCTTCTGCCCGACGCCGCTCGCCGCTCCTTTGGGCGAGCAGGCGCCGAGGCGTGGTCGCGCTCGCGGCCCTGGCCACAACGGGCCTCGGCCTGGCACTTTTGACGCAAGGAAGGATGAAGACATGAACGGCGAACATCCCCACAGCACGGCCAAGATAATGGGCCATCCGATCCACCCGATGCTGGTGCCGCTTCCGATCACCTTCTTCATCGCGGCCTTCGCGACAGACCTGATGTTCCTCGCGGACGGATCGGCCGGCTGGGCGACCGCGTCGCGCTGGCTGCTCGGCGCAGGGCTGGTAGGCGCGGCTCTGGCGGCCGTCGCGGGCCTCGCCGATTTTGCGGGAGACCGGCGGATCCGCCAACTCAGCGACGCCTGGGCCCACATGGTCGGCAATGTCGTCGTCGTGCTGATCGAGGCGGCGAACCTCCTGCTCCGGCTTGGCGGTGAAGGGGTGAGCACGACCGGCGTCGTTCTTTCCGGAATTTCCGTGGCCCTGCTCGCGTTCACCGGCTGGAAGGGCGGCGAGCTCGTGTTCCGGCATGGCGTCGGGGTCCATGGCGGGGAACGCAGCACGCTCTAACCGCACTCCGCGATGATCCGGATCGTCTCTCCGTGGAAGGCCGCTTTGGCGGGCGCCGCCGGAGCGACGGTCTGGGAGGTCGTGCTCCGCGCCCTGGCTTTGGCCGGCCTGCCGCTGTTCGACGTCGTCCGCGGTCTCGGCACATTGGTTTTCCCCGAGGGCCCGACCGCCGCCTGGTGGCTGGCGGGAATGGCTGCCCATCTGGCGGTCGGCGCGATCTGGGCGATCTTCTACGCTTATTTCTTCTGGTCGTGGCTCGATTGGCGCCCGGTCTGGCAGGGCACCCTCTTCGCTCTGTTTCCGGCCTTGCTCGCCTTTCTGCTGGTGCTGCCGCAGCTGAGTCTGATGCACGGTCCGAGCGGCGTCGTTAAATTCGATCCGCTCGCTTTCTTCTCCGATATTGGCTGGCACGAGCCGGCCGGCCTCTTGCTCGGCCACCTGCTGTTCGGCGCGGTAATGGGCGCGATCTACACCCGTCCCGTCGGTTACCCGCCGAAGCGGTTGCCGCGGCTGCCCGCCGTTCGAGCGAGGCCGCACCGCGAGACCGACTGCAGCGGACGTTCCCGGCATCGAGACGGCTTCATCTTCGCGACGGGCATCGAGTCCAGCTATCCCACGATCGAAAACGGCCAATGGCGCCTGGACCAGCTGCAGGCCTCCGGACATTATCGGCGATGGCGCGAGGATCTGGAGCTGGCGCGCCTCGTCGGGGCCACCCACCTGCGTTACGGGCCGCCGCTTCACCTCGTCTTTCTGGGACCGGGCCGCTTCGACTGGAGCTTCGTCGACGAAGTGATGGCGGAGCTCCGAGACCAAGGCCCCGAGCCGATCATCGACCTGTGCCATTTCGGCCTTCCGACCTGGCTTGGCGATTTCCAGAACCCCGAATTAGCGGGGGCGTTGGCCGAATATGCCCGAGCCTTTGCGGACCGCTATCCGTGGGTGCGTTTCTACACGCCGGTCAACGAAATGTATGTCTGCGCCCGGATGAGCACCCTCGAGGGGCGCTGGAACGAGCAGAAGCGGGACTCGCGAAGCTTCGTCACCGCTGTTCGGCACCTCGCCAAGGCAAGCGTCCGGATGACCGACGAGATCCTGGCGGTGCGCGGCGACGCCGTGTTCGTGAACAGCGAAAGCGGCGAATTCTACCAGCCCTGCTGTCCGGAGCCGGATGTCGAGGCGGTCGCCGACCTCGAGAACCAGCGCCGCTTCCTGCCGTTGGACCTGGTCTATGCGAACCCCGTCGGTGATCGAATGCGCGGGCACCTTCGCGAGCAGGGCATGCCCGAGGATGAATATGAGTGGTTCATGAAGCGCGAGGTGCCGCGCCGGACCATCCTTGGCGTCGACTATTACGAATGGAACGAGAAGCTCGTCGATCCCGACGGAAACTCCCACGCACTGGGTGAATTGTTCGGCTGGTCGGTGATCGCCGGCCAGTATCACGACCGTTATCGACGACCCATGATGCATACCGAGACGAACCGGATGGACGCTCGCGACGGGCCACGATGGCTGTGGCGACAGTGGCACAACGTCCAGCTGATGCGCTCGTCGGGCATCCCGCTGGTCGGCTTCACCTGGTACAGCCTGACCGACCAGATCGACTGGGACATCGCGCTTGAGCGGGCGCTCGGCAACGTCAACCCGGTCGGCCTGTTCGACCTCAATCGCGACGTGCGCGGAGTCGGCCTGGCCTATCACCACCTGATCGACGTTCATCGGGACCTGCCCGATTTCGCCCGGTGCGCTGCGCTGGCGGAGCTGATGGAATGAGCAGGTCGACATGAATCCGTTCCTGGTCGCCCATGGCTACGATCCCGGCCCGACCCAGCGGCCAACGCTCGCCGGAACGTTGACCGGGGTCGCCGCGACCGCCGTCGCCATCCCTCTGCTCTGGCAGTTCGGCTCACTCGATGTCGAAGCGCGGATCCTTGGACTGACCCCGGTAATGACGATCCTTGCGGGTGGACCAGCAATGGCCGCTGCCGGTGCCTTGTACGGCTGGCTGTTCAAGCGCGCCGCCAACGATCCCTGCGGCGGATGGCTGTTCGGGATGGCCTATGGATTCGCGCTCTGGGCCGCAGGCGCGGTCATGGTGCTTCCGGCGATGAGCGGCGGTTCGGCCCCGGGCGGAGTGCCGGCGATCGGAATCCTTCTCGCCCTGCTCGCCTGGGGCACCGCGCTGGGCGCTCTGTTTCCGCATCTCCACCGGCGCCTCCACGCCCGGATCGGCCAGGACGGCACGACCAGGCCGGGGATCGGCCCGATGGCGGCTGCCGGGCGAGACCGGCGGTCACGTTCACATCCGCGTCCGGCGCCTGCAGGGGAGGACGGGCGGTGAGCGAAATCCGTTCGACGAACTTGCCGCCCGCGGTGGACGATTTTGCCGCGTTGCTCACGGAGGTGCGCGCCTGCCGTGCCTGCGGCGACCAGCTGCCGCTCGGACCGCGCCCGGTCCTGCAATTGTCGCCAGGCGCCCGAATCCTGATCGCCAGCCAGGCGCCGGGAAGCCGGGTCCATGAGTCCGGAATTCCCTTTTCGGACCCGTCTGGAGACCGGCTTCGCGAATGGACGGGACTTTCCGAAAGCGAGTTTTACGATCCGGAGAAGGTGGCAATCGTGCCGGTCGGCCTTTGCTATCCGGGGCGGGGGAAGAGCGGCGACGCACCGCCGAGGCCCGAATGCGCGCGCCTTTGGCGAAGCCGGCTCCTGGCGCAGCTGCCGAAGCTTCGACTCACCTTGCTGGTCGGAAGCCACGCCCAGGCGCATGCGCTCGGCCCGGGGAACATGACCGATCGGGTCCGATCCTATCGGCGCTATCTGCCCGCGCAATTCCCCTTGCCCCATCCGTCCTGGCGTTCGCGGATCTGGATGGCGGCCAATCCCTGGTTCGAAGCGGAAGTGCTGCCGGTGCTTCGC
Organism: uncultured Sphingosinicella sp.; assembly: GCA_946886275.1. The sequence continues at coordinate 21,098 of CAMPIH010000012.1, forward strand.
GCTCTCGTTCGAGCGGCTTATGCCGGTTGAGGCGGCCATGGACGAGCGACTCGCTCCGGCGGGAGCGGCGTTGCCGGTATTCACGATCGGACATTCGACTCGGACCCTGGCCGAGTTCGTCGATCTGCTCCGGGCCGGCGGGGTCCAGCTGGTCGTCGACGTGAGGAGCGTGCCGCGATCGCGCACCAACCCGGACTATAATCTGGACTCGCTGCCGGCGGCGCTGGCGGATTATCAGATCGGTCATACCAGGATCGGCGCACTGGGCGGCCTGCGCAAGCGATCGGCGGCGGTGCCTCCCGAGGTCAACGGCTTCTGGACCAATCGCAGCTTCCACAATTATGCCGATCACGCGCTGACCGACGAATATCGCGGCGGCCTGGAGGAGCTGATGGCGCTGTCAACGGAGCGGAGAACGGCGATCATGTGCGCCGAAGCCGTCTGGTGGCGATGTCACCGCCGGATCATCGCCGACTATCTGATCGCGGCCGGACGTATGGTCTATCACCTGATGGACGGATCGAAGATCGTGCCGGCACGGCCTACCCCGGGGCTGCAGATCGCCGCCGACGGGATTCATTATCCCGCGGCGGCAAAAGACAGGGCCGACGATGGGCCGGAACTCCCCTTCGCCTGAAGAGGTGGGTGATTCAGGCCGCCGGCTGGAGCTCGGATTCAGGCTCGATCGCCTGCACCGCGAGCCAGAAGGCGTCGCCCCAGGCGGCGGTGAGATCGGCCGGGACTCCAGGCCCGAGCACGTCCTTCAGGACCGGCACCAGAGCATCGCCGAAGCGCGAATAATGGCGGCCGACGATATCCAGTGCGCGGTGCTCGGCGCCCAGTCCGGACGGGATTCGAAGCGAACCCTGATCGGCCATCGCCGCCGCCTGATCGATGAGCAACTGAGTGAGCATCATCGCGGCGACTTCCGACTGGCCGAACCTTTCGCCGGGCCCATCGATGCCGCGAAGATGCGCTTCCATGTGGCTGATGATCTCGTCCGTGTGTCGGCGGACGAGCGCCAGTGAACCGGCAAGGAGCGAGCGCGTACGTTCGCTGGGTGAAGTAGACATGACAAACTCCCAGGCGCCGCCGTCGGAGGCGCCTTGATCTCGAACATGAAAGGAATTGAGCGCGTCTGCGCCCGTCTCGCTAACCCCTCGCGGCGGACCCGTCGTGCGGACCCGGCCCCGAGGGCCGCGCTCGTGCCATGAGGCTGCTTCCGTGCAGCCTGAACCGTTCGAATTGTGCGAACCGTTTCATATCCGCAACCTAGGCATTGGGGCCGGTGGTTACAAGGATCGGGCGGGCCTTCAGGCGCACCCGGTGCCCGGTTCGGCGTCCCCGCAGAAGCGGCTGACGACCGCCTCGGTGATGGCGACGCAATCGGCGCCGGCGAAGGGGAAGGCGCCGGCGAGGGCGGACTTCACGTCCGGCGCCAGCGACTGCTGGAGCCGTCGCCGCGCCCGCAGGTGCCGGGTCTTGACGGTGGCCGGGACGAGACCGAGCGACTGCGCCGTCTCGTCGACGCTCAGCCCCTCGATCTCGCGCATCACGAAGACGAGCCGGAAATCGGGCGGGAGCGCGCCGATCGCCTGCTCGAGCAAGGAGCGCAACTGGGCGCGCGCAAATTCGGCGTCCGGCGCCGTGCCGCTGGAGGATCCGCGCATGAGCTTTTCCCGATAATCGTCAAGGAAGGCGACCGAGCCGTCATCGACATGAGCGCGCCGCCGTCGGGCGGCGCGGGCGCGTCCGAGCGCCTCGTTGATGACGATCCTCGTCAGCCAGGTGGAAAGTGTCGATCGGCCCTCGAACGAAGCGATTGCGGCGAAGGCACGAAGATAGGCGCTCTGGACAGCGTCTTCAGCTTCCGCCCGGTTGCCGAGAATGCTCCAGGCGGCGCGGAAGAGGCGCTGGTTGTTGCGCTGGGTGACGAGCCGGACGGCGCCGGGATCGCGATCGGCGATGAGTGACGCCAGCGCTTCGTCGTCGAGGGACCCATAATCGATCTTCTTGAGGACGTTCACCTTGTCTCTCCTCGTCTTGTCATAGCGCAGTCGGACCGCCGAGGCTCTAGCCCTTGCAGCTCCCGATCGATTCCATCAGTTCCCGCCGAAGCGCCGGATCGGCCCTGAAGTCGCCGAGCCAGCATTTCGTCACCATCGCGACATGGGGCTGGTTGACACCCCGGGTGGTCATGCAGCCATGGCTCGCCTCGACGATCACCGCGACACCCTTCGGGCGAAGCACCTCGTCGAGACAGTGGGCGATCTCGCTCGTCAGGCGCTCCTGAAGCTGGAGCCGCCGGGCAAAGGCGTCGACGAGCCGCGAGAGCTTCGAGATTCCGACCACGCGGGCGCCGGGTCGATAGGCGACGTGGACATGGCCGGTGATCGGCGCGAGATGGTGCTCGCAGGTCGACACCAAAGGGATCGAGCGGAGCAGGATCGTCTCCTCATAGCCGTTCGTCTCGGAAAAGGTCCTGCCAAGCAGCTCCCTGGGATTGACGCGATAGCCCGAAAACCATTCGCGATAGGCGCGCGCGACCCGGGCCGGCGTCTCGCTCAGGCCCTCGCGGTCGGGATCATCCCCCGCGGCGGCGATGAGGGTTCGGACCGCCGCCTCGATCTCGGCTCGGCCAGGCCTCGCCGGCTGGATCGAGCGTTCGGCTCGGTCGACTTCGGCGGCGAGCCCGCCCGTTTCGCAAAAGTCCAATGTCCTCTCCCCGTTCAATCCGCCATTGGATGACATTGCGGCGCAAAGGTTTCCGCGGTGGAGGCCTTCGCCGCTTTGGCCTGATCCGCCCTGCGCCTGTCACCCGCTGTCTCGATTCGCCGCTCGAGCGATCGCTCGTCCTCGAGGGATTCGCGATCGCGGCCGCAGGCGAGGCTGGCCACGACGTGGCCGCCGCGGACGTAGCGGGCGATGAAGTCGAGCGAGTCGAGGTCGCCGTCGATCCGGATCTGGTCCCAATCGCGAGCATGGCCGACATAGCGGAGCGCCACGCCATATTGCTCCGTCCAGAAGAAGGGGATTGCGGCGAAGGCGGTCGCGATGCCGATCATGTTGCGCGCAGCCACCTGCCCCTGGCGCTGAGCGGTCACCCAATGTTCGATCCTGAGCGGACGTCCCGACAGCGGATCGGGATAGGCGGCGACATCGCCGGCCGCGTAGATTCCGGGCACCGAAGTCGCGAGCGAGGAATCGACGAGGATTCCATCGTCGACCGCAACGCGTCCGGTGGCGAGTGCCGTGCGCGGACGAACGCCGACGCCAGCAAGGATGAAATCGACATCCAGCACCGACAAGTCGTCGAGCGCCAGCTGCCGTCCGTCGAACGAAGAGGCGGTCCGCTCGAGGTGGAAACGCACGCCTTTGCTCTCGTGGAGGCGCTGGAGGAACAATCCGATCTCGCGGCCGAAAGCCCTTTCGAACGGCACGCTTTCCGGGGAAACCACGTCCACCTCCACTCCGCGCGCCCGCAACGCCGAAGCGGCCTCCAGGCCGATGAAGCTCGAGCCGAGGATAGCGACGCGGGCGCCGGCCTGGGCGCGTTCGATCAATGTTCGGGCATCGGAGAGCGAGCGA
>CAMPIH010000013.1 GCA_946886275.1 uncultured Sphingosinicella sp.
GAAGAAAACCCCCTCCCGCGAACGGGAGGGGGTTTTCTTCAGGCCACGGCTCCGTGGCAATGCTTGTACTTGCGCCCCGACCCGCACGGGCAGGGCGAGTTGCGACTCGCCGGCGGAGGAACCTCGCCGACTTCGCCTGCCCCGACCACCGCAGGCATTTCCGGCTGGGGGATCTGAAGCGGCGGGAGCTTGGAAAGGATCGCGCCGGTGCCCGCGTCGATGTCGACGGTGTCGTCCTCCCCGGTGAACGGATCGATATGCTGGGTGAGGAAGTCGGGCAGCGGCGGCAGCTCCGGCTCGTCGTTCATCGCGAGCCGGGCGCGGGCGAGAGTGCTCGTCACATCCTCGCGGATCGTCCCGAGCATCCGCTCGAACATGGCGAAGGCCTCATGCTTATATTCGTCGATCGGCTTGCGCTGCGCATAAGCGCGGAGGTGGACGACCTGGCGAAGCGCGTCGAGCATCGAGAGATGCTCCTTCCAGTGATGATCGAGCGACTGGAGAAGGATGCTCTTTTCCACCTGGATCCAGGTTTCCTCGGAGATATCCTTCACCTTCTCCTCGATCTGAGCGTCGGCCAGAGCCTGCAGGCGCTCGACGAACATCTCCGGATCGACTTCCTCTTCCTTCACCCATTCCTCGAACGGAGGATCGAGGTCGAAGACGGCGCGCACCCGCTCCGTGAGCAGCGGGATGTCCCATTGCTCGGGATAGGAATTGGGCGGAATCGCTTCGCCGACGAGGCTGTTCACCGTCTCGGTGCGCATGTCGGCAACGACGTCGCCGACGGTCGCGGCATCCATGATGTCCGACCTCTGCTCGTAGATCACCTTGCGCTGATCGTTCATGACGTCGTCATATTCGACGACCTGCTTGCGGATGTCGTAGTTGCGCGCCTCGACCTTCTTCTGGGCGGTCTCGATCGCCTTGGAGATCCAGGGCGAGATGATCGCCTCGCCGTCGGCGAGATTCTTGTTCATCAGCCGCGAGAACATCGTCTGGGGACCGAAGATCCTGAGCAAATCGTCGTCGAGGCTGAGATAGAAGCGCGACAATCCGGGATCGCCCTGGCGGCCCGACCGGCCGCGAAGCTGGTTGTCGATCCGGCGGCTTTCATGGCGCTCGGTGGCGAGGACGAAGAGACCGCCGGCGGCAATCACCCTTTCCTTCTCCTCGGCGACCTCGCGGCGGATCTTTTCCTCCGCCTTGTCGCGCTCGGGGCCAGGCTCCATCGAGGCCAGCTCGTCGGCGATCCGGAAATCGGCATTGCCACCGAGCTGAATGTCGGTGCCCCGGCCCGCCATGTTGGTGGCGATGGTGACCGCGCCCGAACGGCCCGCCTGAGCGACGATATGCGCCTCGTGCTCGTGATAGCGGGCGTTCAGCACTTCGTGCTTCACCTTCTCCTTGTTGAGATAGTCCGACAGGATTTCCGATTTCTCGATCGAGACGGTGCCGACCAGCACCGGCTGGCCGATGTCCGCCTTCTCCTTGATCGCCTTCACGATCGCGGCGAACTTGTCTTCCTGGTTCTTGTAGAACTCGTCGTCCTCGTCGATCCGGCGAACCGGCAGGTGGGTCGGGATGGTGACGACGTTCATCCGGTAAATGTCGTAAAACTCTCCCGCTTCGGTGGCCGCCGTGCCGGTCATGCCGCCGAGCTTCGGGTACATCCGGAAATAGTTCTGGAAGGTGATCGAGGCGAGCGTCTGGTTCTCCGGCTCGATCGGCACGCCTTCCTTCGCTTCGACCGCCTGGTGAAGCCCCTCGGACCAGCGCCGGCCGTCCATCATCCGTCCGGTGAACGGATCGATGATGACGACCTTGTCGTCCTTGACGATGTAATCGATGTCCCGCTTGAATGCGACGTTCGCCTTCAACGCCTGGGTCAGGTGGTGGACGATCTGGGTGTTCTCGAAGGAATAGAGATTGTTCCCGACGAGAAGCCCCTGCTCCTCGAGCAGGCGCTCCATTCGTTCGGTGCCTTCCTCGGTGAGGAGGACCCTCTTGTCCTTCTCGTCATATTCATAATCTTCCGGCGACGTATCCTTCACGATCTGGTCGAGAGCGATATACAGCTCGGACTTGTCGTCGGTCGGACCGGAGATGATGAGCGGGGTCCGGGCCTCGTCGATCAGGATCGAGTCCACTTCGTCGACGATTCCGAAGTTGAACGGCCGCTGCACCATCTGCTGGCGCTCATATTTCATGTTGTCGCGCAGATAGTCGAAGCCGAACTCGTTGTTCGTCCCGTAGGTGATGTCGCTATGGTAGGCGAGCCGGCGCTGGAAATCGGGGATGTTCGGAACGATCACTCCGACGGTGAGGCCGAGGAAGGTATAGACACGCCCCATCCACTCGGCGTCGCGCCGCGCGAGATAGTCGTTGACGGTGACGACGTGGACGCCCTTCCCTTCCAGCGCGTTCAGATAGACGGCCAGCGTCGCGACGAGCGTCTTGCCCTCGCCGGTCCGCATCTCGGCGATCTCGCCGCGGTGGAGGACGATTCCGCCGATCAGCTGAACGTCGTAATGGCGCTGGCCGAGGACCCGCATCGCCGCCTCGCGAACGGTCGCGAACGCCTCAGGCAGCAGATCGTCCAGGCCGGCGCCGTTTTCGAGCCGACCCTTGAAGATCGCGGTCTGGTTGCGGAGCTCGTCGTCGCTCATCGCCGAAATGGTCGGCTCGAGAGCGTTTACCTGGTCGACGATCTTGCGAAGCGAGCGAACGTAGCGGTCGTTGGACGACCCGAAAATGGATTTTGCAAATCCGCCGAACATGGTGATTTCCTGATCATGAAGAGACATTGCCGGCGAGGAGCCGGGACTGAGACAAGAGTCGAGCGAAGCCCGAAACGGGCTGGCGCCCTCACTCGATCAGGCGGTCGGTCTCCAGAGGTGCGCGAAGCATCGGCGGATCGGCGACAGCGGGATGGGAATCGCCCGACCTGTCGGGACCCGAGGCCGCAGCCGGCCGTGCGATGGCGGGAGCGACGGCGGCGACCACCGATTCCGCGACGGCGACCGCCTCGACCGCCGCTTCGTGCCGCGCCGGAGTCTCCGGCCCACGCGTGCCGGTGAACGCGCCGGTGGCGGCGTTCAGCAAGGCGGACAGGATCAACAGCCATTCCATCGACGTGCGACATAGTGACGCCGATGGCCGACGTCCATGGGTGTAGGTCGCCAGGGCAGATTGAGGCGCAGGACTTTCCCGGCTAGCGCACGGCTCCATGAGCGAAACCATAGAAGGCGGCTGCGCCTGCGGCGCCGTCCGCTACGCGCTTTCGAGCGAGCCCGTGGATTGCGGCTGGTGCCATTGCCGGATCTGCCAACGAGTCTCCGGCGCGCCGGCGATGGTGTTCGCGACCGTTCCGATCGACCATTTCCGCTTCATCAGGGGCGACTCGGAGGTCGGGCAGTTCCGTTCTTCGAGTTTCGGCTGCCGGCAATATTGCAAAGGCTGCGGAACTCCGCTGACCATGCAGGTCGATCACCAGCCCGACACCATCGATCTCGCCGTGACGACGCTCGATGACCCGGAACGCGTGGTGCCCGGCTTCCACATCTTCCATGAGAGCAGGATCGGCTGGTTTGACGTCGCCGACTCGCTCCCGAGGTACGACCGGTTCAGGCCCGATACGCGAGGGCTCGATGGGACCGATCCGCCGGATCGGGCCGAGTGAGGCGAGCGGGATCGCTTCAGGAAATCCGTCGCTGACCCGCCGCCCAGTGGTGCGAAGCTAGAGAGCGCCCTCGAGCCAGCCCTGGATTCGGCTCTTCGGCTCGGCGCCGATCTTGGTCGCGGCCGGCTGGCCGTCCTTGAACAGGATCATCGTCGGAATGCCGCGCACGCCATATTTCGCCGGCGCGTCCGGATTCTCGTCGATATTGAGCTTGGCGATGGTGACCCGGTCGCCCAATTCGCTGCTGAGTTCCTCGAGCGCGGGGGCGATCATCCGGCACGGGCCGCACCACTCCGCCCAGAAATCGACCAGCACCGGCTTGTCGGCGCTGAGAACGTCCTGCTGGAACGAGGAATCGGTGACGGTTTTGGTGGCCATGACAATCTCCTGAAGGTGTCGCCGCCATGTAGTGAGCCAGGCGCGCCTACTCAATAAGCGCCGGGCTCGCTCCCGGATCATGGCTGTCGAGCAGATCGGACGGCAGCAGATGAAGTGCCGGACCGCTCGTATAGAGAAGGGCGGCTTCGACCGGCCGGTCGGGGAAGATGGTTCGAAGCGCGGCGCGATAGGCCGCCATCTGGCGCAGATGGGCGAGCGGCACTTCGGAAGCGGAGGCCGGCACCTTTCGGCCGGTCTTGAAGTCGGCAACGAGAATAAGATCGTCATCGATCACCAACCGGTCGACGGTGCCGGCGACCACCACGCCCTCCCCAACGACCGCGGCGATCGGCGCTTCGGCCAGTGTTTCCGGCGCGAAAAGAGTCGCGAATCGGGGATCATCGGTGATCCGCAGCGCGTCGTCGGCGACGTCCGATCGAAAATCGCGCTCCTCCCCGGCTGCGGACCGTTCGAGCCAGAGCATCGCGCTTTCCCGCCTCTGCTCCGCCGCCACCGAAGGGAGCCGCTCGAACAGGTGGTGGAGAAGCTTGCCGCGGAGCGACGCCAGGCGGAGCTCCGGACCCGGTGGCGGATAGGCGATGTCGTCCTCGCCGATCGCCGACGGGGCCAACGGGCGCGGCGGGCGCGCCTCGACGGGGGCCGGCCGGTGAAGCCATGCCGGCGCGCTGGCGGGCCGATCCGGCGCCCGGTCCTTCGCGCTCGCCGGGACCTCTCGCGGTCCGAAGCGAAGCTCGCGGCCCCACATCGGCTCTTCCGACCATGTTGCGCCCAGAGCGGCCAGCGAAGCTTCCACGGCCCGGTGCCAGCTTGCTTCGGGCGCGATCCCGCGGTCCCGGGACCCGAGCGAGCCACCGAGATAGAGCCGCTCCTCGGCTCGGGTGAGCGCAACGTAAAGCAGCCGCCAATGCTCCTCCCGGTCGAGCCGGTCCTGTCTCTCGACGCGCGACCTGAGCGGCTCGCAAAGCTCGGACTTCTTCGGCCTGAAGAGCGGGATAGGCGGACCGTCATCGAATTGAAGGCTCGTCATCCTCGAATTGGGTCCGAGCCGGTCCGGATCGGAACAGGCGTCGGCGACGATGAGCAGTGGCGCCTGGAGGCCTTTCGAGCCGTGCACCGTCATCACCCGGACCGCGTCGAGCGGCGCCGACGGATCGCGGACGATTTCGACGTCGCCGCGAGCGAACCAGTCGAGAAATCCCTGGAGCGAGCTCGTCCCGGCGGTTTCGAATTGAAGCGCCGAGGAAAGCAGCTCCTCGATCGGATCGCGCGCTTCGGGGCCGAGTCGCTCGAGCAGCTTCCGGCGGCCCTCGAAACGGCCTGACAGAAGAGTTTCGAAGAAACCGTGCGGGGTCGTGAAATCGGCTATTGCGAGAATGGCATGAAGGCTTTCGAGAGTCGCCGGGTCGACGCCCTCGCGAAGGCGAAGCTGCGGCCACAGCGGGCCCTGGCGCTTCTTCGCGACCTCGTACAGCTGCTCCTGGCTCCATCCGAACAGGGGCGAGACGAGAAGTCCCGACAGGTTGAGGTCGTCGAGCGGCTGGACCGCGAAACGGGCGGCGGCAAGCAGGTCCTGGACCGCGAGCGGTGCGGAGAGAAGCAATCGGTCGACGCCCGCCACCGGCACGCCTTCCGAATGAAGCCGGGCCACGAGCAACGATGCCAGGTCGCCGCGCCGGCGAACCAGGACGAGAATGTCCTCGGGACGGAGCGCGCGCTTTCGCGATTCGAGCCAGAACGGGTTCCTGAGCCAGGCGCCGATCTGCCGAGCGAGCTTGCCGGCATAGGTGCGCGTGGCCTCGCTGACCCAACCTTCCTCGCCATTTTCCTCCTCGTCGTCGCCGTCCGAATGAGGGGCCCACAAGGTGACCGAGCCGATCCGGTCGGTGAAGTGGCTCTCGTGCCTGTTCGGCGGGCGCGGAAGGCCGAGCGACTGGTGGCCCAGATCCTCGATCAGGCGGTCGACCAGCGCCAGGATCTGGGGCGAGGAGCGAAAGCTTCGGTCGACCGAGAGGTCCAGGAATTCCTCTCCCATCCCCTGCGCTTCGCGAGCGAACCAGGCCCTGGCGACGTCGAAGCTTTCGGGGTCGGTCCCCTGGAAGCCGAAGATGGCCTGCTTGTAGTCGCCGACGGTGAAGACCGTACGGTGGCGCTCCGATGCGCCTTCGCCCGCGAAATATTCCAGCGCCAACGCCCTGACGATGTTCCATTGCCGGCTGTTGGTGTCCTGCGCCTCGTCGACGAGGATGTGATCGGTGCGCTGGTCGAGCTTGTAGCGGACCCAGTCGCCCATCCCCGGGGTGACGAGCAGGCGCTCCGCCCAGCGGATCAGATCGTCGAAGTCGACGGCGCCGGTGGCCCTCTTCGCCTCGCCATAAGCGGCGGCGAAGGCCTGGCCCGCGCGGAGGCCGGCGGAATAAGCGGACACCAGGATCGCTCGGTTGCGCATCGACAGGAGACGATGGCAGCATTCGAACGCGGCCTGAGCCAATATTGGGTAGCTGGAATCCTGAGGCGCCTGTCCCCTGGCGAAACTGCGAGCCTCGCCATCGCCTTTGGCCCAGACCGTGTGAAGCCGTTCGAGCAGCCTCGCGCGTTCATCCGGAGCGGCGGCCAGCCATTGCTCGCAGAGGGTGGCGCGCTCGAGCCCGTTCTTCGTGCCCCACCGCTTGTTCAGGAGCCCGATCTCGCCAAGGCCGGCAATATCGAACAGATCGTCACAGCATTGCTTCGCGATCGCTTCGTCAATGTCTCCGAGCGGCAGATCGAAGGCGAGCCTCAACCGCGCCTCGATTCCCTGCGCGGGCCCAAGCGCCGCCATCGCCTCCGGGGCGCGGGCGCACGCCATCAGCACATTCTCCGCACCTCCCTCACCGAGACGGAGGCTCAAGGCCTGGATGTCGCGGACAAGGGCGTCGTGTCCGTCGCGTTCCGCCCGGACGAGCAGTTCGGCAAGTGTCGACCGCGCGAGCAATTTCTCCTCGCGGCCGTCGAGCGGCCGAAACCCCGGGGTCAGCCCGGCCTCGGCGGGGAAGGCCGCAAGAAGGCTTTGGGCGAAAGCGTGGATGGTCTGGATCCGAAGGCCGCCGCCAGGGGCGTCGAGAACGCGGGCGAAGAGCCGCCGCGCCTGTTCGCGCGTGTCCGGCCCCTCATCCTCGCCAAGCGCGGCCAGCTCGGCGCCGAGATCGCTGTCCTTCGCTCTTACCCAATGCGCCAGCCTGGCGTGGATTCGACCCGCCATCTCGGCCGCCCCCGCCTTGGTGAAGGTAAGGCACAGGATGGACGAGGGATCGACCCCTGCCAGCAGAAGGCGAAGCACTCGAGCGCTGAGCACGTGAGTCTTGCCGGTGCCCGCCGATGCCGACAAGGCGGCATGATGAAGCGGCGAGGATGCGCGCAGCTGATCGCCCTCGAGCCGCGCCAGCGGCTTCAGTCGATTGGTCAAGGCGATTCCCCCGGCATCGGCCTCATCATGGCCAAGGCGGGGTCCGGCGCCAAGCTCGATCGGCCCCGGCGGTAGCCGATCGATGAAAACAAACTAGAAAATGATCGCCCCGGCGACGAAAGCGGCGGCGGCGATCATCCAGTCGCGCGGCTGCATGTTCCTGAAGAAGTCCATTTCCAGTCTCCTGCCGTCGTTGTGTATTAGTCACATAATACGGATGGGCCGAACTTCAAGCGGCGGACCTGCCCTGAACGCGACTTATCCATCACGAGGCGCGAAGAGCGGCATGGCTTCGGCTGCAAGGGCGCCCTCGATCTCCAGCAGTTTCAGCTTGGTGGCGGCTCCTCCGGATGCCGAGAAACCGCCCGTTCGCCCTCCCGCGGCGGTAATTCGATGACAGGGGATGACGATCGGCCAGGGATTGCGGCCGAGAGCCTGACCGACGGCCCGAGCCTTGCCGGGATCGCCGAGGCGCTCCGCGAGCGTTCCGTAGGTGATGGTGCTGCCGACCGGAATGTCGCGCGTCGCCCGATAGACGCTCTGTTCCCAATTCCCGACCGACTTCAGGTCGATCGGGATCGAGCCAAGGTCGATAGTGATGGAACCGGCGAGAAAGGCGGCCACGGAATCGATCGCTTGCTGAACCCAGATCGGTGGGTCCGCCTGCTCCAGATCGGGGAAGCGCCGCTTCAGCCGACTCAGGGCCCGGGCCTCGTCCGGCTCCGGAAGCTGCATGCCGCTCAGGCCTGCGCTGGACCAGGCGATGCCGCAGCGACCGATGCCGGTATCGAACAAGGAGAACCCCGATTCCATCCGAGGATATTATCCTCTTTGGCCCGTCAGCCCATCCCCTGCCGGCACAGGTGAGTCCAAACAGGTTGCGAATGCTCGGTTCGATGCCTAAGCGGCTGAGTCAAGGAGCCATTATGGTGTGCAGCTACTGAATGGCGGACGGTCCGGACATCTTCCCCGAGACGAGAGATCGACGTTTCGAGGTGCTGGTCAACGCCGTCACCGATTACGCGATCTACATGCTCGACCCGCAGGGCTACGTCGCGACGTGGAATGCCGGCGCGCGCCGCTTCAAGGGCTATGAAGCCGAAGAGATCATCGGCGAGCATTATTCACGATTCTTCACCGACGAGGATCGGGCGGCGCGGCTGCCCTGGAAAGCCCTGGAGATCGCCGCCCGCGAGGGACGGTTCGAGGCCGAGGGCTGGAGGGTAAGGAAGGACGGGAAGCGCTTCTGGGCCAATGCGGTGCTGGACCCCATCCGCGACGAGCAGGGCGAGCTGATCGGATTCGCGAAGATCACCCGTGACATCAGCGACAAGAAGGAGGCCGAACGGCAGCTGTTCGAGAGCGAGCAGCGCTTCCGCATGCTCGTCCAGGGTGTCCGCGACTACGCCATCTACATGCTCGACACCCAGGGTCGAGTGACGAACTGGAATACCGGGGCCGCCAATATCAAGGGCTATTCGGAAGCCGAGATCGTCGGCCAGCATTTCTCCCGCTTCTATACGCCGGAAGACCAGGCTCGCGGCGAGCCGGAACGCGCGCTCGAAACCGCCGTTCGCGAAGGCAAATATGAAAATGAGGCCTGGCGAGTCCGAAAGGACGGAACGCGTTTCTGGGCGAGCGTCGTTCTCGACCCGATCTACGATCGCCATGGCGAGCTTGTCGGTTTTGCGAAAGTCACTCGCGATATCACCGAACGACGGCAGGCGAACCTCGAGCTGGAAGAGGCGCGGGCCGCTCTGGCACAGTCGCAAAAGCTTCAGGCGCTGGGCGAGCTCACCGGTGGAATCGCCCATGATTTCAATAATCTGATGACGGTCATCCGCGGTTCTGCCGACCTTCTGCGGCGCGTGAACCTCGATGAAGAGAAGCGCGAACGCTATCTCCAGGCGATCATCGAGACGGCCGATCGGGCGGCCGATCTCACCAGCCAGCTTCTCGCCTTCAGTCGACGCCAGGCGCTCCGGCCGGAGGTGATCGACATCAATGTCCGACTCGACGCTTTGGGTGAGGTTCTGTCGCGGACGCTCGACGGGCAGGTCACCGTCGAGCTGGACCTGGCTCCGGATCTGTGGCCGATCGAGGTCGATGCGACACAGCTGGAAACCGCCTTGCTCAACGCCGCCTTCAATGCACGCGACGCCATGCCGGAAGGCGGACGCCTCACCATTTCGGCCAGGAATATGCCCTCGGATGACGGAGACTGCATCTCGATCGCCCTGACCGATACCGGACAAGGCATGCCCGAAGACGTGGTGAGCCGCGCCTTCGAGCCCTTCTTCACGACCAAGCCCGTCGGCAAGGGCACGGGGCTTGGCCTGTCGCAGATCCATGGCTTTGCCGCCCAGTCCGGCGGCAAAGCGGAGATTGAGTCGGCCCCGGGCGAGGGAACGACGATTTGGATCCTGTTGCCGCGATCGACCAAGCCGCCGGCAACGACCCCCGAGGAGGAAATGGTGATCCCGAGCCGAACCGGACTCACCGTTTTACTCGTCGAAGACAATGCCCACGTCCTCGCTTTTGCCGAGCATCTTCTCGGCGAGCTCCAGCACCATGTCGTCAGCGCCGATTCCGGCGATCGCGCGCTCGCCTTGATCGACGACCAGCCGATCGACCTCCTCCTCACGGACGTGGTGATGCCTGGAATGAGCGGGATCGAGCTCGCGCACGCGGTCAGGAGACGTCACCCTGCCGTCCCGGTCGTCCTGGCAAGCGGCTATAGCGACGAAATACTCCAGGGATCGGGCGACGATTTCGAGATCCTTCGCAAGCCGTTCGACTCCGGGTCCGTCAGTCGGGCGATCGAGAAGGCCCTTCGGCAAGCGACGGGCATGAAAGAGGCGTCGCTACCGACGACCTGATGACCTTCCGGATCGTTTGAAGCCCTTCCACGTCCATTGATCAGGCTCTAGGGACTTTCGCGTCACATCGAGCGAGGAGTGAATGGCCAAGTCACCGTCCTATCCGGAAGAAGCGCCCGTCGGCGATCCTGTCGGCAAATCAGATTTGTCTCCCGAAAAGGCGCTGGACGACAAAGGGCCGGAAGGGACCCGCACCCGCAAGATCGTCACCGGCGCCGCGATCGGGATCGGCTCGGCAGCCTTGGTCGCGGCGCTTCTCTACGCCAATCGATCGCGAAAGATCGGTCGCCAACAGGCGGTCGGCCAGCCCGAAAAGTCCGGCTCAGCCGATTCGAGCGAGCGCTAGCCTTTGGTTGCTTCAGGCTGATCCAGCCTGAAGCAGAAGCGCGCAGCGCTTTCCCTACAAAGCCAGCCTCTAGCGGTTCATCCAGGGCAGCGGCCCGCCGACCATGATCGGCACGATCGCCTCGGTCGGCGCAGAAGCGGCCGGAAAGCGCAACTTCTTCGCCTCCTCGACGATCGAGTCGGCCATTCCATCGGTGCTCCTGCCGTCGGGAAAGGCCAATCGATCGAGCAGCAGCCGTGCTCGCTCGACGCTGCCATCGGCACCGATCAGCAGCTTCACCGTCACCGGCCCGTGCGGATCGCACGCCATCTCGAATCGATTGAGGGCGACGTTGGCCGCTTCCTCGACGATCGGACCCACGACGTCCGGCTCGAGCGGACCGCGGACACCGGGCGCCGATTCGCTGATATGGCCGTGAAGGACGAGTCGTCCGTGAACGGGATTCATTGATCCTTCGATCCGATTGACCCCGTGCGGCATTCGATCGTCGAAGATGGCGAGCCGGTTGAAGCGGGAATCGATCATCTCATACAGGCCGCCCTTCCCGCCCGTCATCCGGGTCAGGTTCGATCGGTAGAGATCGCCTTCATGGTAGACGATCGTCTCGCCGCCACGAGTTTCGCGCTCGTCCCAAGTGAGGGAATAGACATAGCCGAAGCGGCCGTTGGTCGCGTCGTTGTGAATCGATTGCGAGCATCCGTCGACGTAGAGGCTCAGATAAGGGTAGGTGACATGCCCCAGGCCGAGCCGCTGCCACGCCCAGGCGGTGAGGGCGGCATGGAAACGCTGCAGAAGAGCGCTCCCCATGACCTTGTCGGCGGACGTCCGGAGGAACGTGTACATCTCCGGCACGTACCAATAATTCCAGACCTGGTGCTCGGCGTTCTGCTTGTAGGGCTCGGCGAAATGGCGATCGATCGCGCTGCGCATTTCCCGTGCCAGCTCGTCGGCCAGGAAATTGTCGACGAAAGCATGGGGTGCCCTGAACGGCGGCAGCTCTTCCATCGCCGTGGCTGGCCGATCGGCATTGGCGGCACGAATGGGATCATTGACCTGGACCAGCATCGCTGCCTCTCTCTGCAAGCAAATACCGGCGGTTTCTGCATCGAAGACAAGAGTTTGTCCATCGCCCGAGCGAGCAGCCGGGCGGATCGACTAGCTTGCGGAGAGAGTCAGGATCCGCTCGAGCACCGCCGGGTGAAGCGGCTGAGTGAACTCGCAGGTGAATCGATAACCGTCGATGTCGACGATCCGCGCCGGCCAGCCTTCGAGGCCGGGAAGGACGATCCACAGCGAGGTTCCGATCCGAAGCGGCACGAAGGATTCGAACTCGACGTTGCGGGTCGTGATCCGGGAGACCTCGATCTTCCAGCGGCGGGTCCCTTCCCTGACCCGCGCCGCCAGGTTGAGCTGGACTGTGTCGGCGCCGGGTTCGACCGGATTGGAAGACTGAGCGGGCAAGGTCAGGGCCGGTCGGTCGAACGTCGGCGCCGGCGGAGCGATGCCTTGGGGCTGGCGCAGGGCCGCCTGCCGGCGCTCCTTCAGCCAGGGCATCAGCTCCTGCCAGCCAAGTTCCGGATTGAAGGCAATGCCGGCGACGCAGCCTTCGACCCAACGGACCTCGCCTTCCAGTGGTCGGAAACCCTCGAGAGTGATCATGACCCGCTCGTCGGGGGTGAGCGGAACCGGGGTATCGATCTTGACGCCGCCCTGAGCCACGTCCCTGGTCGTGACGAGCTCGGTCCGAGACGAGGATTCGAGCAAGGCAGGGCAAAGCAGTTCGACACGCGGCATTCGCCGGCGCTCGCCCGGCTGGCTCACGAGATTTCGGGCCAGAAGCGAGAAGATGTCGATCGGATCATCGAAGCGAAGCCCGACATCCGAGCCGCGCCGCCATTCGACGATTCCGTCGATATGATCGCCGCTCATCAGCTCGAGCTCCATCCGCTCGCCTGGCCTCACCGGAAGATCGACATGGAGAATTGCGCCGGCCCCGCTGATCTTGCGGATCGAGCATACCTCGCGCACGCTCCCGAGGACCAGCGAGCCCGCCTGGAGATAGGCGGCGTCACGGGCGAGACCCGGCGGATCGTCGCTCCCGGGGACTTCGTTGAAAAGCGAGAAGATCGTTTCCACGACTCGCAACACCTCGAACAGATCGCGCAACGGGGCGCTACCGACATTGTCCGATGTCGGAGTTTACGTTTTCCTAATGGGCGGCCGGCTCGGTGGGCCTTATTCCACCGCCTGACCGCCATTTGCACCGGATCGACGCACCGCTATGTGGCTATCGGCTCAAAAGCGTGACGTGACGGGCCAGGGAGCGGGTTCTTGTTCGATCTCAGCGCATTCAGTTTCGTCGAGCTGCTTCCCTTCATCCTGATCGGCTTCGCCGCCCAGTTGATCGACGGCGCTCTCGGCATGGCGTTCGGAGTCATTTCGACGACGCTCCTCCTCAGCCTCGGCGTTCCACCGGCCTCGGCCTCCGCAACCACCCACACAGCCGAGAGCTTCACGACCGCCGTTTCGGGGATCAGTCACACGCTGCACAGGAATGTCGACTGGTGGCTGTTCGTCCGGATCGTCATTCCCGGAGTCATTGGCGGCATCCTCGGCGCCTATATTCTTGCCGAGCTGCTCGCCGAGTCGATCGCTCGACCGCTGGTGCTCACCTATCTGGCGGCGATCGGCCTCTATCTGCTCTGGCGGGGATTCACCCATCGCCATGTCGAAAGACGGCCGCGGGTAATAGCGCCGCTCGGGCTTGCAGGCGGTTTCCTGGATGCCGCGGGCGGCGGCGGCTGGGGTGCCATCGTCACCAGCAACCTGCTCATCCAGGGCGCCAATCCGAGGAAGGTGATCGGGACGGTGAGCACCGCGGAATTCTTCATCACGGTCACCATTTCCGCCACCTTCATCGCGGCCCTGGGACTCGAGGAATTCACCCGCGCAACGGTCGGGCTGCTCATCGGCGGGATCGCGGCTGCGCCACTGGGGGGTTATATCGCCAAGAGGGTCTCGGCCGACCGGCTTCTGGTCATGGTCGGAATCGTGCTCGTCCTGACCAGCGCTTATGGTGTCTGGCGGGCACTCGCCTGACCCGCCGGCTTGACGGGAGCGCCAAGCCCACCGAAACCTTGCCACCCTTTTTGTCGATGAGGCGCTTCGTGATCCGTTCGATGACCCTGACTGCTTTCGCGCTTGCGCTCTCCGCCGCGGCAATGGCGCAAACCGATGTTTCGACTCAGGTCCAGACCCAGGCGCAGGTCCCGACGAGGCAGATCGGGACGGCCCGACTGGAGAACGTCCCAGAGATACCCGAAGACGTCGGCGCCGCCGTCCAACGCTACCAGAATTACCGTGAAGCGCGGTTCCAGGACTGGCTCGCCGATGGGACGATGCTCATCACCACCCGATTCGGGACCACCTCGCAGGTCCACCACGTGGCAGGGCCGCGACATGCCCGAACCCAGCTCACGTTCCACGAGGAGCCGGTCGCAGAGGCGCAGGCAATCCCGGGCGGCGAGCGCTTCCTCTACCGCCGGGATACGGGCGGCGACGAGTGGTTCCAGCTCTATGTCGGAGACGTTGCCGGTGCAGAGGCGATCCAGCTGACCGAGCCAGGCACGCGCAACCAGTCGGCAGTGGTGAGCAAGGACGGCCGCCTCGTCGTCTGGTCGCGGGCGATGCGTGGATCGGCCGATTATGCGATCATGACCGCCAACCCGAGCGATCCGCAAAGCCGCCGAGTGGCCTGGCAGGGGACCGGCTCGGTCGGGCCGACGGACATTTCGGCCGACGGTCGGCACGTGCTTGTGAGCCGCAACCTGTCCAACCGGGAGAACCGGCTGCTCGTCCTCGACCTGGAAACCGGCGAAACGCGCGAGCTCGGCTGGTCGGCGGCGACTCCAGCCCGCTATGACGAACCGAGATTCGCCCGCAACGGCCGGTCGGTCATCGCGATCACCGACGCCGGCAGCGACGTCAGCCGGTTGATGGAGTTCGACCTCGACACCGGCCGGAGCCGATCGATCAGCCCGGAATCGCGCTGGGGGATCGAGGATTATGACCTGTCCGATGACGGGCGGCTCCTCGCCTTCGCGTTCAACGAAGAAGGCTATTCCCGGGTCGTCGTCCAGGACTTCGTCACCCGTCGCGCCCTGCCCCAGCCCGAGTCGCTCGATCGCGGCGTCCTGACCGGACTGGAATTCTCCCCTGACGGGACGAGGCTGGCGATCGGCCTGTCCACGCCCACTTATGCCGGAGACGTCTTCGCCTTCAATCTCGCTGACGGCGCCATCGAGCGCTGGACCTCCTCCGAAATGGGCGCTCTCCAGCGGTCACAGCTGGCGGAACCTCGCCTCATCCGATTCGACAGCTTCGACGGTCTCTCCGTCCCCGCCTTCGTCTACCGACCTCGGAATATCGCTGCGGACACGCGCACGCCGGTGATCATCGACATCCACGGCGGGCCGGAATCGCAGACCCGACCCCTATGGAATCCCGGCGCCCAATATTTCGCCGAGATGCTCGGCGCCACGATCATCCTGCCCAATGTCCGCGGCAGCGAGGGCTATGGCACCCGCTATCTCAACCTCGACAATGGCGAGCGGCGGGAAGACAGCGTCCGCGACATCGGCGCCTTGCTGGACTGGATCGCCACCCAACCCGATCTCGATCCGGCCCGGGTCGCGGTCTATGGTCAATCCTATGGCGGCTATATGTCGCTCGCTTCCATGGTTCATTTTAGCGACCGGCTCGTCGGCGGAGTCGAACGCTATGGGATCAGCAACTGGACCAGCTTCCTTCAGAACACCGAAGCCTATCGACGGGACAATCGGCGGGCCGAATATGGCGACGAGCGCGTGCCGACGATGCGGGCGGTGTTCGATCGAATCTCGCCGCTGAACAATGTCGGACGCATCACCAAGCCGATGCTGGTCATGCAGGGCGCAAACGATCCTCGGGTGCCGCAGTCAGAGTCCGACCAGGTCGTTCGCGAGCTGAGAGCCAACGGGATCGAAGCCTGGTACGTCCTCTTCGCCGACGAAGGCCACGGCTTCCAGAAGAAGCACAACAACGATCTTCGCCGCGAAGTGGAGACCCTGTTCCTCAGGCGCCTGTTCGAGGGCGCCCGCTAGAGCCTGATCGGGTAAGTCCTAGCCTTCGCGGCCATACCATTCGTCGAGGCGCATCAGCTGGTCATATTCGGCATAGGGCGCATATTCCGGGTGCAGCTTGGCGGTGAAGGGTTCTGATCCCGCCAGCCACTTGCCGGCCGCCGCCGTGAAGTTGCGCTCGGCAAGGCTCGTGAACTCGGCAGAATCCGGTCCGTTGCGCCCACCGACCGGACTGGTCACGTAACCGAGCTTGCCCGCCTTGCGCGCCAATGACCAATATTCGAAGCAGGCGGCTTCCCCTTCGATCTCATCGAAGCCGCCGCGTTCGGCAATCAGGCCGAGCAGGCCGAGCTGGAGCGAATAGCCGTCGGCGACGGCCCTGGCAGACGGCGGGCTTCCGGTCTTGTAGTCGACGATCGCCAGCCGCCCGTCTTCCAGCCGGTCGATTCGATCGGCCTTGCCGCCGAGAGTCACCCCGGCGATCTCGGCTTCACCCCAGGCTTCGGCCTTCAGCGGTCGACGGCCAGCGAGGCGATTGCGCTCCACTTCTGCGGCGATGAAGTCGATCGCCTCGATCAGGCGCGGCTGCCACAGGGCCCGCATCAGCGGATGCGCGGAGCTTCCGGCCAGGAGCGCCTCGGCGCGCGGGCGAAGCTTCGCCGGATCGCAATCGTCCTCCTTCATCCACGATTCGAGCACGGCATGGACCGCCGTTCCCCGCCAGGCGGGACTCGGATCCGCGTCCACCGGATCGAGCGTCCCCAATTTGAGCAACTTGCGGGCATAGAAAGCGAACGGGTCCGCCTTGAGGCGATCGACGTCGGTGACCGAGATGTTCGCCGGCCGCTCGTCCACCGGCGGCACCGGCGCCGGCCGCGAAGCGGGTCTCGGCGGGCCGTCCGGACGATCGATCTCGCGCGCCCATCTCCTGATCTGCGGCGCCCGACTGAGGCCGCCGGTCAGCGCCTCCAGCCGAAGCCAGAATCGCGAGGCCACGGCCTCCGCCCGGGAATCGCGGCGAGCGCGGGTCACCAGCACCTGCCGGGCGCCGAGGGCGCAGGCGAAATCATGGGCGGAAAGGCCGATCCGCCGTTCGAGCGAAGGCAGGCCGAGATCCGCCCGGAGCCGCGGCGCCAGCCAGGGATCGGGCGCCGGAAGGGCTGGCCAGCTACCCTCGTTGAGCCCGCTCAGGATCATGAGGTCGGCCTGCTGCAGTCGCGCCTCGATCAGGCCCCAGATGAAGATCCGCGGATGCTGGCCGTAAGGCGGCCGCACCGCCTGCCCCGCCATCAGCTGTTCCAGAAGATCGGGAAGGCCTGCCTCGTTCGAAAGGCGCGGACCCTGGTGAGCAGCGCTCTCCTGTGCCTCGAACCAGAGGCTCGCCGCTTTCCCGGCCGGGCCCGACCACATCGCGTCGCCCGCCAGGCTGAAGCAGGCCTCCCGAAGGCTTGCCATCAGCGCGTAGAGCTCGGCGCCTTGTTCGAACGCTTTCTCGATCGGCCGAAGCAAGGAGGACGCTTTCGACCACCACGTCGCCGCCTGGGCACGGATCCGAGCGTCGCGGCCGCTCCTGTCCGAAAGGTGGAGCGCGATCCCGTCCAGTCCTGCCGGCGGCCGCGGCCCGCGAAGACTGAGATCGAGGAGGCGAACGCCGTCGAGCCAGGCGAGGCGCTCCTCCCCGGCCATCACCAGCGGATGCTTCAGAAGCGCGAGCAGCGGCACCGGCGCGAACCGTTCGGCCGCCGCCGCGGCCAGAGCGAGAATCAGGGTTCCCGGCACGGTCTGCGACAGTGGTCGGCCGGCACTGTCATCCGCTTCGATTGCCCAACGCCCGAGATGAGCGGAGACGCGCCGGGCAAGATCGCGGTCGGGAGTGACCAAGGCCGCGGTCTTTCCGGGCTCCTCGAGAGCTTCGCGGAGGGCCAGCGCGATAGCCTGCGCTTCTTCGGCGGGATCCGACAGTTCGAGCGCGCGAATGCCGGACAGGCGCCTTTCGCGGGCCGGAAGGGTCTGCCACAGATCGGTGAACAAAGCGGGCGCCATGGCGTGAGCGATCGCCCGGCTTCGAACCGC
Source organism: uncultured Sphingosinicella sp. (assembly GCA_946886275.1). Next base: position 17,942 of record CAMPIH010000013.1, read on the forward strand.
AGCGGAATCGCGCGCCCCGCCCCAGCGCCACAAAGTCACTTCGCCACGCGCCACGCTCATCCGGTCGAGCAGAAGCTTCAGATGGAATTGCGGGTGAGTCTCGATCGGCTGGCGCCTTCGGCCGGTCTCGTTGTCGGCTTGCTGGGTTCCGAGCGCCTGCCACTGGTCATCCGGAAGGTGGAGATCGAGCCCGGGGAGGACGACCATCCCGCTTTCCATCCTCGCCACCGCGGCAAGCAGATTCGCGATCGCCGGCGCGGTAAGATTGATTCCGGCGGCGCACACGAAGCTTGCGGGAGGGCGATCGCGCCAGCGGCGGGCAAGCGCATTCAGCAGCCGGTTGCGGCGATCGGCGAGGTCGATCGCGCCTCGGGACCTGAGGATCGCCGGCCATTGATCCAGGACGAGCCTGAGTTGATCGAGCGATCGCTGCCAGTGGATCGACAATTCCGGCAATTCCGACGCGAAGCTGGCGAGTCGGGACGGTTCGATCTCCTCGACGAGCAGCTGGTCCAGTGTCCGGGCGAGATCGCCCGCAAGACGCAGTGCCTCAGGCGCGTCGACGTCGCGCTGCTGCTGGACGAGTCGCGCCAGAAGCATCAGCCGCTCGACGGGATCGATGGCGGGCGGAATCGAGGAGTCGGCGTCGATCGGCTCGAGCGCGCCGTGCAGCCGTTCGTCGAGTTCCGGGTCCCCGATCGGAATCAGCCGCGGCAGGAGCAGGCCGCCCCCTGCCCTGCGCACGAAGGCGTCCTGAATGGCTCGGGCGGCTCGCTGATTGGGGACCAGGACGATCCCTCGAGCAAGGCCCGTTTTCTCCTTGCCGTGAAGGGCAAGCAGACCGGCCGCGAGGGCGTCGGCGAAAGCGCGATGCGGGGGGATCGAGAAGACTCTGGGCGTCACCGCCGCAGACTAGAGCCTGTCCTGCCCGGGTGGAAGCCGGCACCGGCCGCTTGTTCCGCCAGGCCGAGTCCTCAGACGTTGCCCAACAGCTCTTCGGTCTTCCGGATATTCTGAGGTTGGCCGATGTCGAACCAGAGCCCCTGATGGACAGTGCCGAAACAGCGTCCTGCCTCGATCGCCCGGTCCCAGAGCAGGTTGGTCGAAAACGGGCCTTCGGGCGTGTCCTCTTCGAACAGCCGCTTCGACAGGATCTGGATGCCCGTATAGACGAACGGGGCGACTCCGCGCGGGCGACGCCGGCTGAGCCGTCCATCCGGCTTCATATGGAAATCGCCCCGGCCCAGATGGCAATGGGCATTGGCGAGCGGAACGAGAAGAAGCAGCGCGTCCATCTTCTTATCGTCCCAGCCGGACGCCAGAAGGCGAAGGGAATCGACCGGCCCGTCCACCCACAGATTGTCGGAATTGACGGCGAGAAACGGATCGACAGGGATCAACGGAAGGGCGCGCTTGAGCCCTCCGCCCGTCTCCAGCAGCTGCTCACGCTCATCCGACACGATCGTTTCGAGCGGTCCGCTGCGGTTGGCGAGGTGCGCCTCGACCGAGTCGGCGAGGTAATGGACGTTCACCACGGCCTTCTTCACGCCTGCTGCGGCCAGCTTGTCGAGGGCATGATCGATGAGCGCGCGTCCGGCCACCTGGACGAGGGGCTTCGGCCGGGTCGCAGTCAGCGGACGCATGCGCTTGCCGAGGCCCGCCGCCATCACCATCGCTACTTCGGGGACGTTCGACCCTGGATCGGGACGAAGCGCCAGCACTCTTTTCGGCCGACTCATGCCGCAGCGTCCCTCGTCCAGGCGGCCGCCCTCTTCTCGACCGGTACATATTCATCGAACCACGCCCGCACGGGCGCCAGCGCCGGATGGGCAAGATTGCGCTCGAGATAGTTCCAGACCCGAGGCTGAAGCGGAAGATAATGGGGCTTGCCGTCCCGTTTCCACAGCCGGGTGAATATGCCGAGGATCTTCGTGTTCCTCTGCGCTCCGAGGATCTCGTAATGGGCTCGGAAGCGCACCGGGTCGGCAACGTTGGCGGCCCTGGAATAACGCTCGATCATCGCCTGCTCGAGCGAGGGGGCGACGTCACGGCGGGCGTCCTGGAGCAGGGAGACAAGATCATAGGCCGCATGGCCGGCAAGAGCGTCCTGGAAATCGAGAAGGCCGAGATCCTCGCGCTCCGGAAGGACCATCAGATTGTCGGCGTGATAGTCGCGAAGCACGAGCACCGGATTGTCGGCGACGATGGCGAGGACGTCGCCCCAGACGCCGCGCCAGGCCGACAGGAATGTCTCCTTGTCGGCGTCGATCCCGACCGCCGGGCAATAATATTCGGTGAAGAGGCCGACCTCACGGCTCATCGCCTCCTCGTCATAGGGCGACAGATCGGCCGGGGCGGACTGGGCGGCGAGACGGGCAAGGATGTCGACTGCCGTGTCGTAAATCTCCCGCTCCCGGCCCGGCTCGCGCTGGAGCAGCGGCCCCACCCGGTCGTCGCCGAAATCCTCGAGCAGGAGAAGCCCGCTTCGGCGGTCGATCGCCAGCGGCCGAGGCGGCGAGAAACCACGGTCGAGCAGATGTCCGGCGATCTTCAGGAATGGACCGATATCCTCATGCTCCGGAGGCGCGTCCATCAGCACTGCCGTCTCACCGTTGCGATGAACCCGGAAATAGCGGCGGAAGCTTGCATCGCCCGCAAGCGGTCTGATCTCGGCACCATCCCAGCCGTGCGCGGCGAGGAATGCCGGCGCTTGTGCGGGCGGAATCATTGGGTTGGCCATCTGTTCCCCCAAGCCGGGGGCACCATGGCTGTCAAGGCGCGGCTGCCGTCCGGCCCGGGCTCCAGCGTCAGTCGGAGCGACTCCTGCCATAGATGGGGCAGCCGCTCCGGCCATTCGATGAGGAGGGCGACCTCCGGCCGGGCTTCCTCGAGCCCGAGCTCGTCCAGCTCCGACGGTTCTTCGATGCGGTAAAGATCGACATGCCAAACCGGCACCCTCGTATCGGGGGGATCGTAAGGCAGGACGATCGGGAAGGTGGGGCTGGCAACCTCGCCCGAATGGCCGAGGCCGTTCAGGATCCCGCGCGCCAAGGTGGTCTTGCCGGCGCCCAGCGGACCGAACAGGGCGATCACGTCGCCAGGCTCGATCCATTCGGCGAGGCTCCGGCCGAAAGCCTCCGTCGCCGCCGAGTCCGGCAGACTGATCGCGCTCATTGCGCCGCGCGCTGGGTGGAATAGCCCGCCCGCTGATCGGCCGTTCGCGGGAAGGTGATGGTGACCGTGGTGCCCTCGCCCAGCCTGGATTCCAGGTTGACCGTGCCGCCATGGGCTTCGACGAACTGCTTCGCCAGCGGCAGCCCAAGCCCGACCGCGGGTTCCTCCGCCAGCCGCCCCTCGGCGGTACGGTGGAAACGGTCGAAGACTCGCGACTGGTCTGCCGGATCGATCCCCCGGCCATTGTCGGAGACGATGATCCGGGCCTGACTTCGGTCCCCCTCCGCGTGAAGAAGCACACGGCCTCCCGAATCGGTGTAGAGAAGGCTGTTGCGCAGCAGGTTCAAAAGGGCCTGTCCAAGCCGCCGACGATCACCGATGATCGAGCCCACCGATGGGTCGATCTCGACGGCGAGGTCGATCCCCCTCTTGGTCGCGAGCTCCCGGGCGTTTTCCGTCGTCTCCTGGCAGAGCTCGGCCAGATCGAGCTCGTCCTCAGCGAGGAGCAGGCTGCCCATGTCGCTCTGGGTAAGGTCGAGGACATTGTCGATCAGCGCGCTCAGCCGCGCGACGCTCTCGAGGATCGCGGAAACATAATCCGCGGCGGTCGGGGCGAGCTCGCCGGCATAGCCGCCGGCGAGCATCTCGGCGAAGCCGCCGATCGAGGTGAGAGGCGTGCGCAGCTCATAGCTCATGTTGGAGACGAAGGCGGTCTTGAGCCGATCGGCTTCCTCCAGCGCTTCGGTTCGCTCCCTGAGAGCGGCTTCCACTTTCCGGCTGTCGGTGACGTCGAGCATCGTGAACAAGGCGTTGCCGTCGGGAAGTGGAACGGCCGCGAACTCGAACTCGCGCCCGTCGATCAGGGACACCCGGCCCGAGCGCTGCTTTCGCTCCTGGGTCGCGCTTCGGACAAGCTCCCGGACGATACCGGCATGGCTCGGCCGCTTGAATCGGGCGGCGAGATGGGGAGTCAAAGCGTCGACCCGCGGATGGACCGCCAGTTGCTCCTCCTCGAAACCCCACAATTCCTTGAACCGGTTATTCCACAGGTTCAGCCGGCCGTCGGAGGCGAACACGCCGATCGCCTCGAACAGATTGTCGAAGGTCGCGCTGCGCACCCGAAGAAGGGTGTCGCGCGCCGAGGCGAGCTGAATCTGCTCGGTTCGGTCCTCGAAGATGATGAGGAGGCCACCATCGGGCAGCGGCTGGGCGACGACCCGCAAATGCTTGCCGCCCGGGATCAGCCACTCCTCCTCGTCGGCCGCGAGGCCGCTCGTGAACCAGGCGCGATGCTCTTCCTTCCACTCCGGGAAATCGCGGACCTCGGGAAGCTTGCCCTCGACCCGCATGGCGTCGATCACGCGGTCGAATTCCGGACGATCGGCGAGGAAGTCCGCGCTCAGCGAGAACAGCCGCGCAAAGGGCTGGTTGAAGAAGCTCAGGCTTCGATCCCGCCCGAACTGGGCGACTCCGGCCGACAGACGGTCGAGCATGTCATGCTGGGCCCGGACAAAGCGGGCGAGTTCGGCGCGCGCCTGCTCCTGATCCTCGACGTCGATCGCGTAGCCTGCGACGCCGCCGCCGGCGAGCGGTACCTCGGCCACGTGCATCATCCGCCGTTCGCCCGCCATGGTGATCGGAACCGTCCGGCTGGCGGGCTCCTGCCGATCCCTGACGCCGGCCGAGGCCAGCAGCGGGCTGAATCCGTCGGCTTCCTCGACGAGCTCGATGCCGTCCCGGACGACGGTGGCCGCATCCTCGGCCTCGACCGCCGCGACATAGGCGGAATTGACCATCGCCAAGGTGAGATCGGGACCGCGATGCCAGATCGGGAACGGCGCCAGCTCGATGAGTCCCGACAGTGCCTGGAGCGCCGCCGATCGCCGCTCCAGTCTCTGTTCCAGCTCAGCCCTTTGCTGTTCAGTCTCGGTCACGTCGACGAACCAGAGCAAGGCCGCACCGCGCGCGAGCGCGTTCGCGGCCGGAGCGCATTCGACGCGAAAAATCGAGTGGGTCTCGCCCGCCCGCAACGTCATGGAGCCGCTCGCTCCAGCCGCGGAAGCTTCCGCGATCATCTTTTCGAGCTCCGCCACCTGATCGGCGGCAAAGACACCGGACTGCAGGATATCTTTCCAGCGTTCAGGCAGCAGGTCGAACCCCAGCTTCGCCGCAAGCCGGTCGGAACCCTCCACATGGCCGTCGCGGTAGACGATCAGCGGCATTGCCGGAGCGGCCGCGAGCAGGGCGTTCAGCCGCTGTGTTTCCGATCCGGCAGCGTGCCCCTGCGCAGATTGGCGCCGGGCCGAGAGTATCGCCCACAGAGCCACAGCGAGCCAGGCGCCGAGGAAAAGGGCGACACCGGCGGCAATCATGGGCGAAGCGAAACTCACGTCTGAGTGTCTAGAACCTGATCCCCTGGGGTGGAAGCGCTTCCCATCTCACGGCCAGGCGAGTCACCGTCTCCTGACACAAAAAAGGCGGCGGACCGAAGTCCGCCGCCCCTTTTGAGCTTCACTAAAGACGACGCTTAGTAGGTGGCCTTCAGGTTGAGGAAGACGCGCCGTCCGAGATAGTCGTACTGCGACGCGAAGGTCGGAGCCTGGCCGATCGCGCCGATCCCCGAGAAGGAGACCGAGGCACGCGGCGGCTGCGCATCGAACAGGTTGCGCACGCCGACGGTCAGCTGGAGGCGATCGCCGAAGCGACGGGTGACCGACAAGGTGTGATAGTCGGTCGCCGCGAGGCGGACATCCGGGCAGAAACGACGCCGGCCACCCTGCACCGCCTGCTCGAGCGGGACACCCGGACGGAACAGCGAAGTCCGGCAGGGCGCGCCGCTGCTCGCGATCAGATCGTCGAGGTCGGACGTCGCACCGATCACGTCGAGGCCGTAGAAGACCGACCAATCGTCCTTCGCCCAGGTGAGGTTGAAGTCGCCGACCCAGACCGGCTCGCCATTCTCGCCGTTGATCACCGTCTCCGTGCCTTCGAACAGGGTGATCGTGTCTTCGATCTGCCACGTCATCTGAGCAAGCAGCGACAAGGTGCCCAGATTGCCAAGGTCCTGACGGAACTGAGCGGTGAAATCGAG
>CAMPIH010000014.1 GCA_946886275.1 uncultured Sphingosinicella sp.
GGCGAACCAGATATCGGGGTTGGGAACGTCCGGCAGCCAGTGGCGAAGCCTGAAGAAGGCCGGCCAAAGCACCTGGACCGTCGCCAGCATGACCAGCCGCTTGTGCCAGTCGGGCCTGCGGCGCGCGGCGACGGCCGCGACGACGAGCGACAGAAAGAGGCTCAATCCGGTGAAGGTCCCGGCAAGGCTGGAGGTCGCCTCGGTGCCGAGCTCCGGAAGGTCTCGTTGCGCCGCCCAGACCGCGGTGGCGATGCCGCTTGCCCAGACCAGGAGAGCGAGCGGGAAGAGAAAAGGACCGACGGATCGGTGAAGCGGCGTTCGCCGCCCTCTCACCAGCGACGCCTGGGCTATGAACAGCAGGATCCAGCCCAGCGCGGAGGCGCCATGAACATGGACGAACCATGGTGCAGAGAAGAGGCCGCGGGCCATGGGCATCACATAGGTGACGCCGAAGCCCAGCGCGACGACGAGCAGACCGACGAGCCCGAAGCCGACATAGAAGGGAGTCGCCCGATCCCGCGCCCACGCATTCGCCATTGCCGACCCCCCGCTTCGAGAGCGTATCAGTGCCGCCCGGAGGAGCAAGGCGTCTCCTTCGCTCACACGCGAGCCGGCTTCCATTCGCCGGCGCAAATGCTAGCGTCGCAGCTTCAGAAGGGGGACGCCATGACCGAAGAGCCGATCGACAGCTTCCGATCCTCGACGCTGGGCTGGCTGAGAGGGACTCTCGCCGGCTGGGGGACCATCCTCCTCATCATCGGCGGCATCGTCCTGAGCCTGCTATTGCCGGCCGGCGAAGTGGGACCCTGGCCACTCCTCCTCAGCGTCCTTGGCCTCGTCATCCTGCTCGTGAAATGGGTCCAGAACCTGCTCGCCAGGTTCGAGATCACCGAGGAGCGGCTGGTGATCAGGCGCGGGATCCTGTTCAAGAGCATCGACGAGATCGAGCTCTATCGTATCAAGGACGTGCGGATAGATTTCACCCTCATCAACCAGGTGGCCGGGATCGGAACGCTCCGGGTCAGCTCCAGCGACGAGACGACCCGCGAAGGCGATCTCGTCATGCGCCACGTGGAAAGGGCGCAGTCGCGGCGCGAGCAGCTTAGGCGACTCGTCGACACCGCCCGGCAGAAGCGCCAGGTCCGCGAGATCGACATGGTCCACGAGGATTACAATTTGTGAGCGCCGACTGAGCGATCAGCGGCCGAGCCGCCTCGCCAGCCATTCCTCGATCCGACGATAGGCGCTTCGGCCGCGCGGCGGATCGTCGCCATTGCCGGTCGCGAAAAAAGCGATGCCCTCGCCGCTCCCGGTGTCGATCCATAGCCCGGAACGAAGCCCATAAGCGTCGCCGGCATGGCCGACGACTTCCCGTCCGGTGCCGAACAGGTCGTCGTTGCAGCCCGGCCATCGGACCGGGAGCTGCTGAACCGCCAGGCCATAAGCGCAATAGAAGCCGCCTTCCGTCTCGCCATTGTCGCCGTCGAACCGCCAGTGCGGCGTGAACATCTCGCGAAGGCTCGAATAGGACAGGAAGCGCCGACCGCCATGCCAGCCGCCGTTGAGGACGAGGCGGCCGACCGTCGCGAGGTCGCGGACCGAAATTCGAAGTCCGCCCTGGGGCGAGAAGAGGGCGCCGTTCTCGCCCGGCCGGTAAAGGTCGAGATCGCAGGCGACGCCTTCGGGGGCCAGCACCGGGCAATCCGGGCGGCGGCCGCCGAGATCGTCGCGGACGACGCTGCCGTCAGGCGCATAGAGAATCGCCGCCCGAGCCACTGCCGAATCGCTGCAGGTCGTCCAGTTGAAGCAGGCGTCGAGCCCGAGCGGCTCGAGCACCAGGCCGGCCATCAGACGATCGAAGCGCTCGCCGGTCGCCCGCTCCATCACCGAGGCGACCACCGGGAAGTTGAGATTGGCGTAGCGAAAATGGGCGCCCGGCGGATGTTCGGAATCGAAGGCGGCCGGATCGGCCAGCGCCTGCCGAAGAGTGCGACCGAGCGGAACGGCATAGTCGACGTCGTCCTTCAGCGACGATCGGTGCGACAACAGCAGGCGAAGCGTGATCGGCCGGTCGGGGAAAGCGGGATTGCGGAGCGGCCAGCCGAGCCATTCGGAAACGTCCTGGTCGAGATCAAGCCGGCCCTGCTCGACGAGTCGCATCACGCCCAGAGCCACGACCAGCTTCGAGATCGAGGCGATCCGGACCGGATCGTCGATCGTCAGCGTCCGCCCCCGCGCCCGATCGGCGAGGCCGGAAGCGCCGCTGGCGGTCACGCCGTCCCGATCGAACGTCGCCCAGGCATAAGGCACGTCCGCCGGCGGCGGCGAAATCGTCGCGCAGCCCGCCAAGGCGAGCGCGGCGAAAACGGTGAGAAATCTGGTCACCGCTTCATCGTCATTCCTGCGGAAGCAGGAATCCAGCTTTTTCTTGTGCTGGTGGAATCGCCACCTTCCGACCCTAATCGGCCTTCTTGGCGACTCCGACGAGAGCCGGGCGGAGCAGGCGGTCCTTGATCGTGTAGCCCGACTGCATTTCGTGGACGATCGTCCCCGGCTCCTCGTCGCTGGCCATTTCGACCATCGCCTGGTGGCGGTTGGGATCGAGCTTCTGGCCCATCGCCTCGATCTTGCTGATGCCGTGGCGCTGGAAGGCGTTGTCGAGCTCGCGGCCGGTAACCTCGATCCCGGCGACGAGGCCCTTCAGACGCTCGTCCTCGCGAAGCTCGGCCGGGATCGCGGCGAGCGCCCGCTCGAGATTGTCCTTCACCGACAGCATGTCGCGGGCGAACGCGGTGGCAGCATAATTGGCCGCATTGACCTTTTCCTGCTCGAGCCGGCGGCGGACGTTCTGGGTCTCGGCCTGGGCATAGAGGACGTGCTGGCGCACCTCCTCGAGCTCCTTCTCCAGCTCTCCGAGCCGGTCGAGATTGAGCTCGCCGCCAAATTCCTCCTCGGCGCCGGCCTCGGCTCCCGCGTCTTCGTTCTGGATCGGGTCTTCGACGTTCTGATCTTCTTCGTTCATGCCAATAATCTCGACAATGCCTTTGCAGTGAAATCCACCATGGGAACCACCCGCGCATAGTTCAACCGGGTGGGGCCGATGACTCCGACGACTCCGACGACCTTGCCGTCGCCGCCGCGATAGGGCGCCGCGATAACGGACGAGCCTGACAACGCAAACAGCTCATTCTCCGATCCGATGAAGATCTTCATCGCCGCTCCGGCGCGGGCGCGGTCGAGCAGACGGGCAATCTCCTCCTTGCCCTCGAGCTCGTCGAGAAGCTGGCGGACCCGGTCGAGATCGGCGGCGGCGCTCTCGTCGATGAGATTGGCCTGGCCACGGACGATCAGCACCGGTCGGCGCGTTCCGTCCTGCGACCAGATCGCCAGGCCCCGGGCGACCAGCTCCTGAGCCGCCCGGTCGAGCTCCGCGCGGCCCGCCTTGAGCTCGGCGTCGAGCCGGGCCTGGGCCTCGCGCATCGTCAGGCCGGCGAGCCGGGCGCTGACATAATTGCCGACCTCGTTGAGCATCGACGGGGTCACTCCAAGCGGGATGTCCACCACCCTGTTCTCGACGCTTCCGTCGCTTCCGACGACCACCGCCACCGCCTGGCTCGGCGACAGCGGCACGAAGGCGAGCTGGCGAAGCACCGGCTCCTCCTTCGGGACGAGGACGATGCCGGCGCAGGCCGACAGCCCCGACAAGGCGGCGGTCGCGTTGCTGATCGCTTCCTCGATCGGCCCGCCACGATCGAGCAAGGCCTCGATCGCCGCGCGATCCTCGGGCCGCGGCTGGGCGACCTGCATGATCCCGTCGACGAACAGGCGAAGGCCGCTCTCGGTCGGGATCCGGCCCGCCGAAGTGTGCGGCGCCGCGAGCAGCCCCGATTCCTCGAGATCCTGCATGACGTTGCGGATCGAGGCCGGCGACAGGTTGAGCGGCGAGGATCGCGAGATGGTCCGCGAGCCGACCGGGGTGCCGGAATCGAGATAGGCTTCGACGACCAGCCGGAAGACGTTCCGGGCGCGATCGCTCATCTCTCCTATCGAATGGCTCGCCATGGCGATGATGTAGTCGGCATGGCCGCCGCGCTCAATCGCCGCCGGTGGACGGGCGCGGCGGCTCTGGCTAAGGCGCTCGCCACAAGGAGAAAAACAATGCGCCCTTCAGGCCGCGCCCCCGATCAGATGCGGACGATCGTCATGGAGCCGGGCTTCACCCGCCACGCCGAAGGGAGCTGCCTGGTCAGCTTCGGCGACACGCGGGTGCTCTGCACCGCTTCGGTCGAAAGCTCCCTCCCCTCCTGGCTGAGAGGCAAGGGCCGGGGCTGGGTGACCGCCGAATATGGAATGCTTCCGCGCGCCACCCATACGAGAGGCCGCCGCGAAGCGGCCGGCGGCAAGCAATCGGGCCGGACCCAGGAGATCCAGCGCCTGATCGGACGTTCGCTTCGCGCCACGATCGACATGGAGGCTCTCGGCGAACGGCAGCTGACCCTGGATTGCGACGTCATCCAGGCCGATGGCGGGACCAGGACCGCGGCCATTTCCGGCGCCTGGGTCGCGCTCCGGATCGCGATCGACCGGCTGATGGAGCAGAATCTCATCGAGCGCGATCCGATCCGCCAGAAGGTCGCGGCGGTGAGCTGCGGATTCCACGGCGGAACGCCGGTGCTCGACCTGGATTATGCCGAGGACAGCTCGGCCGGCTGCGACGGCAATTTCGTGCTGACCGGAGACGGCAAGCTCGTCGAGGCGCAGATCACTGCCGAGGGCGAATGTTTCGACGAGGAAGGCCTGCTCCGGCTGCTTCGGCTGGCGCGGATCGGCTGCGCCGAGATCTTCGCCGCCCAGGACCGGGCGACGGGAAGATGACGTGCGGCGGGATGATGAAGAAAGGCTCATGATGCGAAGGCTCGAACCGGGGCGGATCGTCATCGCCAGCCATAATCAGGGCAAGGTGAGGGAGATTGCCGAGCTGCTCGGTCCCTATGGGGTCGAGCCGGTCTCCGCCGCCGAGCTCGGCCTGCCCGAGCCCGACGAGATCGGCGCCACCTTCATCGACAATGCCGATTTGAAGGCTCGAGCCGCCGCCGACCTGACCGGCCTTCCCGCGCTTGCCGACGATAGCGGCCTGTGCGTCGAGGCGCTCGGCGATCGTCCGGGGATCTTCTCGGCCCGCTGGGCGCTTGCCGGCGATCCGCGGGTTCCGCCCGAAGGCGGGCCCGGAGAGGTCGAAGGGGAGCGCGATTTCGGCCTGGCGATGCGCCGGGTCCAGGAATCGCTCGAGGCCGCCGGTCCCGACGCGAGCCGGAACGCCCACTTCGTCTGCGCTTTGGCCCTGTGCTGGCCGGACGGCCACAGCGAATGGTTCGAAGGCCGGGTCGACGGAACGCTCGTCTGGCCGCCGCGCGGAGACCGCGGCTTCGGCTATGATCCGATGTTCGTGCCGGCGGGCCGCGACCTGACCTTCGGCGAGATGGATCCGGCCGAGAAGCATGTGATCAGCCACCGCGCCGACGCCTTCCGCAAACTGGTCGACGCCCTCCTCCCGACATCGGCCTGAACTTGCTTCAGGACCGAACTGAGCGAGGGGCCGGACCGGCGGAGGAGTGGAGGCCCACCGGAATTCGGCAGGACTTAGCCGACGACGGGGCGCTCGCCCTTTACGTCCACTGGCCGTTCTGCGTTTCCAAATGCCCCTATTGCGACTTCAACAGCCATGTCCGGGAGTCGGTCGACCAGGATCTGTGGCGCGACTCGCTGCTTCGCGATCTCGCTCATGAAGCGGCAGCGACGAGCGGCCGAAGGCTGAATTCGATCTTCTTCGGCGGCGGAACGCCGTCGCTCATGCCGCCGGCGACGGTCGCTGCCCTGATCGAGGCGGCGGAAATGCATTGGGGATTCGCTCCAGGGATCGAGATCACGCTCGAGGCCAATCCCTCCTCGGTCGAGTCCGCTTGCTTCGCCGACCTCGCCTCGGCCGGGGTGAACCGGGTGTCGCTCGGCCTCCAGTCGCTCGACGATGAACAACTCCACTTTCTCGGCCGAGCCCATGACGTGGACGAGGGTTTGATGGCGCTGGGCACCGCCCAGTCCGCCTTCGGCCGGGTCAGCTTCGACCTCATCTATGCCTTGCCCGGTCAGTCCGCCGGGGCGTGGGAGAAGAGCCTGGCCGAAGCCCTGTCGTTCGGCACCGGCCACCTCTCGCTCTACCAGCTGACGATCGAGCCGGGGACTCGCTTCGCCGCCATGGCCGCTCGCGGCGAGCTCGCTCCCGCCGACCCGGACGAAAGCGCCACGCTCTACGAGCTGACCCAGAAGATGACAGAGGCTGCGGGACTCCCGGCCTACGAAATCTCGAACCATGCCCGGCCGGGCGAGGAAAGCCGCCACAATCTCGCTTACTGGCGCTATCGTCCCTATGCCGGGATCGGGCCCGGGGCGCATGGCCGCCGCGGCTGCCACTCGACCCAGCGCCATCGAAAGCCGGAGAACTGGCTGTCGGCGCTGGCCCGCAACGGCCATGGAATCGTCGAGGAGAGCGAGATCCCGGCCCGGGACCGGGGGGTCGAGGCGCTGCTCATGGGGCTTCGGCTAGGCGAGGGCGTCGATCTGCCGCGGATCGCCGCGATCGCCGATCGGAACCCCGAGCAGCTGCTCGAATGGCGCTCGGTCGAACGGCTTGTGGATCAGGGGCTGATCGAGCTCGACGGCATGCGGCTTCGGATCACTCCGCGCGGAATGCTTCTGCTCGACGGGATCCTGGCCGAGATCGTCCGGGTCAGTTGAAGCCGCGCGGCGCCGGCGAGACGACCTCCGTCCCGGTGGGGGTCACTTCCCTCACCTCCAGCGACCGTTCGGCAATGCCGTCCCGGTCGAACCGGAACGCCCCGTCGACGCCGACGAAGCCGGTCGGATCGCGAAGCGCGCGGGCCGGGAACGGCTGGCCGATCGGCCAGTCGGCGGCGACCCGAATGGCGAGCAGCACCGAATCATAGCCCAAGCTGGCGAGCCGATAGGGATTGGTGCCGTAGCGGCTTCGGTAGCGGGTCCGGAACTGGTTGAAGAGCGTGTCGGACGGCGCCGCGAACCAGGCGCCGCGAAGTCCGACATTGGCGCCCAGGTTCGATTCGGTCGCCCACAATTCGGTGCCGAGGATCTTCGGCTGGGGCGAGGACTGGCGGACGATGGGGATCGCCAGGAGCGCCATCCGCGAGCTGTCGGCGACGAGCACCGAATCATATTGTCCCTGGCCGTTGAGCCGGGTGGCTGCGGCGCGGACGCCCTCGGTGCTGCGTTCGAAGGTCTGCATCCCGACCAACCGACCGCCGGCGCCCTCGACCGCGGCGATCATCGCCTGCCCTGAGCGCTGGCCGTAGGTCCCGGCGGGGACGAGGGCGCCAAAGCGCTGCGATCCGCGCGAGCGGGCATAGTCGACCACCCGGGCGATCGCCTGGCCGGGGATGAAGCCCATGATATAGACCCCGTCGCCCGCCACGCTGACGTCGTTCGAGAAAGCGATGATCGGAATGTCCGCTCGGCGGGCGATCGGCGCCGCCGAGCGCACATGCTCGGCGAGCAGCGGCCCGAGGAAGAGGCCGTTGCCGTCGGCGAGCGCCTCGTTCGCCGCCGCGGCGCCGCCCGCCGCGGTGTCATAGGCGGTGATCCGGATCCGCTCGCCGCCGGTATCGAGCAAGGCAAGGTTGGCGGCGTTGAGGATCGAGCGGCCGAGCGCGGCATTTTCGCCGCTCAGCGGCACGAGGACCGCGACCCGGTTGCGAGTCTCGTCGGGCGGAAGCCGGGAAGGCGGCGCCGGCCGCTCCGGCTCGACCTGCTCCGGCTCGACCGGCGGCGGCTGGACCACACGCTCGCGTGGAATGCAGCCGGCGACCGCGACGCTGAGGAGCGCGAGCCCGGCAATCCTGAACAGCCTCGCAAGGCCGCCGGGGACTCGACCAGCTTGCGGCGGGAGCGACAGCGATGCCATGACGGCTCCTCCATGGACCAAAAACTCGAGCCCGGCCTCTATATCGTTGCGACCCCGATCGGCAATCTCTCCGATCTGAGCCCGCGCGCCGCGGCCACGCTCGCCGGCGCCGACCTCATCGCCGTCGAGGACAGCCGGGTCACCGCCAAGCTTCTCCGCCACATCGGGGCGAAGCGGCCGATGGTCCCCTATCACGACCATAATGCCGACAGGGTCCGGCCCGGGCTGATCGAGCAGATGCGCGACAAGGCCGTCGCCCTGGTCTCCGATGCCGGAACGCCGCTCATTTCCGATCCCGGCTACAAGCTCGTCCGCGACGCCCGTGCCGCCGGAATCAGGGTGACCACCATTCCCGGCCCGAGCGCCGCCATCTCCGCCTTGACGCTGGCCGGCCTTCCGACCGACCGCTTCGCCTTCTTCGGCTTCCTGCCGAGCAAGGCCGGAGCCCGGGCCACCGCCATCGCCGGCGCCGCCGCGTTCGACGGGACCCTGATCTTCTACGAAAGCGGGCCGCGCCTCGGCGCCGCCCTCGCTGCTCTGAGCGAAGGGCTGGGCGACCGCGAAGCGGCGGTGGTGCGCGAGATCAGCAAGAAATTCGAGGAGACGGTGAGCGGCCGGTTGAGCGAGCTTGCCGAGCGCTACGAATCCCAGCCGCCGAAGGGGGAGATCGTCATCGTCGTCGGCCCCGCCCCCGAGGCGGAAGCGGCGGGCGAGGCGGAGATCGATGCCGCGCTTCGCGAGGCGATGGCGAGCGGCTCCCCGTCGCGCGCGGCGGCCGACGTCGCCAAGGCGCTCGGACTGCCGCGGCGGCTCGTCTACGAGCGCGCCCAGAAGCTCAAGTGAAGCGCCGGCAGGCGGAGAAGGGCGGCCGCCGCGCCGAATCGATCGCCGCCTTGTGGCTTCGGCTGAAGGGCTGGCGGATCCTCGCCAGGCGGGTCCGGACTCCGGTCGGCGAAGTCGATCTCGTCGCCCGCCGCGGCCGAACCCTGGCCTTCGTCGAGGTCAAGGCGAGGGCGACTCCAGACGCCGCCGACCTCGCCCTCGACGAATGGCGCCTGCGCCGGGTGACCGCCGCCGCCGAAGCGCTCGCGCCGCGCTACGGACGGCCCGGCGACGTGCTTCGAATCGACGTCGTCTATGTCGTCCCCTTCCGGCTGCCGCGCCATCTCGCCAATATCTCGCAGGGCTGACCGTCGTGGTGACAGGGCCTGTCGCCCTGACTAAGGCGGCAGCAGGAGGAAGCTCATGAATCTCAGGGTCGCGGTGCAGATGGATCCGCTCGAGCAGGTCAATATCGAGGGCGATTCCACGTTCGCGATCATGCTCGGCGCCCAGCTGCGCGGCCATCGCCTGTTCCATTATGCCGCCGAGGATTTGAATTATTCCGACGGCCGGCTGTGGACCCGGGCGCGGCCGGTCACGGTCCAGCGAGTCCATGGCGATCATCACCGTTTCGGCGAGGAGGTCAGTCTCGACCTCGGCCGCGATGCCGACGTCGTTCTGATGCGGCAGGATCCGCCGTTCGACCTCGGCTACATCACCGCCACCCACTTGCTCGAGCGGATCCAGAGCGAGACCCTCGTCGTCAACGACCCCGCCTCGGTCCGCAATGCCCCGGAAAAGGTGTGGGTGCTCGATTATGCCCGCTTCATGCCGCCGACGCTCGTCACCCGATCGCTCGACGAAGCCCGCTCCTTTCTCGCCGAGCATGGAGAGATCGTCGTCAAGCCGCTCCACGGCAATGGCGGCAAGGCGGTGTTCAAGGTCGGCCGCGACGGCGCCAACCTGGCCTCGCTGATCGAGGTCTTCAACACCGCCTATCGCGAGCCGCACATGGTCCAGGCCTTCCTTCCGGGCGTGGCCGAGGGCGACAAGAGGATCGTTCTCGTCGACGGCGAGGTGGCCGGCGCGGTCAACCGGATCCCCGGCGAAGGCGAGATCCGATCGAACCTGGCGGTCGGCGGCAAGGCGGCCAAGACCGACCTCACGGAGCGCGAAAGGGAGATCTGCTCGGCGATCGGAGCGGAGCTCAAGGCGCGCGGGCTCCTTTTCGTCGGGATCGACGTTATCGGCGGGCAATGGCTCACCGAGATCAATGTCACCTCGCCCACCGGGATCGTCGCGATCGACAAGTTCAACGGCACCGACACGCCCGCCTTGATCTGGGACGCGATCGAATCGAAGCTTCGTTGATCGCCGGCAGTCTCTGACATGGCCGACTGGGTCATCCGGCTGATCGACAGCACCGGCTATGCCGGCGTCTTCCTCCTGATGCTTCTCGAAACGGTGTTTCCGCCGATACCCTCGGAGGTCATCATGCCGGTCGCCGGCCTCCGCGCCGCCAACGGGCCGATGAGCCTGGGTGGAGTGATCGCCAGCGGAACCGCCGGGGCGATGGTCGGCAATCTCTTCTGGTATCTGGTCGCTCGGGGAGTCGGGGTC
The DNA here is from genome assembly GCA_946886275.1 of uncultured Sphingosinicella sp. Next base: position 10,433 of record CAMPIH010000014.1, read on the forward strand.
GACCGGCTGAAGCGATTCATCGATCGCCGCGGCCGCTGGCTCGCGCTCGACTGGTGCGACGTCGAGAAGATCGAGAAATTGTTTGGCCGCCACGGCTCCTGGGTCGTGTTCCTCGCCCGCATGCTTCCGACGGCGCGGACGATGATCTCGGTACCGGCGGGATTCCTCCGCATGCACCTCGCCCGCTTCTTTCTGTGGTCGGCGTTCGGCACCGCCGTGTGGAGCAGCACTCTCGCCCTCGCCGGCTTTGGCCTCGGAATGCAGTTCGGCCAGGTCGAGGATATCGTCGGGCCGGTCTCGTCGGCGATCATCGCCCTCATCGTGCTCGGTTATGTCTGGCGTCAGCTGACCTGGAAAAGGCGGATCGAGAAGCGCGAACGAACCGGCTAGATCCTTTAAGCCCGCGGATGGGCGTTTCGATAGACGTCCATCAGATGGGCAGCGTCCACCGCCGTATAGATCTGGGTCGACGACAGGCTCGCATGGCCGAGCAATTCCTGGAGCGAACGGAGATCGGCGCCGCTGCCGAGCAGGTGAGTGGCGAAGCTGTGCCTGAGCGCGTGCGGAGTCGCCCGTTCCGACAGGCCGAGCGTTCGCCGGGCGTTTCGGACCGAGCGGCGGACGATCTCGCCGCGAAGCGGCCCGCCTCTAGCCCCGCGGAACAAGGGCTGATCCTTCCCCATCACATAGGGGCAGAGCCGGACATAGGCCTCGATCGCTTCCCTGACCGGCGCGAGCAAGGGCACGATCCGGGTCTTGGCGCGCTTGCCGGTGACGCTGAGAACCTCGCCCAAGGGCAAGGCGCCGCATTTGATCCCGAGCGCCTCCGCGACGCGAAGCCCGGAGCCGTAGAGAAGGAGAAGGACGGCCAGGTTGCGCGCCGCGATCCAGGGTTCCGACGATTCCTCAGCCGCCTCGTCGGCGAGCGCATAGACCTCGTCCGGCGAGATCGGACGGGGCACGCTTCTCGGGACCTTTGGCCCCTTGAGCCTTGGAACCTGGCCTTCCCGCCCCGTCTGGGCGGCGGCGAAAGCGAGGAATCCGCGGACCGCCGAGAGCTCGCGGGCCGCCGAACTGTTCGCCAGCCCGGCGGACCGCCTGACCGTAAGGAAAGCGCGAAGATCGGCGGGCCTCAGCTGGGCAAGCGCCGCCTCATCCACCGAAGCGCCAAGATGGCCGGCGAGGAAATCGATCAGACGGTGCGCGGTCGCGCCATAGGCGCGGACGGTATGGTCGGATCGGCGGCGGTCGCGGGAGAGATGGTCGTGCCAGCGCTCGACGAGCCGGCGCGCGGGATGATCGGTCAGGGTATCAGCCACCGGCCCATGCACCGGGTCAGAACCCGTCCGAGGAACAGCAGGAGCTCCGAGCCGTGCGGGGTCTCGAAGCATTGGGCGCCGCGCTGGCCGAGAGCGAGCAGGCCGCTCGGCAGCGGCGGCTCGCTTTCGAGCCGGATCAGGGCTTCGGCGCGGATCAGCTCGCAGGCCGGGCCGAACAGAGGATGGCCGCGATCGACTCCGCGAAGAAGGACTCCGTCGAACTGGCGGACCGATCGCTCGATCAGCCGCGGATCGACGAACTGGAGGCCGGAAGCGTCGGCTCGGACGCCCATCTCGCCGGCGAACAGAGCGACGGCGACGGCGTCGAGGCCAAGGATGTGGGGCCATTCCTGGGTAACGACATGGAGGAGATGGTCGAGCCCTTCGGCCTCGATCGCCGCGAGCACCGCTGAATGGATCGAATGGACCGCGCCGGAATGGCCGCGGGCAAAGGCGATCAGATCCTGGTTGGCTTCCTCGGCCGCGGCGATGCGCGCGCGCAACGTCGCCACCGCCCGATCCTCGAAATTGATCACCCGTCCCATCGCCGGAAGACTAAACCGGATATGGTTAAGAAGCGATGGCGAAATGATTTCCCTGGATCAGCCGGGGCGAAGGGAGCGGCGATGGCAATCCCCGGCGGCGTCGATATACGCAATGGGTGGAAAGCGGGCATGCGCCCACGACGATCCGTGGTAATCGCCTGCGCGATCAGAAACTCCCGCGAACCGAGAGGGAAAAGATCGGGCCGATGAGTCTGTCACGGTCTTCCACCAACAGGATCGGACTTGCTCCGCGAAGCCCCGCAAAGACGGTCCGGTCGCGGCGCGAACGCGCGTTGAGGATGTTGCCGATCTGGCCCCGGACGGTCAGGCCCATGACGTCCTTATTTTCCACGAAGAGTGACGCGAACACCGGCCCCTCCCAGGTCCGGTCGACCTGGTTGCTCCGATAGCGGGGCTGATTGTGCGAATAGGAGGCTTCGCCGCCCCAGGCCCAGTCGGTGTCCGGGATATCGTGCCGAAGCGACATGACCGCCTGGGTATCGGTGAAGCCGCTCCACTGCCGCGACTCTCCGGTGAACGGATCGCGCAGGCGAGAAGTCTGATAGAGGAAGCTGGTGTCGAGCTTCATTCCCCTGATCCCGGCAGGATCGAGATTGATGGTGCTCGACCAGACGATCGCCGCTGCCCAGGACGTGTCGATATTGCCGACCGCTTCGCCGTTTCCGACCGGCACGATGTCGACGAAATCCTGCACGTCGCGGTACACCAGGCGCAGCTTCGTCGAGCCCCACGCTCCGAACTTCTGATTGATCTCGCCTTCGAAGCTCCAATCCTGCTGGGGCCGAAGGTCGCTGTTGCTCGTATTCTCATTGCCGTCGTTGAGGAAGGCGCGGGCGAGAAAGTCGTAGAAGGACAGCTGAAGCACGCGCCGGCGGATCTTGAGCGAGGCGTCGAAATTCTCGCTCGGGGTCCATGCGAGCGAGAGCGAGCCTTTCGGCCGAAAGAAGCTTCGCGTGAGCCCGTTCGGTCCAGTCTGCGAAATGGTCGAATATTCGGCGCCGCCGACCAGCTGGAAGTTCAGGGTTCGGGTCAGCGCGTGGCCGAAGCTGAGGAGACCCTCGTAGCGAGCCTCGGTGACCCCGCCGCTTCCTTCCGGAAACGGAATCTCGACGAACTCGCCCGTGTCGCCGAGAGTGAACAGCCCGGCGACATTGTCGAGGCTGTTATAGGCGGCCTCACCGGAAAGCTGCCAATCCCCGTCGAACATCCTCCAGCTATACTCGCCGCGAGCGATGGTCTCGCCCAGGTCGCCGACCTGCGTGAAGCGATCGCCGATGTCGGCGGAGCCGTCGGCGAACCTGGTGATCGTCTCCTGCAGATAAGGCTCGTGACTGAAGCGCCTCAGGCCGATCGCCTTGAGCCGGCCCGGCCCGAGCGCGAACTCATAATCCGCGGCCAGCTCGTAATTCCATGTATCGTTGCGCTCGATGAAGGTGCGCGAGCGATCGGGAAGGCCCGGGCTCGTCCGCTCGCCGATTTCGTCGTAGCGATTATAGACTCGCTGATAATGGGCGTTCGCATGCCCGATGCTGGTCCCCGGCCCGTCCCAGGTCAGCCTGCCCGACAGCTTGGGTGAATCGTAATGGGTGTTCCAGATGTCGAAGCGCCGCTCGGTGATGTTACCCGCACCATCATAGATGAGGGTTTCGCCGCCGGCGCCGCTCCGGCTCGAATCGCCGTTATCGAGTCCGAATTCATATTCGAGCGCCCCGCGCCGGCCGCTGACCGAAACGTCACCGCGAGTGAGCAGGGGATCGGTAAAGTGCGCACGAAATTCCGGCCTCCACGAAAACTGCCCGGAAAGCTGGTTCGCGCGAAAGACGATGTTGGCCACCTGGCCGGACAGGCCGGGAATGTCGAGGCTGGCGCCGTCGAGGATCTCGATCCGCTCGACATTGTCGGCCGGGATCCGAGTCAGCAAGGTGTACATGCTGTCGGACTTGTTGGAGCTTCGCTGGCCGTTGAACAATACGTTGCCCGTCGCCTGGCCGAGACCGCGAAGCTGCTCGCTGTCGCGGATCGTGAAGCCCGGCACCTGGCTCAGCATGTCATAGGCGTTCCTGGGCGCGTAGCGGGTGAAATCGGCCCTGGTATAGACTTGTCCCGAGCTGGGCGCCGAGGCGGTCGGCTGAGCATCGGGGGGAGGTGCATCGCCGGTGCCCGGTGCGTCCTGGGCCTGCGCCGGCCACGCCGCGAGCAGCGCCATCGTCGCCACCCCTCGATATGCTTTCATCGTCTCGTCCCCGCTTACACAGTCGCCACTTCAGCTTCCGCATCGCAAGGAACGTGCCACATACGTAGCGTGGCCGATTTTTTCGCAGCCAGACGGCGGAAGCGGAAATCTCCCACATCGAACACCGAATGACTCACACCGGTCGTGGACCCGATTCCCGAACCGTGTCCGCCTGCGGACGCTCGATGTCCGTTTCCGAACACCAGGTGCCCGACCTCATTGCGATGATGACGACGAGGGAATGACGTGCCTCTTCAACGAAATAGGGTCGCTTCGTTTAGATCGCCTCGTCACCAGCGTCAGCGACCGACTCTATGTCCTGCCCAACACCGCGGACCGTATTGCAGCCAGCGAGGACGAGGGAGACGCCCAGGCCGATCAAGACGAGCGCTGTACGAAACATGATGATATTCCTTCTGGATTGGAGGTTTGACGCCGGAGTGCAGATTTCGGCGGTTCAGAGACGCAAAGCGACTGAGCTGCTCCGCTCAGGCGATCTTCTGGCCGGTCTTTTCCCAGTCGGCGAGAAAGGCCTTCAGGCCTGAATCGGTGAGCGGATGCTTGAACAGCTGGCGGATCACCGCCGGCGGCGCCGTCATGACGTCTGCGCCGATCTTGGCCGCTTCGAAGACATGGATCGGGTGGCGGATGCTGGCGGCGAGGATCTGGGTCGCGAAATCATAATTGTCGTAGATCAGCCTGATGTCGGCGATCAGCTCCATTCCGGTCTGGCCGATATCGTCGAGCCGGCCGAGGAAGGGCGAGATGAAGCTTGCTCCGGCCTTGGCGGCGAGAAGCGCCTGGTTCGCCGAGAAGCACAGGGTGACGTTCACCATCGTGCCGTCGCCGGTCAGCTTCCGGCAGGTCTTCAGCCCGTCCACCGTCAGCGGCACCTTGACCGCGATATTGTCGGCGATCTTCCTGAGCACCTCCGCCTCGCGCATCATCGTGTCATGATCGAGAGCGACGACCTCGGCCGAGACGGGGCCTTCGACGATCCCGCAAATCTCCCTCACCACCTCGAGGAAGTCCCGGCCGGCCTTGTGGACGAGGCTGGGGTTGGTGGTGACTCCGTCGAGCAGGCCGGTCTCGGCCAGATCGCGGATCTCTTCGGTGTCGGCGGTATCGACGAAGAATTTCATGTTGGGGTCCTTGGCGGAAGTGACGGCCGGCTTGTAGGCTGAGCATCGGCACCGGAGCAATCGGTCGGAGGGGAAAAGATGCGCTGGACGAGATTGATTCCGGTCATGCTGGCGCTAAGCGCCTTTCCCGCCGCCGCCGATCCCGCCGCCTGGATCGACGCCCACCGCGAAGCGATCCTCGCCGAATATCTGCCTCTGCTCGCGATTCCCAACGATGCCTCCAATATCGAGGACATCCGCCGAAACGCCGATCACATCGTCGCAATGATGGAAAGGCGCGGCCTTTCGCCGAGGCTGCTCGAATCGGCGGACCGGTCGGTGCCGCCGCTCGTCTACGGCGAATGGCGCGTGCCGGGGGCCGAGCGCACCTACATCCTCTACGCCCATTATGACGGCCAGCCGGTGACCCCGGAGGGCTGGACGGTGACCGCGCCGTTCGAGCCGCGCCTCGTCGGCGAAGGCGACGAGGCCCTTCTCTATGCGCGAAGCGCCTCGGACGACAAAGCGGGGGTGATGGCGATCCTCGCCGCCGTCGATTCGCTTCGGGCCGAAGGCCGGACTCCGAGCTTCAACCTCAAGATCGTCTTCGAAGGCGAGGAGGAAGCCGGATCGCCGCATCTCGCCGATCTGCTGAAGCTTCACCGCGACACCTTGCGCTCGGACGGCTGGATCATCGTCGACGGTCCCGCCCACCAGTCGGGACCGCCGCAGCTCGCGCTCGGCGTGCGCGGCGACATCAACCTCGACCTCACCGTCCACGGACCGCTTCGCCCGCTCCACAGTGGCCATTACGGCAATTGGGCGCCCAACCCGGCAATGATGCTTGCCGAGCTTCTCGCCTCGATGAAGGACGAGACCGGCCGGGTGACGATCGCCGGCTTCTACGACGACGTCGTCCCGCTGACCGAGGCGGAGCGCGCCGCGATCGGCGCCATCCCGGCGCCCGACGATCAGCTCAAGCGCGAGCTTGGGCTGAACTGGACGGAAGGCGACGGAGCGAGCCTGACCGAGCTGATCCAGCAGCCGTCCCTCAACATCAACGGCATCCGAAGCGCCGATGTCGGCCGCAACGCGCGCAACGTCATCCCGACCATCGCCTCGGCGACGCTCGATCTTCGGCTCGTTCTCGGCAATTCGCCGCAGCGCCAGGTCGAGCGGGTGATCGATCATGTCCGGGCCCAGGGCTTCACCGTGCTCGATCGTGAACCGACGGCGGATGAACGGCGGACTCATCCGAAGATCGCCACGATCGTCGCCGGCCACGGCTATCCGGCGGAGCGCACGAGGCTCGATCACCCGCTCGCTCTGTCGCTCGCTCGGGCGCTCGGCGACGAAGACCACAGGATCATCCTCCCGACGCTCGGCGGAAGCCTTCCGCTCTATCTGATCCGCGAGGAGCTCGGCGCGCCGACCCTGGTGCTCGGCCTCTGGAACCACGACAACAACCAGCATGCCGAAGACGAAAATGTGCGGCTCCGGAACCTGTTCGGCGGCATCTCGGCGATCGCCAGGGTGATGACGATGGAATGATCGGCGCGGCGGAGACCCGGGCGTTTCACGCGGCGATCTGGGCGATCGCCTTGCCGGCGATGCTGACCAACGTCGCAACCGCCTTGTTCGGACTCGCCGATCTGTGGGTGATCGGGCAGCTCGGCCAGGCCGAGGCCCAGGCCGGGGTCGAGGTCGGCGCCAAATATATGATGGGGCTTCTCGTCGTCTTCAATTTCCTGAGGACTGGCACGATCGCGCTCACCGCCCAGGCGGCGGGCCGAGCGGACGAGTCGGGCCAGGCCCAGGCGCTTCTCCGGGCAGGCGCCCTGGCCGCGATCATCGGCCTTTTGCTGCTCGCGCTAATGCCGGTCGCGATCCCGTTCGGGCTCGACCTGCTCAATGCGAGCGGCGCGGTGGCCGCGGAGGCCCGGACCTATGTCGGGATACGCTACTGGGGCGGCGCCCTGTGGCTGCTCAACGCCGTCCTCGTCGGCTGGCTGATCGGCCGGCGTCAGGTGAAGATCGTCCTCTATGTCGAGGTCGCCGCCAATCTCGTCCATATCGGGCTCGACTGGCTGTTCGTGCTCGGCCTCGGATGGGGCGTGGCCGGAGTCGCGATCGCGACCCTGATCTCGGAAGCCGGCAAGCTGGCGGCAGTGGCGATCGCCGCCGCTCGCGAACCGCCGGCGGCCGCCGCTTTGGCGCTGGCGCGAGAGCGGTCGACCTGGGCCGGCGGAGCGCTCGCAGCGCTGCTCCGGCTCAACCGCGACCTGTTCATCCGGACCCTGCTCCTGACCGCTGCGATCCTGCTCATCACCCGCGACGGCGCCCATGAAGGCGCGGTCGTCCTCGCCGCCAACGGAATCCTCTACCAGCTGTTCATCCTTTCGGCCCTGATCCTCGACGGCTTCGAGAGCGCCGCCCAGGTCCTGTGCGGGGAGGCGGTCGGCGGCCGGGACCGAGACCGCTTCGACCGGCTCGTTCGAGCCCTTCTGCTCTGGGGTCTCGCCTTCGGGATGATCGTCAGTCTCGTCTACTGGCTCGCCGGCCCCGCCTTCGCGGCCAGCTTCAGCACCGATCCCGCCGTCGTCGCCACCACCCTCGACTATGTCGGCTGGGCGGTGCTCCTTCCGGTTCTCGGGGTGACGTCCTACGTCTTCGACGGAATCTATGTCGGAGCGACCTGGACCCGGGCCATGCTCCTGACGATGGCGGCGGCCTTCGCGGTCTATGCGCTGCTACTTGTGGCGACCGGGCCGCTCGGCAATCACGGCCTTTGGCTGTCCTTCTCGATCTTCCTCGCCGTTCGCGCCGCGGGCCAGGCGCTGCTCCTGCCACGGCTCACCCGAAAAGCCTTCGCCGGAGTGACGGGCTAGAAGATTCCGAACACGCTCGCGATCACCGGATCGCCGGTCTCGCGCGGATTGGCCCGGATCGCGGCTTCCTCGCGGCCGATGGCGCGGTAGATGCCGCGCGCGGCGCTTTCGGAGACGTGGCGCTGAAGCCCGGAGAAATTGATCCCGGTGGCGGCCTGAACCACCCGGTTGATGATCCCGTCGTCGAGCACCCGAAGCGCCTGGCCGACGCCTGGAAACATGACGTCGACGATCGCATTGCCCATCGACCTTTCGAGGAAATCAGTCGCCGCGGTGGGTCCGCCGCGGACCAGGGAGACGGCGTCGGAGAAGCTCATGTTGCGGATCGAATCATAGACCACCGGCGCGGCCGCTTCCGCGGCATCGGCGGCAGCCCGGTTCATCAGCGACAGCAACTGGTTCTGGATCAGCGAGCTTCGAAGCAGGGCTGAGGCGACGCTGCCGGCGCCGCTCAGCTGCGGCGGAAGCGGGATCCGCGCCAGATCGTCCTGGAAGAAGCCATTGTCCTGGAGGAGACGGGCAAAGGCGCGCTGCGACGAGATGGTCAGAAGACGCCGAATCGCGTCCTCGAAGCCGAACCCGCCCATCGTGGCGCAGCCCGGAAGAGCCAGCAGCGGGAAAGCGAAGCCCGCAGCGATCACGCTCCGGCGGTCAAGCAACAGGTCCATTTCTTCCTCCGGTGAAACGACTTCCCGAAAACGGACGAGCACCGCCGATGTTGCATCGGTTGAGACCGGGTTCGGCCGATCCGCCCTTCCGGAAGCGATCGCAATGACGTTATGGCCCGACGATGAGCCGTGCCCGTGTCATCCTCCTCAATGCCGCGCTCGGGCCGCTCGACTACCGGGTTCCTCACGGCATGGCGGTCGAGCCCGGATCGATCGTCGTCGCGCCGCTGGGTCCGCGCCAACTGGTCGGCACCGTCTGGGAACCGGAGCGGCTCCAGACCGAGGAGGTCGGCGACAACCGGCTCCGGCCCCTGCTCCAGGTCTTCGACCTGCCGCCTCTGGCGGCGCCGCTTCGCCGCCTGATCGAGTGGACGGCCGATTATTATCTCGCCCCGCTCGGCGCCGTCCTTCGGATGGCCCTTCCCTCCTCGTCGGCGCTCGAAGGAGCGCGGACGATCACCGAATATCGCGCCACCGGCCATGTCCCGGACCGGCTCACGCCGCAGCGCGCCCAGGCGCTCGAGCGGATCGGCGATCGGCTCGGCCTGATCCGCGAGCTGGCGATCGTCGGCGGCGTTTCGGACGGGGTCGTCCGCGGCCTGGTCAAGGCCGGGGCGATCGAGCCGGTAGAAGTCTCGCTGGACGATCCCTTCCCGCTGCCCGACCCGGACCACGCGCCGCCGTCCCTGGAGTCCGCCCAGAAGCAGGCGTCCGAGGTTCTGGCCAAATTGGTGGCGTCGGGCGGGTTCGATCCGGTCCTGCTCGACGGGGTCACCGGATCGGGCAAGACCGAAGTCTATTTCGAGGCGGTGGCGCAGGCCCTTCGCGAAGGCCGCCAGACCCTGGTCCTGCTCCCCGAAATCGCCCTCACCGAGCCTTTCCTGAAGCGCTTCGCGGCACGCTTCGGCTGCGAGCCGGTCGCCTGGCATAGCGGCCTTCGCCAGTCGCAGCGGAGACGCGCCTGGCGCGCAATCGCGTGCGGCCAGGCCAAGGTCGTCGTCGGTGCCCGCTCGGCCCTGTTCCTGCCCTATCGGAAGCTCGGCCTGATCGTCGTCGACGAGGCCCACGAGACGAGCTTCAAGCAGGAGGACGGAGTCCAATATCATGCCCGCGACGTCGCCGTGATGAGGGCCAAGTTCGAGGACGTGCCGATCGTCCTCGCCTCGGCGACCCCGGCGATCGAGACCCGCCATCTCGCCGAGACCGGAACCTATAAGGAGCTCAAGCTGCCGGCGCGCTTCGGCGGCGCCAAGCTGCCCGAGCTCGCCGCCCTGGACCTCATCCAGGATCCGCCGCCGCGCGGCCGCTGGCTCGCTCCGGCGCTGGTGACGGAGCTCGAGGCCAATCTCGAGGCCGACGAGCAGTCCCTCCTCTTCCTCAACCGGCGCGGCTATGCGCCGCTGACCTTGTGCCGGCATTGCGGCTACCGCTTCCAATGTCCGAACTGCACGAGCTGGATGGTCGAGCACCGCTTCACCCGCCGGCTCGCCTGCCACCATTGCGGCCATGTCATGCCGACTCCCAAGGCCTGCCCGGAATGCGGCGAGGAGGACAGCCTGGTCGCCTGTGGCCCCGGCGTCGAGCGTATCGCCGACGAAATTCACGAGCTCTTCCCCGAGGCGCGAACGGCGGTGGTGACATCGGACACGATCTGGTCGCCGGCCAAGGCCGCCGAGTTCGTCGCCCGGATGGAGGCAGGCGAGATCGACATCGTCGTCGGCACCCAGCTCGTCACCAAGGGCTATCATTTCCCGAACCTCACTTTGGTCGGCGTGGTCGACGCCGATCTTGGTTTGTCCGGCGGCGATCTGAGAGCGGCGGAACGCACCTTCCAGCAGATCCAGCAGGTGTCCGGCCGCGCCGGTCGCGGCGACAAGCCGGGACGCGTGCTCGTCCAGACCCACGATCCGTCAGCGCCGGTGATCCAGGCGCTGGTGAGCGGCGACAGCGAAGGCTTCTACGCCGCCGAGACCGAGGCCCGGCGCGAGGCCGCGATGCCGCCGTTCGGCCGGCTGGCGTCGATCATCGTCTCGGCCGAGGACCAGGCGCGGGCCACGGAAGCGGCGCGGATGATCGGCCGAACCGCGCCCCGCCACGACAATATGGCGGTGTTCGGCCCCGCCCCGGCGCCGCTGGCGATGCTCCGCGGCCGCCATCGCCATCGCCTGCTCGTCCATGCCGCCCGCTCGGTTCCGGTCCAGGACATCATTCGCGACTGGCTCGGGGCGCTCGAACTGCCGCGCGGCGTAAGGGTGGCGGTCGACGTCGATCCCTATTCCTTTCTCTGACGGATTTGCGATCAGCAGATCACGGGGTTAGGAACAGGATAGTTTCTGGGGGTAAGAACATGATTCGGCTCATTTTCCTGGCGCTCGCGCTGACCGTTCAGGCAGGCGTGGCGGAAGCACGCTGGCGCGAAGCGAGCACCCGCCACTTCCTCATCTATTCGGAAGGCAGCGAGGCCGAGCTTCGCCAGGCGGCAGAGCAGATCGAGCGTTATGACAGCATGCTTCGAGTGGCCACCGGAGTCAGTGATCCCGATCGAAGCCCGGCGACGAGAGTGACCATCTTCTACGTCCGGGACGCTACAAAGGTCAGGGAGCTGGCGGGCGCCCGCGACAGCGGGATCTGGGGCTTCTATCTGCCTCACGCGTCGGGCGGGATCATCTTCTCACCGCGGATCGACTATCGCTCGGGACGAAGGGACAGCGTCAACCGCTTCCACAACTCGCCCGGAGCCGACGAGACCTTCACCGCCCAGTCGGTGCTGCTCCACGAATATACCCACCATTTCATGTTCAACAATTTCAACTTCGGAGCGCCGCGCTGGCTTTCCGAAGGCTATCCGGAATTCTTCTCGACCGCCCGGTTCGAAGAGGATGGCAGCATGACGATCGGGATTCCGCCGGCGGAACGCGGCCGAGAGATCGAGACCGGGAGCGACATCAATGCCGAGCAGATCCTGCTTCGACCGCAGGACAATTGGCGGGTCGACGGAATCTACGCGATCGGCTGGCTGATGAGCCATTATCTGACTCTCCATCCCGACCGGATGGGCCGGGAGCTGCTCGCTTATTACCGGGCGCTCTCTTCGGGCCAGTCGCCGGAGCAGGCGGCGTCCGTGTTCGGCGACCTTGGCCGCCTCACCTCGGACCTTCGCGAATATCGCCGGGCCCGCACGTTCAACGTCGCGCGCATTCCCGCCGAGCGCCTTTCGACCGGCACGATCAGCATCCGGGAGCTGAGCGACGCGGAAGAGTCCATCATGGACGTCAGGATGCGCTCCAAGCGCGGAGTCAGTCGGGACCAGGCGGAATCGCTCGTCCGGGAAGCGCGCCGAGCCGCCGAGCCTTATCCCAACGATCCGTTCGTCCAGGTGAGTCTGGCCGAAGCGGAATATGACGCGCGCAACTATGACGCCGCCGAGGCGGCCGCCGACCGGGCCATCGCGGCCGATGCGACGCTCGTCGACGCGCACCTCTACAAGGCCCGCGCGATCTGGGCCCGGCTCGAGGCGGCGGAGGACAAGAATCCCGAATCCTGGACGGAAGTGAGGCGGATCATCGCCCGCGCCAATCGCCTCGATCCCGGCGATCCGGAACCGCTGATGCTCTATTATCAAAGCTATGAGCCATCCGGCGCGGAGCCGACCGAAAACGCCGTCAACGCCCTGATCCAGGCGCACGAGCTCGCGCCCCAGGCGGACGGATTGCGGATTCTCGCGACGAGGGAATTGCTTCGCCGGAACGAGGCTCGGCGCGCCGCTCTGGCGTGGGGGCCGCTCGCCAGCAGCGGCCATGGCGGGCGGAACCGAGACGAGTTCGAGGCGGTCACCGCCTTGATCAGGGCCGGCGATACCGCGGCGGCGCTGACCAGGCTCGACGCCCTCCGCGCCGAGGCTGAACAGGACGCCGAGGACGAATAAGGTCCCGCTCAACTTGCGCCGGACCGCCCCGGCTCACTAAAGGGGCGGGCGATGGCGCTGGCCAGATTGATCCTGTTGCTGTGCTGCCTGCTGGCAGCCACGCCGGCGCTCGCCGACGATATCTCGGTCGCCGGCCGAAGCGTCGTCCGGGTCGTCGTGATCGCCTTTGAAGAGGGCGAGGTCGTCGATTTCGGCCATGGCAGCGGTTTCGCCGTCGCGCCCAACCGGATCGTCACCAACGCCCACGTCGTCGCCCTCGCCGCCCAATATCCGGACAATGTCGCCGTCGGGGTCGTGCCTTCGGAAGGCAGCCAGTCCTACCGGGCCAGGCTGGTCGCGATCGATCCGGCGCGGGACCTCGCCTTGCTCGAGCTCGACCAGGGCTCGGTCACTCCGATCCCGCTCTTCACCGGGCCGCTGGAAGACGGGATGGCGGTCGCCGCGCTGGGTTATCCGGGCAATGTCGATCTCGCCACCGCCCAGTCCGCCGAGGATTATATCAACCCGCTGCCGCCGACCCGGTCGGCCGGGATCTTCTCCAATGTCCGGCCGATCAACGGGATCACCACCCTTCTTCACACTGCCGATATCGCCCGCGGCCATAGCGGCGGGCCTTTGCTCGACCAGTGCGGCCGGGTGATCGGGGTGAACACGCTCATCACCCGGGGCCAGGACGGCGATTCCCCGTTCGCCTTCGCCGTCGCCAACCGCGAGCTCGCCGCCTTTCTGCGCGAGGCGAACCAGCCCTTCCCGACCGTCGCCAGCGAATGCATCAGCATGGCCGATCGGCTGAGCCGGGATCGTGACCGGCTGAGTGCCGAGGAACGGGCGCG
>CAMPIH010000015.1 GCA_946886275.1 uncultured Sphingosinicella sp.
GCGCCGAAGGGGATCGACGTCTATTTCGACAATGTCGGCGGCGACCATCTCGACGCCGCCTTCGCCGCCGCCCGCCAGAACGCCCGCTTCGCCATCTGCGGGATGATCGAGGACTATAATACGGGCTCCAACCACGTCTTCCGCTACATCATGCGGATCATCCCGACCCGGCTGATGCTGAAGGGCTTCATCTACACCGATCATCTCGCCGAAATGGGCGATTTCTATCGCGACATGGGGGCCTGGGTAGGCAGCGGAAAGATCACCTCCAGGGAAACGATCCGCGACGGAATCGAGAGCGCGCCGGACGCCTTTCTCGGCCTGTTCGAAGGCGAGAATATCGGCAAGATGCTCGTCCGCCTCTAAAGCGCCCCGCCTTCCCGCCCCTTGGCGATCGCCTCAGGCGAGCGCCTTCGCCCGCTCGCCGATCCGGTGGAGATCCTCGACGAAGCGGCCATATTCCGCTTCGCGATCGTCGCGGACTCGCAGCAGGAAACTGGGATGGACCGTCACCCAGGCCTCGCCGCCGCCGTCCGGAAGGGATTGCGGGCTGCCGCGAAGGCTCGAGATCGTCACCGCCCGGCCGAACAGCGAGCGCGCCGCGGTGGCGCCGAGGGCGACCGTGACCGGCGGCCGGATCAGCGACCGTTCCTGATCGAGCCACCAGCGGCAGGCGCTGATCTCTCCGGCGTCGGGCTTGGAATGGATCCGCCTCTTGCCGCGCTGATCGAACTTGAAATGCTTGACCGCATTGGTGACGTAGGTCGAGCCGCGGTCGACCCCGGCATCCTTCAGCGCCCGGTCGAACAGCTGGCCGGCCGGGCCGACGAACGGCTTTCCGGCCAGATCCTCCTGATCGCCCGGCTGTTCGCCGACGAACAGGATCCGGGCGTCAAGCGGTCCTTCCCCGAACACGGTCTGGGTCCCGCATTTGTAGAGGTCGCAGCGGGTGCAGCCCATCGCCTCGGCGCGAACCGATTCCCAGGCGGTTCGGACATTGCCGCCAATTTGTCCTCGCGATGTTTCGACCATCTTCGCCTCGCGTGCCTGAGCTCCCGCGATCAACTGCCCGACCAACGCCGTCTCCGGCATGTTTTTCCAATATTTCTTCGGCATCTCCTTGAGCATCGCTCCGACCTTGACCCGGGCCGGGTTGAAGATGGCGGCATAATAGCTCTTCCAGACCGACTCGATCGGATCGCCCGACGGCGCGTCGGCGCGGGTCGCGCCCGGCGATTCCCGGAGCCGTTCGCCGTCCCAGTGAACCGAGACGCCGGGCGTGAGGATCGACCAGCGCATGTTGGCGAAGCGGCGGACGAAGAAGCCGGCGTTGGCCCGGACGACATGATGTTCGGGTTCGAACCAGGCGGCATAATGCCGGCCGCCTTCCGCTTCGACCTCGCGGAAGCGAAGGAAGGCGCGCATCTTGTGAATGTCGCGCCTGACCGCCTTGGCCATGGTTTCGACCCGCTGGACGATCGGATCGGCCTTGTCCTCGATCACCTTTGGCTGCTCGCGAAGCCGCCTCAGAAGGCGATGGAGCAGGATGAAGCGCGCCGGATCGGAATGACAGATCGCCGCCTGGGCCAAATCGAGGAAGGCGCGCGGCACCGGGAAAGCCGGCGCCTCGCGAGCGACGAAGGCCTCGCCTCCGAACAAGGTCGCGGCGCCGTCGCCGGTCCGCCATTCGACCTCGGCCGGATCGGCGCCGGCCGCGACCAGCGCCCTAACGGCGAGGCGCCAGCCGTCGAAATCCTCCTCGTGGGCGAGAGTGACGACGGGCATGAGGTTCAGCCGGCGAACAGCTCGAGCTGAGCGGACGGAGGCGTCAGGCGCCGGCCGAGATCGGCGGAATCGGTGAGCGCGCCCGGCCGCCAGTCTTCGGCGACGATGAACGGCCTCATTTTCGTGATGGAACCGGTCAGGCGGGCGACATCGTCGAGCCGAAGCCGGCGCCAGCGGCGCGAGGCGAGAAGCCGGTTCACCGCTTTCACGCCAAGGCCCGGGACCCGAAGCAATTGCTCGCGAGACGCGCGGTTCACGTCGACCGGAAAGCAGTCTCGATATTTGAGGGCCCAGGCGAGCTTCGGATCGATCTCGAGCGGAAGCATCCCGCCGGGGCCGGCGGCATCCATCACTTCGCGCGCTTCGAAGCCATAGAAACGGATCAGCCAGTCGGACTGGTAGAGCCGGTGCTCGCGCATCAGCGGCGGCCGCTGCAGGGGCAAGACGGCGCTTGAGTCCGGGATCGGGGAGAAAGCGGAATAATAGACGCGCCGAAGCCGGTAGCGATCGTAGAGACTGCTGGCCCGGGCGACGATGTCGCGGTCGGTGGCGCTGTCCGCGCCGACGATCATCTGGGTCGACTGTCCGGCCGGCGCCAAGGCGGGCGCGGATCGGAAGCGCTTTCGGGCATCGCCGGCCTCCTCGATCGCCGCCGCGACCTCGCCCATCGCCCCCTCGATCCGGGCGCCGTCCTTTTCGGGCGCCAGCCGCTTCAGGCCCCGTTCGGTCGGCAGCTCGACATTGATCGAGACCCGGTCGGCGTGGAGACCGGCCTGGCGGACGAGTTCGGAATCGGCATCCGGAATGGTCTTGAGGTGGATGTAGCCGCGGAAATCATGGTCCTGACGGAGCGATCGCGCCACCTCGACGATCTGCTCCATCGTATAATTGGAGGAGCGGATGATCCCCGAGGAGAGGAACAGCCCCTCGATATAATTGCGGCGGTAAAAAGCGAGCGTGAGCTGGACGATTTCGTCGGTGGTGAAGCGCGCTCGGCGAACGTTCGAGCTCTTGCGGTTGATGCAATAATGGCAGTCGAAGATGCAGCTGTTGGTCAGCAGGATCTTGAGCAGAGAGATGCAGCGGCCGTCGGGCGCATAAGCATGACAGATCCCCATCCCTTCGGTCGAGCCGATGCCCTTGCCGCCGCGGCTGTCCCGCTTCGACGTCCCGGACGAGGCGCAGGAGGCGTCATATTTGGCGGCATCGGCGAGGATCGAAAGCTTCTGCTGGACATCGAGACGCGACATGCGTTCGCTATATGTTCTGCAACGCCGGGAGTCGAGGCACCTATTCGCCGGGAAGCCGGCAGAGATCGACCCAGCGCGTTCCGACCAAGGAGAAAAGGCGGTCGGGACTGACCTCGACCGAGCTGTTGAGCGAACCGGCGGCGGGATAGACGAGATCGAAGTCGCGAAGGCTCCGGTCGCAATAGACATTGAGCGGGGAGGCCAGCCCGAACGGGCAGACTCCGCCGACCGGATGGCCGGTCAGGGCCAGCGTCTCCTCCGCGCCGAGCATGCGCGGCCGGCCGCCGAACTCGGCCTTGGTCTTCTGGTTGTCGAGGCGGGCATCCCCTCGAGCGACCAGGAGAAACTCCTCGCCGTTCACCCGAACCGCCAGCGTCTTCGCGATTCTCCCGGGCTCGACTCCGAGCGCGGCCGCGGCGCTGGCGACGGTCGCGGTGCTTTCCGCGACCTCGATCAGGGGCAGATCGGGGGCGTGCTCCGCCAGCCAGGCGCGCACCGAGTCGAGGCTCATGCCGCTCAGTCGCCGAGCAAATGGAGCGCCAGCGACCGCGGCTGCGGCCGGCGCCGATGTTCGAACAGATAGATTCCCTGCCAGCGGCCGAGCGCCAGCTCGCCGCCGACGAGCGGGATCGAGAGCTGGACCTGGGTCAGCGCCGAGCGAAGGTGGGCGGGCATGTCGTCAGGCCCCTCCTCGTCATGGGCGTAGGCACCGGGATCTTCCGGCGCGATCCGGCTGAAATAGAGCTCGAGGTCGAGCCGCGCGTCCGGCGCTGCATTTTCCTGGATCAGGAGCGAGGCCGAGGTGTGCCGGCAAAAGACGGTCAGAAGCCCTTCGTCGATGCCCTGGGTGCGGACCCAGTCGGCGACCGGACGAGTGACGTCGTGAAGCCCTTGTCGTTCCGCCTTCACTTCCAGCTGACCCGTCGCCTGGCGCATCGGACGGGTCCTAGCGGCCGGCTCGTCTTCGCGCTACCGCCGGGAACGCATTGCCGCCCGTCCTCCCCTGATCTAGGCTGGTCGTCCTCCAGGGGGAGGATGAAGATGGACAGCCTGATCTTGCTGGCCTCGATGATCCCGATACCTTTGATCATCATCGGTCTCTATCTGCTGCTGCGTCGGCGAAGACAGCATATGGCCCGCCACAAGCGCCGGAAGATACGTCTCTAGCGATCCCGACCCGCCCCCGGGGCCAGTCGATCAGGCCGCGACGTGGCTGTCGGCCGCGCGCTCAATCGTCGCGATGTCGATCTTGCGCATCGTCATCATCGATTCCATCGCCCGGCGGGCGCGGCCGGTGTCGGAATCCCCGATCAGCTCGAGGAGCCGCTTCGGCGTGATCTGCCAGGAAAGACCCCAGCGGTCCTTGAGCCAGCCGCATTCGCTCTCGCGGCCGCCATTGCCGATAAGGGCGTCCCAAAGCCGGTCCGTCTCCGCCTGATCCTCGGTGAGCACCTGAAGCGAGAAGGCTTCGGTTTGGGGGAAGGCGGGCCCGCCATTGAGGCCGGTATAGGGCTGGCCGGCGAGCGTGAAATCCACGACCAGAACGCCGCCCGCCTTCATCGACGGATTGTCGGCCGGCGATCGGACGATCCGGTCGATCCGGCTGTCGGGGAACAGGGTCACGTAGAAATTGGCGGCTTCCTCGGCGTCGTAGTTGAACCACAGGCAGGGGACGATCTTCTGCATGTCTCTCTCCTCGAAAGTTCGATCAGCGCCGCGGCGCGGTCAGCGCGAAGGCGGCGCCCTGCGGATCCCTGGCCTGGACGATCCAACTGCCGTCGGGCACCTCGTGCGGCCCCACGAGCACCGTCCCGCCATGGGCCTCGATCCGCTCGATCGCCGAATCGATCGCCTCGACGTTGACGTAATAGCCCCAGCTCGACGCCGGCATGCCCTCAGGCTTGTCCATCATCCCGCCGAAGGCGATCCCGTCGACACCGAAGAGCCGGTAGGTGCCCATCGGGCCCATGTTCATTTCATCGATCGTCTCCCAGCCGAACTGGCCGGAATAAAAGTCGAAAGCCGCCTTCTCGCCGCTGCTGGAATAAAGCTCGTGCCAGCTGACCAGGCCAGGAGTGGCCGGATCGGGCGCCGGCGGGATGTCGTCGCGCGGCAGCGAGGCGAGCAGGTAGAAGGGCGCTCCGCCCGGATCGGCGACGAGCGCGAACCGGCCCACGCCCGGTATGTCGCCCGGCTCCATCAGAATCCGGCCGCCGGCCTTCGCGATCGCTTCGGCCTTGGCGTCGACGTCGGCGACTTCGATATAGCCGATCCAGCCGGGAAGGGCGCCGCCGGCGCGCATCTGATCGGTCAGCTCCATGATCCCGCCGACGCCATGCTCGCCGGCCGAGACGATGGTGTAGCGGAAATCACCCATATCCGGGTTTTCGTAGTCGGCGGCGGTCCAGCCGACGACCGAAGTGTAGAAGGCGATCGCTCTGTCCTGGTCGGTCGTCATCAGCTCGTACCAGATGAAGCGGCCTGGTCGCGCGGCTGACCCGGCTTCCGGCGCGGCGCTCGCGGCGGTCACATTATCGGACATTCCCCGTCCCCTTCGCAAAAGGTGGAGGGGGCCGCGGACGGGCCGCGTCCCCCTCGCCAGGTCAGGCCGGCTGCGGCTCCGCCCGAACCGCCTGCTGTTCCGCGGCCGTGTCGACGATCGGCACGAATCCGCCCCAGAACATGCGCATTCCGTCGAACGGCATATTCTCCTTGTCCGGCTGCATGTCCGGATCCTTCATCATTTTCTCCCAGGCGGAATCGCGGGTCGCCTTGTCCGGCCACTCAATCCAGGAAAAGACCACCTTCTCGCCCGGCTCGGCCTTCACCGCTCGGAAATAATCGGTGACCTTGCCTTCGCGCAGATCATCGCCCCAGGCCTCGACGACCCGGATCGCGCCATATTCCCTGAACTTGGCGGCGGCCTTGTCGGCCATGTCGTGATAGGCTTGCCGATTGCCCTCGGGCACCGGCAGGATGAAGCCGTCGACATAGCCGGCGCGGCCCTCGCCGCGCTCGTCGACGAAGGAATCGAAGCCGCTGAAGATCATCCGCTGGCCGTCGAACGGCATGTCCGTGCCCATCTCCTTCATTCGCGGATCGCTCATCATCTTCTCGTTCGCGGAATCGCGGGCGGCCCGATCGGGATATTCGAACCAGGAGAAGACGACGGCCTCGTCGTCCTTCGCCTGGACGGCGCCGTAAAAGTCGGTGACCTTGCCGCGCTGGACGTCGTCGCCCCACGCTTCGACCATCCGGGTCGCGCCGAGCTCCTGGAACAAAGGCGCCGCGCCGGCGGCATGCTTTCGATAAAGCTCACGATTGGCGGCGGGCACGGCCACCACGAAACCTTCGACATAGGTCATTGCCTCTCTCCTCTTCCTCTTCTCTTGCGGAATTCAGGCGGTCGCCGCGCTGTTGGCGGCGCATTGGGCGTCCTTCGCCGCCGCTCGCAGCTCGTCCTCGCTCATCACCGTCTCGCGGAGCGGGTGGGCGACCGACCAGACATGGCCGAACGGATCGCGAAGCTGGCCGTAGCGATCGCCCCAGAAGGCGTCGTGAGCGGCCATGACGACGGTCGCCCCGGCATCGGCGGCGCGAGCGATCGCGGCGTCAGCATCGGGGACGTTGAGGTGAAGGATCACCGGCGAGCCACCGAGCGAGTTCGGCGACAGGACTCCATGCTCCTTCATCTCGTCGACGAGCATCAGCATGCTCCCGCCGATCGACACGGCGGCGTGCATCAGCCGCCCGTCCGGCGCCGGCATCCGCATCAGCTCCTCGGCCCCGAACGCCTTCTTGTAAAATTCGATGGCGTCGGCGGCGCCGGCGCAGACGATGTGGGGGGTCAGGCTCGGCGTGGCGCTGGAAATCTCGGCCATCTTGCGTCTCCTGCGGCTCTTCGGGTCCGGATCAGGCGGTGACCGGCTGAGGCGCGGCCATCGCCTCTGTCGCCGCCTCCAGGTCCATCCACATCGGCTCCCAGATATGGCCGTCCGGATCCTCGAAGCTGCGCGAATACATGAAGCCATAATCCTGCCGATCGCGGGGCTCGCGGCCGCCCGCGGCGAGGGCGGCATCGGTCATCGCGTCCACGCCCTCGCGGCTGTCGGCGGAGATGGCGATCAGGACCTCGCTGGTCTGATGAGCATCGGCAACCCGCTTCGGCGTGAACTGGGCGAACTTGTCGTGAGTCAGAAGCATGACGTGGATCGTGTCGGAAAAGACCATGCAGGCCGCGGTCTCGTCGGTGAACTGCGGATTGTTGGTGGCCCCGATGGCCTCGTAGAAAGCCCTTGCCGAGGCGAGGTCGGCGACCGGCAGATTGACGAAGATCATCTTGGACATGGGCCCCTCCTTTTGAGCGTGGATCAGCGAATCACGTTTGACGGTGATGCGCTGATGAGTTATCAAATGCAACTGTGAAGTTAGAAAAAGTAACCGACCAAGAGAACGGCTCGTCGCGAAGGCGCTATGACGATGCCTGTGCCGCAACCCACGGAATGGACATCATCGGCGAGCGCTGGGCGCTTCCGGTGATGCGCGAGCTGATGCTCGGGCCGCGCCGCTTCGGCGAGCTCAAGGCGAGCCTGCGCGGGATCAGCGCCAACGTCCTGACCCAGCGGCTCGAAGGGCTGGAGGCGGCCGGCGTGGTCAGACGTTCGAGGCTTCCCCCGCCCGCCTCGGTCCAGGTCTACGAACTGACCCCGTGGGGCTATGAGGCCGGCCCGATCTTCCAGGCGATGGGGCGCTGGGCGGTGAGATCGCCGGCCCATGATCCGAGCCGGCCGTTCAGTGCTGTATCCTTGATGCTGTCGTTCCGGACGATGATCGATCTGAACCGCACCCAAGGGCTTGAGGCCCGGATCGGTTTCAGGATCGGCGAGGACAGCTTCGTGCTCGGAATCGCCGGCCAGGCGGTGACGCTCGGCCGCGGCGACACGGCGGGCTGCGACCTGGTCTTCACCGGCTCAACCGCGATGATCGGCGCCGCCGCTTATGCCGGCGTCCCACTGGCGGAGCTCGAACGGACCGGCGACCTCGTCATCGACGGTGACCGTCGGCTCGCCGAGCGGTTCGTGACCCTGTTTCCGCTGCCGTCGAAGGCCGGCTCGCCCTGATCAGGCCGGAAGGGGGGCCGGCTCCCGCCCGATCAGCCTCGGCGCGAGCAAAAGCTTGAAGAGGACGAAGACCGCGCCGGACGCGGCGGCGAAGCCGGCATGGACGAGCCAGAAGCTCGTCGTCGGCATCGTCTCGTACCAGCCGCCGACCCAGCCCACCATCGAGTTGGCGGCAAAGAAGGCGAGATAATAGAGGCCGATCACGGTCGCGTTGATCGCCTTGGGAGCGAGTTTGGCGAACAAAGCGAGGCTCACCGGAAGCATATGGGCGAAGCCGATCGAGTTCACGACGTGGAACATGACCGGCCAGAACAGGCCGATCTTCTCGCCCGGCCCGGTCGTCGCCGCCGCTGCGAACAGGCAGAGCATGCCGCCGACCGAGAAGGCCGAACCGATGATGATCTTGGTGAGCTCGTCCGGCTCACGCCAATGCCTGGCGTACCAGCGATAGAAGAGCGCCACTCCGGCGAGGAAGGAGACGCTGACGATGGCGTCGAGAGTCACCAGCCAGGTCGTCGGCAGCCGAGTTCCGCCCCAGACGAGATCGAACTGCTGATCCCCCCAGACGAGATAGGCGTTGAAGATCTGGTTGTTGGGAACGATCGCCACCGCGAGCACCGGGATCAGGAGCACCAGCGCCGCCGTGGCGAGCCAGTCGGTGCGGGTGAGCGGCGGCGCGGCGGCGCGGGCCTCTCGGCCTCGAGGCTCCAAATGCTCCTTCGGCAGATGCTTCTGGCCGGCGATATAGATGGCCAGGCCGATGAGCATCCCCACCCCCGCCGCGCCGAAGCCGTAATGCCAGCCATAGACCTCGCCGAGCGTGCCGACGATGAGCGGCGAGGCGATCACGCCGGCATTGATGCCCAGATAGAAGATCTGGAAGGCGTCGGCCCGGCGAAGATCCTCCGCCCGGTAGAGCGCCCCCACCTGGCTCGCGATGTTGCCCTTGAACATGCCGCTGCCGAGGATCAGGCAGAGCAAGGCGAACAGGAAGGTGATTTCGAACGCCATCAGGAAATGGCCGAGCGCCATCGTGATCGCGCCGAGCAGGATCGTGCGCCGCTTGCCCAGGACCCGGTCCGCGAGCCAGCCGCCGATGATCGGAGTGAGATAGACCGAGGCCGCATAAGTGCCGAAGATGGCGGAGGCGAGCGGCTGTCCCTCGAGCCCGTAAAGGCTCTGAAAAGGCTCGAACAGAGCGATGTTCTCGCGATGGCCGGGGAGCAGAAGCTCGTTGACCATGTAGAGGACGAGAAGCGCCTGCATCCCGTAGAAGGAGAAGCGCTCCCACGCCTCGGTGAAGGCGAGATAGGCAAGCCCCTTCGGATGACCGAGGAAGGCGCGGTCGTCGCGATCGGCGACGATGTCGAGCTCAGGCGTGGCTTCGGCGGCAGTCATGGTCCCTCCCCGTCAGGAGGCCGCAACCTATCGGCAAAATCCGCTTGTGCCAGAGCGATTCGACGAAGCTTCGGATCAGCCGTCGAGAGTGAAGCCGATCCGGAGGGTGACCTGATAATGGCCGACCCGGCCGCCCTCGACATGGCCTCGGGTGCTGACCACTTCGAACCAGCGTATCTCGCGCAGAGTCTCCGACGCTCGGCCGACCGCCCGCTGGATGGCATCCTCGATACTGTCGGGCGAGCTGCCGACGATCTCGACGATCTTGTAGACATGGTCGCTCATGGCCGGCTCCTCTTCAGCACCCGTCATCGGCGGATGACTCACCAACATCGCTTGCACGGCGGCGTTCCATCTCTAGTCTCGTCGAGGCTTCTTGCGGAGACAATGTTCATGCGCCTTTCGATCCTGTTCGCTGCCGCGCTCGCCTGCGCCACGCCCGCTTTGGCCGCCCCGGCCGACGATCTTCGGGCGCTGATGGCGGAGCATTATCAGTGGCTGCTTCGCGAAAATCCGATCACTGCGACGACGCTCGGGGTTCGGGACTATGACGACCGGATCGGCGATCTCAGCCCCGAGGCGCGTGAGCGGAGCGTCAGCGAGGCCCAGGCCTTCCTCGACCGGCTCGACCGGATCCCCGCCGACCAGCTCGATCGCCAGGATCGAGTGAACCACGCCATCCTGCGCCGGACGCTCGCCGAGATCGTCGACGATTATCGGCACCCGCAGCGCGACATGCTGTTCACCACTTATTACGGCTGGCACCAGGGCTTCGCCGGCCTTGCCCGCAATCTTCCGTTCCGCACGCGCGCCGATTTCGAGAGCTATCTCACCCGGATCGAGCAATATCCGAGGTTCAACGACCAGGCGCTGGCGATCACCGCCAATGCGGTGCGGGGCGGCCATGTCCTGCCCTGCTCAGTCCTCACCGGCTACGAGCGGACGATCGCCGGAGTAATCGCCGAGGATCCGGCCCAGTCGCGCTTCTACGAGCCGTTCGCCGGCGATCGACCGACCAATATTTCCGAGGCGGAATGGGCGGCGCTCCAGGAGCGGGCCCGGCGGATCATCACCACGGCCGTGAACCCGGCCTATCAGCGCCACCTCGATTTCTACCTCAACGACTATCGGCCCCATTGCGCGAGAAGCGACAGCATCTCGGCCCAGACCGGAGGCGCCGAATATTATGCGTCGCGGGTTCGGAGCTTCACGACCACCGACCTCAGCCCGCAGCAGATCCACGATATCGGCATGGGCGAGGTGCAGCGGATCCGCGCCGCGATGGACGAGGTCGCCCGCGGCGCCGGCTTCGCTACCCGCCAGGCGATGATCCAGGAGATGCGGACCAATCCCCGCTATTTCGCCACCAGTGCCGAGCAGCTGATGCAGGCGACGGCGCGGGTCGCGAAGCAGATCGACGGGCAGATGCCCGGCTTCTTCGGCACCTTGCCGCGGCTGCCCTACGGCATCCGCGAGATCCCGGCCGAGATCGCCGAAGGGACGACGACCGCTTATTACAGCCAGGGATCACCGGAAAGCGGCCTGTCCGGCACCTATTATGTCAACACGTCGAAGCTCGACCAGCGGCCGCTCTGGGAGATACCGGCGCTGAGCCTTCACGAGGCGGTGCCCGGCCACCATCACCAGATCGCTCTCCAGCAGGAGATGGAGATCGCGCCCTTCCGCCGGCACTTCACCGGCTTCACCGCCTTCACCGAAGGCTGGGGTCTCTATGCCGAGAGCCTCGGCGGCGACATGGGCCTCTACGACACGCCGGAGCGGCAAATGGGCGAGCTTTCCTACCAGATGTGGCGCGCCTCGCGGCTGGTGGTCGACACCGGCATCCATGCCATGGGCTGGGACAAGGCGCGCGCGGTCCAGTTCATGCGCGACAATACCGCTTTGACCGATGCCAATATCGACGCCGAGGTGAACCGCTACATCAGCTGGCCGGGCCAGGCTCTGGGCTACATGATCGGCCGCCTCAAGATCCTCGAGCTTCGCCGGGCGGCCGAGCAGGCGCTTGGCGAGCGCTTCGACCTTCGCCGCTTCCACGACGCCGTGCTTCGCAACGGATCGATCCCGCTCGACGTCCTCGAATCCGAGATCCGGGCCTGGATCGAATCGGAACGGCCGTCGGCAAGCTGATGAGCGCCGGTTGAAAGGCGCCGGCCTGTGCCTCGGCCTCGCCGCCTTGCTGGCGGCGTCAGGCTGCGCCGGCCACCGCGCCGACACCGACGTTCGCGCGCTTGCCGGCCCGGCGCTGGCAAGCGCCGCCTCGCAGGTGAAGAGATGCTATCGCTCGCCGCGGGTGAGCCATTCCGGACGCCAGATCGTCACCACCCTGAGGGTCAGGATGACGATCGAAGGCTATCCGGACGGCCTTCCCGAAATCGTCTCCCAACAGGGCGTCACGGCCGCCAATCATAGCTTCGCCCGCCGGATGGCGGAGGCGGCGATCGTCGCCGTCGTCCAATGCGCGCCGCTTCGGTTTCCCGCCGAACTCTATCGGCAGGGATGGCGGGAGCTGGAATTGACGTTCAGCCCGGTGGCCGCCGCCTGACGAGGCCCGGCTTCGGCGCGGGGTGGAAAAGCTTCAGCCGAAGCTGCGTCCGCCCGGAGCGCTCCACCAGCCCGCGAGCCGGCGTCCGAGAGTTGCCGCGGCCGGTTGCCGGGACGGGACAGGCGAGGCCGGTGCCGAGGCCAGCTCCGGCTCCTCGTCATAGAGGCGCAGATTATCAGGGCGTCTCGGCCTGATCGGCGCCCTGCCCTTCAGCAGATCCTCGGCGGCCTTCAGCGCCCGGACCAGATCCTCCTCGCTGAACGGCTTGAGCAGGCATCCCAAGGCAAGGTCGCGCAGCGGAAAAGCGGGCGCCTTGCCGCTGGTGAACAGGCAGGGGATTCCCAGCTCCGTGAACTTGGCCGCGACCGAGAAGCCGGTCGAGCCGTGGGCGAGCTGAAGATCGACCAGAGCCAGATCGGGCCGCCGCCGTCCGACCGAGGCCAGAGCGCCGGCACAATCCTCGGCGACGTCGGTGACCAGGTAACGCGGATTGAGCTCGATCAGATATTTGAGAGTCTCGGCGAAAAGCGGCTCATCCTCGACGACCAGAATGTTCAACATTGCGGACCCCATCCCCTGCGCCACAAGCGGTTCGATTCTTTACCGAAACGGCGGTCGAGGGAATCCGGCTGGAGCGCATTTGCGGCGAGTGATTCCGTAAGCGCGGCGAAGCGAGGATCAAATCCGCATGACGCCTTCCATCATGGTCACGCAGTGGCCGCCGAGGATGACCCGGCCGCGCTCGAGCCGGCAGGAAAGATGGCCGCCGCGACGGCTCGCCTGATAGGCGGTGAAATCGGACCGGCCGAGCCGATCGCTCCAGAACGGCGCCAGCGCGGCATGGGCGGAACCGGTGACCGGATCTTCGTCGATCCCCCAGGCCGGGACGAACACCCGGCTGACGACGTCGCTCTCGTCGCCGGGCGCGGTGACGATCGCCATCAGCGGGATCGACTTCAATCGGCCGAAATCCGGCTGGCAATCGCGGACGGCGGCGGAATTGGCGACGAGGATGATCGCGGTCGCCTGGGACGAGTCGGTCGAAAGGAAGACTTCCGCCTGGTCCAGGCCGAGCGCCGCGAGCAATTCCTCCTGTTCCGAAGCGGCGGCGACCGGGATCGGCGGCAGGTCGAGACTCAGCCCGTCGCCGTCACGAGCGACGGTGAGGATCCCGGACTTGCGCGTTCGAAAGCGCAGGGCCGCGCGATCGCCCATCAGGACATGGCCGCTGGCGAGGGTGGCGTGGCCGCAAAGATCCACCTCCACCGTCGGCGTGAACCAGCGAAGCTCGTAATCGGCGTCGCCGTCGCCGGAAGGAATGGTGAAGGCGGTTTCGGCGAGATTATTCTCCATCGCGATCGCCTGCATGACCTCGTCCGCAAGCCATTGCTGGAGCGGCATCACCGCTGCGGGATTGCCGGTGAACGGACGGTCGGCGAAGGCGTCGACCTGGACCAGCCGCAATTCGGCCATGCTCCTCAACTCCCCTTCTTGGTCTCGTCGGTCTCGACGAGCAGATTGCCCGGCTGATCGACCTGCCCCTCCGGATCGAGATGGATGAGCACCTCGACCCCCGGAAATTCCTTGGCCAGATCGTCCTCGATCTCCTCCATCACGTCATGGGCTTCCGCGACGGTCATCTGCGGATCGATCCAGATGTGGAACTGGGCGAATTCGTCGGAGCCGCTCGAACGCGTTCGAAGATCGTGAATGCCGCGGCCCTGCGGATGCCGGGCCGCCACCTCGACGAAGCGCCGCCTCTTCTCGTCGGGCCATTCGCGGTCCATCAGCTGGTCGACCGCCCGAGCGGAGGCGCGGCGGGCCGCGACGATGAGCCACAAGGCGATCGCCAGCCCGAACAGCGGATCGGCCCCGATCAGGCCGCCATATTGTTCGAGCGCCAGGGCGGCGATCACCGACAGGTTGAGCAGAAGATCGCTCTGATAATGAACCGCGTCGGCGCCGATCGCGACCGAGCCGGTGCGGCGGATCACCGACTTCTGATAAGCGAGCAGGGCGAAGGTGATGACGATCGCGACCAGCGACACGATGATCCCGTCGGCGGCGTCGCTGGTCGGCTCGCCATGAACCAGGCGGGTGACGGCGCGCCAGGCAATGGCGATCGCCGAAAGGCTGATCAATATGGCCTGGACCAGCGCCGCCAGCGCCTCGGCCTTGCCATGGCCGAAGCGATGGTGGCGATCGGCCGGCATCGCGGCGACCCGCACCCCCATCAAGGTGATTAGGGACGCGATGAGATCGAGGCTGGTGTCGGCAAGCGAGCCAAGCATCGCCACCGATCCCGTTTCCCAGGCAGCGAAGGTCTTGAGCAGCAGAAGCACCGTGGCGGCGGCGACGCTCGCCATCGCCGCCCGAGTCGTCAGGGAGGAGCGGACCTCATGGCTGCTCATGGATAGAGCAGGCCTTCGGTCCAGCCGTCCCCCTCGCGCAGGAACAGCCGCCGCTCATGGAGCCGGTGGGCGCGGTCGAGCCAGAACTCGATCCGATCCGGCGCCACCCGATAGCCCCACCAATGCGGCGGCCGGGGCACGTCGCGGTCGCGATAATCCTCGACCAGCTGCCGGTATCGCCCCTCGAACGTCTCGCGGCTGTCGAGCGGTTGCGACTGGTCCGAAGCCCAGGCGCCAAGCCGGGATTCGCGCGAACGGCTGGCGAAATAGGAATCCGCCTCGGCCGCCGCCACGGGCTCGACCGGCCCTTCGATCCGGACCTGGCGGCGAAGCGACTTCCAGTGGAAGAGCAAGGCCGCCCGCTTGTTCTCGGCCAGCTCGCCGCCCTTCCGGCTGAGGCTGTTGGTGTAGAAGACGAAGCCGCGCTGGTCATGGCCCTTGAGGAGGACCATTCGGACCGAAGGCCGGCCCGATCGATCGGCGGTCGCCAGCGCCATCGCCTCCGGGTCGTTCGGCTCGGCCAGGCGCGCCTCGGCGAGCCATTCCTCGAACAGGAGGTGCGGATCGGTCGCCATGAACGGGCTCTAGAGCCTGTCCTGGCCAAGTGGAAGCATCTGATCGCCCGAGCACGCGGCCCGGGGCTGGCGTTCGAAAGCGCTGGGCCTGTGCCGACAATCTCCCTTGCGGCATCGCTTGGCTTTGCCCATTTTCGCGCTGTTGCCGCGGTGCAACAGTGGACTTTTACGACGGCGTGGAGAACGGAGCAGGAATGGCGGACCTCTATTCGACCCTCGGCGTGACGCGCGGCGCGAGCGAGGCCGATATCAAGAAGGCGTACCGCAAGCTCGCCAAGGAGCTGCATCCCGACCGCAACCGGGACAATCCCGAGGCGTCGGAGCGGTTCACCAAGGTGACCCAGGCCTATGACATCCTGACCGACAAGGACAAGCGCGCCCAATATGACCGGGGCGAGATAGGCGAGGACGGCAATCCGCGGGCGCCGTTCGGCTATGGCGCCGGTCCGCAGCCCGGCGCCGGCGGCGGCTTCCGCCGTGGCCCGAACGGCGGCGACTTCGAGTTCGGCGGCGAAGCAGCCGATCTGTCCGACCTGTTCGAGGGGCTGTTCAGCGGCGGCGGCGCCCGCCGGAGCGGGCCGTTCGGAGGATTCGGCCGGCGCAATGCGCCGCCACCGCGCAAGGGCGCCGACATCGGCTACCGGCTCGACGTTCCGTTCGAGGATGCGGCGATCCTGAAGGACCAGCGGGTCACCCTCGGCAGTGGCCGGACGTTCGACATCAAGCTTCCGGCGGGGCTCGAGGACGGCGCCCGCATCCGCCTGTCCGGCCAGGGCCAGCCGGGACCGGCCGGAAACGGCGACGCGATCGTGACGATCAACGTCAAGCCGCACCGCTTCTTCCGCCGCGACGGCGACAATATCCGCCTCGACCTGCCGGTCAGCCTCGACGAGGCCGTGCTCGGCGCCAAGGTCCGGGTGCCGACCGTCGACGGACCGGTCATGCTGAGCGTTCCCAAGGGATCCAGCTCCGGCAAGGTGCTTCGGCTGAAAGGCAAGGGCTTCACCGGCAAGAGCGGCCAGCGCGGCGACCAGCTCGTGACCCTGATGGTCGACGTTCCCGACGACGCGGAGCTGGCACGGCTGATCGAGGGCTGGGCCGGGCGTGGCAAGCGCAACCCGAGAGCTTCCCTGGGCGTCTAGCTTGTCTATTCCGTCCCCAAGGCCGATGGACCCAGCCTAGTGCGCGACATCTCACCTGAATCGCCCGAAGCCCGGCGCAAGCGGCTGGCCAAGGCCAAGGCCCGGTTCGGAACGATCAGGGAGAATCTGCGCAAGCGCAGCCGCACCTGGGAAGTGATCAAGAGGGTCGCGATCGGCGTCTATTCCGACGGTTTCATCCACGCCGGCAATCTCGCTTACCTCGCCTTGCTGTCGATCTTCCCGTTCGTCATCGTCGGCGCAGCGATCGCGCGGCTGCTGGGCGGTACCGAGGAAGGCCTGGCGGCGGTGAACGGCCTCCTCCAGACGATGCCGCCGAACGTCGCCGACGTCCTCAGGCGGCCGATCCAGGACGTCGCCGAAGCCCGAACCGGAAGCCTCTTGTGGCTCGGCGCGCTCGTCGGGCTGTGGACGACCGGGAGCTTCATCGAGACGATCCGTGACATCATCCGACGCGCCTACGGAGTGACGTTCAGCCGCCCCTTCTGGGAATATCGGCTCGGATCGGCGGGAATGATCATCGGCGCGGTGATCCTCGCGATGATCGCCTTCGCCTTGTCGATCGTGCTTTCCGGCGTCCAGCAATTCCTCGTCGCCGAAGTGCCGGGTGCGGACGATCTCGTCGGAGTCCTGACCCTGCTCCGGGCGGCGCCGGCCTTGCTTCTGTTCGGCGCGCTCTATTTGCTCTTCTTCATGCTCACGCCGAAGCGCTACCGGCACTGCCTGAAATGGCCCGGCGCGGCCTTCGTCGCGGCATGGTGGGTGGGAACGACGGCGCTCCTGCCCGTCGCCCTCGCCAGCCTCGGCGGCTACGACCTCACTTATGGAAGCCTCGCCGGAATCATCATCGCCTTGTTCTTCTTCTTCATTATCGGTCTCGGGCTCGTTATCGGGGCCGAGCTCAACGCGGCCCTTGCCGAGACGCCGGCGCCCACGCATGAGGATGAAGTGGCGGCAATCCAGGAAGAGGTGGCGGTGAAAGCCGAGCTGAAAGCCGAGGACAAGGCCGTCGAGGCGGCCGAACAGGAGGAAGAATGACCGGGTTGATGGAAGGAAAGCGCGGCCTGATCATGGGCCTCGCCAACGACCGCTCGCTCGCCTGGGGCATTTCCAAGGCGCTCGCCGCCCATGGCGCCGAGCTGGCTTTCTCCTACCAGGGCGAAGCGCTCGAGCGTCGGGTCAGGCCGCTCGCCCAGGAGCTCGGATCGGATTTTCTCGTCGAGTGCGACGTCGCCGACATGGCCGATCTCGACCGCACGTTCGAATCCGTCCGCGAGCGCTGGGAGACTCTGGACTTCCTCGTCCATGCGATCGGCTTTTCGGACAAGAACGAGCTGAGGGGGAAATTCGTCGACACCAGCCTGGAGAATTTCCTGCTGACGATGAACATCTCCGTCTACAGCTTCGTCGCCGTGACCCGGCGGGCTCGGGCGATGATGCCGAACGGCGGAAGCATCCTCACTCTGTCCTATTACGGCGCCGAGAAGGTCGTCCCGCATTACAACGTGATGGGCCTTGCCAAGGCGGCGCTGGAAAGCAGCGTCAAATATCTCGCCATGGATCTGGGGCCCGAGAAGATTCGGGTCAACGCCATCTCCGCCGGCCCGATCAAGACCCTTGCCGCGAGCGGGATCGGCGACTTCCGCTACATCCTCAAGTGGAACGAGCTCAACTCGCCGATGCGCCGCAACGTCACCATCGAGGACGTCGGCGGCGGCGCCCTCTATCTGCTCTCCGACCTCGCTTCGGGCGTGACCGGCGAAATCCATCATGTCGACGGCGGCTACAATGTCATCGGCATGAAGGCCGAGGACGCGCCCGACATCGCTCTGGCGTGAGCTTCGGGATCAGGCCGGCCGAACCCGCGGATACCGGGGCGATCCGGCGGATCCACCTTTCCGCCTTCCCGACCGCGATCGAGGCCGATCTCGTCGAACGGCTCCAACTCGACCGGGACCTCGTCATCTCGCTCGTCGCCGAACGGCAAGGCGAGGCGGTCGGCCACATCGCCCTGAGCCGGATGACGGTAGAGGCGGACGGGCGAAGCTACCGGGCGCTCGGCCTGGGACCGGTCGCCATGGTCCGGGAGATGCAGGGCGGCGGCGGCGGTTCGGCGCTGATCGAGGCCGCCAAGGCGATCGCCCGGGCGACCGGCGAGGAGCTGATCTTCGTCCTCGGCGAGCCGGATTATTATCGCCGCTTCGGCTTTTCGGCGGAGACCGCCCGCCCGTTCACATCCGCTTATTCGGGCCCCTATTTCATGGCGCTCGCGCTGAAGCCGGGCTTCACCCCGCCGAAGCTCGGCCGGGCCGATTATGCGCCCGCCTTCGCGACGGTCGGAGATGAAAGATGAGCCTCAACAGCTTCGGCCGGCTGTTCCGATTCACGACCTGGGGCGAAAGCCACGGCCCCGCGATCGGCGCCGTCGTCGACGGCTGCCCACCCGGAATCGCCTTGTCTGAAGAGGATATCCAGCCCTGGCTCGACCGCCGCAGGCCCGGATCGAACGCCCTCACCAGTCCGCGCGACGAGCCCGATCGGGTCCGGATCCTGTCGGGCGTGTTTGAGGGCCGCACGACGGGAACCCCGATCAGCCTGATCATCGAGAACAAGGATGCCCGGTCATCGGATTATTCGCCCAGCGCCTTCCGGCCGGGTCATGCCGACCATGCCTACCAGGCCAAATATGGCCATCGGGACTGGCGCGGCGGCGGCCGGTCGTCGGCGCGGGAGACGGCGGCTCGGGTCGCGGCCGGAGCGATCGCCCGGCTCGTGCTCGGCTACGTCGCGATTACGGCCCGGCCGATCGAGATTGGCGGCTGCAGCGATGAATCGGCATGGCCGGCGCTGATCGAGCGGGCCCGCGAGGAGGGAAGCTCGCTCGGCGCCGTCGTCGAGGCGGTCGCCGAGGGCGTCACGGCGGGCTGGGGCGCGCCTATCTATGCGAAGCTGGATTCGGACCTCGCCGCGGCGATCATGTCGATCAACGCCGTCAAGGGCGTCGAGATCGGCGCCGGCTTCGGCTCGGCCCGGCTTCGCGGCGAGGAGAATGTCGATCAGATGCGGCCGGGAGAGAGTGGCCCGGCCTTCGATTCCAATCATGCCGGCGGAATCGCCGGCGGGATCGCGACCGGCCAGCCGATCGTCCTTCGCGCCGCCTTCAAGCCCCCTTCGTCGATCCGGCGAAGCCTCGCGACCATCGACAGCGAAGGCCGGTCGGCCGAGATTTCGTCGGCCGGCCGCCACGATCCGTGCGTCGGCATCCGCGGCGCCCCGGTGGTGGAAGCGATGATCGCTTTGGTGCTTGCCGATCACAAGCTCCTCCACCGCGGCCAGTGCGGGTGAGCTGGTGAGCCTCACCCGCCGCCTCGTCATCCACGGCCGGGTCCAGGGCGTCTTCTATCGCGCCTGGAGCCTCGAGGAAGCGACCAGCCTCGGCCTTCGCGGCTGGGTCCGCAACCGAAGCGACGGCAGCGTCGAGATGCTCGTCCACGGCAGCGAGGCCGACGTGACGAGGATGATCGCGCTTTGCCAGGAAGGACCGCCGGCCGCCCGGGTCGACCAGGTCGATGTCGAGCAGGCCGACGAGCCGGTGCCTTCGGGATTCGAGAAGCGGCCGACCCTCTGACGGGGAGGCGCGCCGTCTTCGCGACCTCAGCCGAGCCGGGTGCCGATCAAGGTGCCCTTGCTCCCGCTCTTCACCAGGTCGAAGTTGAAATCGGGGCGGAGCTTGCGCCAGCGGCGGGCGACGAAACGCTCGCCGGGACGGGCCGCATCGTCGAGCATGATCGTGCCGCCCGGCGAGATATTGTCGAACAGGCAGGCCGCGGCGCCGCGGGTGAAGGGATGGATCGACCAGGGCGGCCCGTCGATGAGCATCAGATCGATATTCTTCGGAAGCGGCCCATGATCGTACCACAGGCCCGGCCAATCCTCGGTCGGGCGGAGCGGGACCGCGCGGAGATCGGCCTTCAGGCCGTGATCGGCGAGCCAGCGCCGGGTCGAATCGACGAAATCGCCATGCTGGTCGAAGCTGATCAGATTGCCGCCGCCGGCCTTTTGGAGCGCCCGGGCGAGGATCAGGGTCGAAGCGCCGGTGCCGAATTCGACGACCAGCTTCGGGCGATGCTCGAGAATATGGTCGACGAGCAGCTTGAGAAGCCCGGTATCGGCTTTCCAGCTGCCGAGATAGGGAAGAGCGTCGTGCGGCAGGTTCAGCCGATCGAGCAAGGCATGCTTTTGGGCAAGCGTGCCGCCGTGCAGGCTTCGAAGAAGCCATGGCCACTGGATGGCGCCGAAGGCGACGACGGCGAGCCGATCGCCGAGGGAACGGCCATAATCGCCGATCGTCTCGATCGGGATCGGTCGGGGCAGAAGGCCGGTGGCTTCACGTGTTGTCATGTCAATTCTCAGTCATAAGAGTGGGTGTCAGCCGGCAAACGGATCGCGCACGAGGATCGTGTCGTCCCGTTCCGGACTGGTCGAGACCAAAGCGACGGGGCAGGCGATGAGTTCCTCTATCCGCCGGATGTACTTGATCGCCTGAGCCGGCAATTGGGCCCAGCTTCGGGCGCCGAAAGTCGATTCACGCCAGCCCGTCATCGTCTCGTAGACCGGCTCGACCGCCGCCTGATCGAGGGAATGGGCCGGCAGATGGCCGAGCAGCTCGCCGCGCAGCCGGTAGCCGGTGCAGATCCGGATCTCGTCGAGGCCGTCGAGCACGTCGAGCTTGGTAAGGGCGATCCCGGTCACCCCGGAGACGGCCATGGACTGGCGAACGAGCACGGCGTCGAACCAGCCGCAGCGGCGCTTGCGGCCGGTCACCGTGCCGAATTCGTGACCCCGCTCGCCCAGCCTCTGGCCGATCTCGTCGTCCAGCTCGGTCGGGAACGGGCCCGAACCCACTCGGGTCGTATAGGCCTTGACGATTCCGAGGACGAAGCCGGCGGCGCCAGGGCCGAGGCCGGTGCCGCCGGCGGCGGTCCCGGCGATGGTGTTGGACGAGGTGACGAACGGATAGGTGCCGTGATCGACGTCGAGCAGGACGCCCTGGGCGCCTTCGAACAGGATCCGGTCGCCGCGGAGCCGGGCCTCGTTCAGGGTGATCCAGACCGGCTTCGCGAACTGGAGGACGAATTCGGCGATCTGGCCGAGATCGCGTTCGAGCCGTTCGCGATCGATCGGCGGCTCTCCGAAGCCGGCGCGGAGCGCGTCGTGATGGGCGCAGAGACGGTCGAGGAGCGGCCCGAGGGCGCCGAGATGGGCGAGGTCGCAGACCCGGATCGCGCGGCGGCCGACCTTGTCCTCATAGGCCGGACCGATGCCGCGCCGGGTCGTTCCGATCTTGCCGGCGCCGCTCGCATCCTCGCGAAGCGCATCCAGGTCGCGATGGAAGGGAAGAATGAGGGGGCAGGTGTCGGCGATCGCCAAAGTGTCGGGGGTCACCGAGACGCCCTGTTCCGACAATTTCTGGACTTCCGCCTTGAGCGCCCAGGGATCGAGGACGACGCCATTGCCGATCACCGACAGGGTGCCGCGAACGATCCCGGACGGGAGCAGGGACAGCTTGTAGGTCTGGTCACCGATGACGAGGGTATGGCCGGCATTGTGCCCGCCCTGGAAGCGGACGACGAGCTTCGCCCGGCTGGACAGCCAGTCGACGATCTTCCCCTTGCCTTCGTCGCCCCACTGGCCGCCGATAACGGTGACGTTCGCCAAGCCTGCTTATCCCTGAAATTACCGGCCGCCTCTAGAGCCTGTCCTGCCAATTTGAAAGGGTCGTGATCGCCGGCCGCTCCGGTCGACGGTGAGAGGCCTCACCTTGCCGCACGATGAGCCGATCGTTGTTTTAGGTTAATGAAACCGGCCTTAGTCCGGCGGCGTTGGTCCATCAGAGTTACAGCACAGGAGGTATCAATGCGTTCGCTCATCCTCGCCGCTTCCGCGGCCACGATGGCGGTTCCGGTCAGCATGGCCCTTCCGATGGAAGAGGCGCAGGCGCAGAGCCGTTATTATCGCAACGGCGCTTATGTCGGCCCGACCTGGCGGGGTCGCGACGGCCGCGTCTATTGCCGCCGTTCGAACGGCACTGTCGGAATGATCGTCGGCGGCGCGGCCGGCGCCCTGATCGGCCGAGAGCTCGACGGCGGACGCAACCGTACCGCCGGCACCATCCTCGGCGCCGCGGCCGGGGCCCTGATCGGCCGTGAGGTTCAGAGGAGCCGCAGCGCCCGCCGCTGCCGCTAGGCCGAGGCTTCCAAGGCCCAAAATGAAGGGGCGCCGTCAGCGGCGCCCCATTTTTTTGATGGCCGCGCTCGGGCGAGAGCCGCCGACCTGGGCTCAGGCGCCGCCGCCGCCGCCGGTCGTGTCACCGCCATTGCCGCCACCGCCGCTCCTGGTCGAGCCGCGCCGCGACGTGCTCCCCGTCGACTTCCTGCTCCTGGTTCCGGAAGCGCTCTTGCGCGCGCCGGACGTGCCGGAAGCGGCCTTGGCCTTGCCGCGCGCCGCCGCCGGCTTGGCCGCGGTACCGGACCTTGGGGTTCGGCTCGTCTTCTTGGCGGTCGCCGTCGGTCGGGAGGTCCTGGTCAAAGTCCCCGCCGCCTTGGAACGGCCGCTCGTTCTCCCGGCTGCCGACCGCCCGCCGCCACTCGACGTCGCGGAGGCGCCGGTCTCGCCGCCGCCGCCCAGGGCCATCATCTTACGGACGGCTTCGGTGGCCGCGTTGATCATCGCCGCGCCGATTTTGCTCGCACTCTCGGCGGCCGCGTCCGCCGCCGCCTCGGCCGCTTCCTGCGCCTCGCGGGCGCTCCGCCGGGCCGTATCGCGGACATTCTTGTTGGCCGCCAGAGCTGCCGCCGCCGTCACCAGGCCGGCCGCGAGCAGGCTTCGAGCAACCGGGTTCTGCGCCAGATCGGCGGCCCGCCGTCCCGCTTCGCGAAGCGCGTCGGAAATGCCTTCGGCGGCCGACCCGCCATTATTGCCGGCCTTGTCATTATTGGTGTTGCTCTTGGTCTGGCCGCCGGTCTGATTGCCAGAGGATTTCTTCCTCGCCATCTCAGATCTCCTGCTTTTCGTATCTCGTGCGTAACAGACACATGAAAGGCTGAACAGTTCCGCTCCGCCCTTGCCCCGCGGCGGCC
>CAMPIH010000016.1 GCA_946886275.1 uncultured Sphingosinicella sp.
TGGGCGAGGCCGATGGCCGTCCCGACCGCGATCGCGACGGTGAGGTCGGCAAAGACGGTGAGCGCCATGGTCAGCAACAGCAGGAATCGTTCGGGTGGAGGAGCGCGCAATCGCTCGGGCCATCGGTGCGGCTCGCTCATCGTCCAGGCGGTCACGAGAAGTAGGCCCGCGAGCGCCGGCATAGCGAGATAAGAGGCGAGCGGGGCGGCGAACGCCACGACGATGAGGATCACCGCGGCATGGACGATCCCCGCAACCGG
This sequence comes from uncultured Sphingosinicella sp., assembly GCA_946886275.1. The sequence goes on from CAMPIH010000016.1 coordinate 261, forward strand.
CGTTCGTCCTCCCGCCCGGGCATTGGTCGCGGTCCGGGCGATCGCTCCGGTGGCGGGCAGACCGCCGAACAATGGCGACGCGATATTGGCCACTCCCTGGGCCATGAGTTCCGCATTCGATCGATGGGCGCCGCTGATCATTCGGTCGGCGACGATCGCGGAAAGCAGTGACTCCACACCGGCGAGGAAGGCGATGATCAAGGCCGACGGCAGGAGTTCACTGATCTTCGCCACCGATATTGCGGGCAAGGACGGCCAGGGCAGGCCGCCGGGCAGCGCCCCATAACGAGAGCCGACACTCTCGACGGGCAGCGGCAGGAATGCGACCGCGGCACTGGCAAGCGCGACGGCAATGATCGTCCCGGGCACTCGGGGCGCAAATTTGCGCAAGGCAAAGATCGCGATAACCGTGCCGACGCCGATGAGGACGGCAGAGACGGAGAGCGTTGCCCGCGCCGACCACAGGGCCGGCAGCTGGGCCAGGAAATCGGCAGGCAATCGCCCGGTCTCGAGACCGAGCAGATCCTTCAGCTGACTGGTCGCGATGACGATGGCGATCCCGACTGTGAAACCTTCTATGACGGCCTCTGGGATGAGCGCGATCAGCCGGCCTGCACGCGCAAGCGCTGCCACGACGAGGATCAGGCCCGCCATCAGCGTCGCCAACAGCAGCCCCTCGAAGCCATGAGCGGCGATGACATCGTAGACGACGACGATGAACGCGCCGGTGGGGCCACCGATCTGAACCCGGCTTCCACCAAGCGCGGAGATGAGGAATCCGGCCACCACCGCGGTCACCAGCCCGGCGGCGGGTGTCGCGCCCGACGCGATCGCGATCGCGATGCTGAGCGGCAATGCCACCATCGCGACGGTGACCCCTGCCCCGGCATCGCCCGCGAATTGCCTTGCGGTATATCCGGGCAGAGTCGTGAGGAGCTTCGGCTTCACCCAGTCAACTCAGCCAGAAATGGTCAGGGCGGGCTTGTTCGCTTTGGCGTTCAGCGTCGCCCGAACAGGCAGGCGCCGCTGTCTCGCCAGGATGATCGCTGCAGGCGGCGGCGCTCACTTCAGCCGAGCCATCAGCGCTTGCGGACGAACTCGGCACGAAGGACCAGCCCTTTGATCCCCTCGAACTTGCAGTCGATCTCCTGTGCGTCGCCGGTGAGGCGGATCGACTTGATCAGCGTTCCCCGCTTGAGCGTCCGCCCGGCTCCCTTGACATCCAGATCCTTGATCAGGGTCACCTGGTCGCCATCAGAAAGCAGATTGCCGACCGCATCGCGCACCTCCACGTCAGCCGCGCCGGCCTCCCGAGCGGCCAGCTCCGCTGCCGGGACCCACTCTCCGCGATCTTCGTCATAGACATATTCGTCGTCCTGCATCTTCGAGCCTTCGTCTGTTCAGCGGCGGCCCCGTGCCACCCCTGTTACCGCCGTGCGGGGACCATTTTCCTCGCCTGGCGCGGATCCGCTTCGAGGCCGGAGAAGGACCCATGTCTTCCGACCGACGTTCATGACCATCATAGATGCAAGATCGCCACATGGCAGCCGTCAGATACATTGTGAACGACGTCGACGAAGCCGTCGGCTTTTACCGCGAGCTGCTCGGCTTCACCGTCGAGAAGCACAACCCCTCCAAATTCGCTGCGCTGTCACGCGACGACCTGCGACTGTTCATCAACGTGCCGGGTGCCGGCAGTGCGGGAAAGGCCGGGGGTGATCCGAAGCCGGGCGGATGGAACAGGTTCCAGATCGAAACCGAGGATCTCGACGACATGGTCGCCAGGCTTCGTAAGGCGGGCGCGACTTTCCGCGGGGGCATAGCCGAAGGCGCCGGAAGGCAGATTTTGCTCGAAGATCCATCGGGCAATGTCGTCGAGCTGTTCGAATATGCCAAGCGCACGGATTGAGACGGGAACCACTCCACTCTTCAATTTCTCTCACTTCTCCGCGGGTCGCCCCACTGTCGCGCTGAACGCCCTTCCCATCAGCGGCCCGCCGCAGCCTCGACGCGAGCGAGTACTCGCTCGAAATTGCCGCCGCCAAGGGCCTCCAGGCGAGCCTGCGGCCAGCCCCTGCGGCGAAGCTCCTCGATCAGCGCCTGCAATTTTCCCGAATGTTCCAGGCCAGAAATGGCGAATTGCCCCATGCCGTCGAAGTCCGAGCCAATTCCGACATGATCCGGACCGGCAACCCTTGCAATGTGATCGATCTGGTCGGCGACCTGAGCCACCGTCACCGTCGGCTGCAGGTTGGCCCCGTCCCACTCTTCCATTCCTCGTTGAACTGCGGCTTCATCGCCCGGATGGGCAGCGACCAACTCGGCATAGCGGCGCTCGCCCGAAGACCACCATCGCCAATGATCGGTCGTGATGAGGTAAGGCGCCAGCGGCACCATGACGATTCCGCCATTGGCTCGAACCAGCCTTAAAGTCGCGTCGGAGAGGTTGCGCGGCGTGTCGGCGAGGGCACGGGCCGCGCTATGACTGAAGATGATCGGCGCCGACGAAACGGAGAGCGCCTCGTGTACCGTCTCTTCGGCGGCGTGCGAAAGATCGACGAGCATGCCGAGGCGGTTCATCTCGGCGACGACGTTCCGGCCGAGCTCGGAGAGCCCGCCATTGGACTGCCGAGCTACTGCCGGCGACTGCTCGAGGATCATTGCGCCGTCGCCGAGGTCGTTGTGATGATCATAGACGATGAGCATCGATCGAACGCCCCGGGCATGAAGGGTCCGCAGATTATCGAGCGAGCCGTCGATCTGGTCCCCGCCTTCGACCGCAGGGATCAAAGCGATGCGTCCTTCCTCTCGTGCCCGCCGCAGCTCCGCGAGCGAGCGGGCGATGGCGATGTCGGCCTGATGACGGGCGGCGAGGGCATCGAGCCAGTCGAGGGCGGCGAGCAGGCGCGGAAAATGATCACGGCCGCCGGGCCCGCGATCCGAGGCGACGGTCGCGAGGGCGCCATAGACGCCGCCTTCCCGCCAGCGCGGAACATCGGCCTGGCCGGGAAGGTCGACACTGATGTCATGGGCCGATACCGACCAGGCCGGCTCTGCTCGGGCATAGTGGATGGCGAAATCGGCATGGCCGTCGAAGATCGGGACTGCGGCCGTTCCGTCGGACGGCGCATCGGAGGCCGTCTGGCAACCGAGCAATGCGAGCGAGACGAGAAGCCACAGTCGACGCGTCAACATCATCGCCCCTCCGCGCAGATCGCAACCAGTTGCGCCACAAGACTGTGGAGCATGTTCGACTGCACTTCGTGACGCAAGCGTCACGAGGGCGGCCGGCTAACGGCGCCTGGACAGGTTCAGCGCCACCGCTTCGCGAACAAGGGCTTTGAACGCCGCCTCGTCCACTTGATCGCCTTCTCTCAGGTCGATCGCCCGCCTCGTATTGCCTTCGAGGCTGGAGTTGAACAGGCCGGCCGGGTCGTCGAGCGAGGCACCGTTCGCGAAGGTCAGCTTCACATAGGCGCGGTAGGTCTCGCCGGTGCAGAGGATGCCTTCATGCTCCCAGACCGGCACGCCTGAAGGGTTGGACGGCTTTCGCCATTTGACCGTCTCGACGACGTCGGGATCGGCCTCGCGGATGATCTCGCGAATCCGGCGAAGCGTCTCGCCGCGCCAGTCGCCGAGCGCGGCGATCTTCGAGTCGATCAGCTGGGACGCCGTCGCCTCGACCCCCATCGTTGCGTCGCTATCGGTTTCCGCCATCGTTCGTCTCCGACATCGCTTCGGCTTCGCTGTGAAGCGCCGCGACCGCCCGTGCAAGCCGGTCCGCAGCGGCTCCGGGGCGAAGCCGGGTGAACGCGTCGGCGAGGGTGCGATAATACCAGAGGGTCCCCACCCTTCTGCCGGTGAAGCGGGCGAAGACGGCAGGGCCGACGGAGCGGAAATCGGCGAGGATCGCCTCCGCATTGTGGATCTTGTCCGCGAGCGACACCAGCAAGGCGTCCGATGACTTGGAGTCCATGGCCTCGAGATAGGCCTTCTTGCGCGGCTCCCAGTCCGGTTTCGGCTCGACGAAGCTGTCGGAACAGGCGCCGACAATGTCGGCGACGGCACCCCCGAACCTGGACCTGATGTCCTCCAGGCGTTCGTGCCCGCCCTGGTCCTCGGCGGCATCATGGAGAAGCGCGGCGATCGCCTGGTCCTCGCTTCCGCCCGCCTCCAGGGTGAGCGAGGCAACTCCGAGCAGATGCGCGAAATAGGGGATGTCCGATCCCTTGCGCTTCTGTCCTTCATGAATGGTTCGGGCGTAGATTAGGGCCTCGTCGAAGCGTGTCGTCAATTGGGTCATTCCTTCTCCTTCGTCAGAAATTGAACAGCATCTGGCCCGGCTGCGGCGGTGGAGGGGCCGAAGCCCGAACCGAGACATCGCCGGAACCGATCTGAAGCGCGAGCGAGATCTGCTCCGCCGCTTCACGGCCGAGATGATCGGCCAGCACATCGCGCGATCCGCGCCTCGGCCGTTTGCCGCCGCTCGACAATGCGATCCCGAGCGACTTGAGCGAGCGGTCGTTCGCCTGAGCTTCCCGCTCATAGAGATCGAGCAACGCCGGAAGCGTGCCGCCCGCTGGAGCGACCGACCGCGCCTGCCGCGCCTTGGCCCTGATCCGATCGGAGAGCCGGGCGGCGCAGCCCGACTCGAAGCTTCGCCGCTCGACGATCCGGGACCGGCCCGGCGACAAGCGGGCGCGGGCGAGCCGGCGGACGGTGCGGCAGAAATGATCCGCCATGACTTTCGCGGTGATCTGATTGGCAGGGGTGCCGACGAGGCAGTGCCGGTAATGGCGCGCGCGCCAGCGGCCGGCGCGATCGCGATCGCCTTCCTCGCGATAAAAGTATCGGCAGAAGAAAAGTTCCGCCGTCGCGTGCCAGATCCGGATCGTCCACCCGTCGACAAGCGGATCGGACTGGCTTGAGTCGACGCTCCGGCGCTCGGGCGGGTCGGCGAAATTCGGCTCGAGGTCGGCGAGGGTGAGATTGTGGGCGGCAAGCAGGCGGTGGACCTGTTCGCCGGCCCGAAGCGACTCCGCCTCGCTGGCGCCGTCTTCCGCCAGCGCGACCAGCTTGCGGAGCCTGTCGAGCAGGCGATCGTCGTGGATCGTGGCCATCAGCGCCTCCGTGTGCTACAACATTCGGTGAGATACACTGTCGGTTATCGTATACGCAAACGGGAGTCAATATGGCGCGCCCGCGCAAGGACCAGATCATGCAGCCGCTTTCGCTTCGGCTGCCGGAAGAGCTGATCGAGGAGATCGACGCCTGCGCCAGGAAGCTGCAGGAGGAGATGCCGCTCCTGGAAGTGAATCGCACCGATGCGCTGCGCTATCTGATCAAGCTGGGCCTGACCGAAGTCCGCAAGAAGGCGAAGCCCGCAGCGGCGCGATCGCAGCGATAGCCGCGCTCCCCTGGACGCTTCGACGTCCTGGCGGTCGTGGGAAGTCCGCCCGAAGCGAATCAGGCCGCCTTGATCGTCGACATGAAGGTCGCCGTTCCACTGGTCAGCACCTGGGCCTTCTGGACTAGCATCCATGTCGCCGACTTGAGTTCCTCGACGAGCAGATTGGCCTCGTCCGAAGCGCCCTCCGCCTTGCCGACGCTGGCTTGAAGGTTCGACGTCAGGCTGGCCGCTGACTGCGCATATTCGTGGATCGAGCCGATCATCGCCGCCTGTCCGGCGACCGCTCGCTCGACTGCATCGGCGACCGCGCTGACCGAAGCGAATTTATGGCTCATCGCCTCAACGATCGCGGCCGACGATTTGACCGCAGAGGCCATTGCGGCGAGCTGCTCCTCGATCCTGCAGGTTTCCGCCTTGGTTTGCGCCGACAGTCCCTTCACCTCCATCGCGACCACGGCGAAGCCTCGTCCCGCCTCGCCGGCCCGCGCGGCCTCGATCGTGGCGTTGAGAGCGAGGAGATTGGTCCTGCCCGCAATTTCAGTGATCGAGCCGACGATGCTGTCGACGTCGCTCGTGCAGGTGACGAGGTTTTCGAAGGTCTCGCTTGCCTGGCGAGACAATTTGCGGACATCGTCGGTGACAGCCTCCTGCTGAGCGACGCTTTCCCTCAGCTCGCTCAGCGACCCTGCCAGCTCCTTGCATTCCTGGAGCAGGGCCGCAGCCCCGATCTCCGCTTTCTCCGTGCTTCCAGCGACGGTGCGCAGCTCGATATGGGCCAGGTTGGTCCTCGCGGCCAGGTCGTCGGCTGCCTTGCGGGTCTGATCCGCTGAAGCCGCGATTTCGGTGACGGTCTCGAGAAGGCTCCCCTCGAACTGACCCGCGACGCTGCCGAAAGTCTCTCTGCGGGCGCGGGCATGCTCCTCCTGAAGCCGAGTCTCGGCTTCGGCGGCGACGGCCTGAGCCTTCCAGGCTTCCTGCTCCGCTTTGGCCTGCAGAAGCTCACGCTCGGTCTCGGCCTTGGTGAGCGCCACTCCCGCGGCAAATTGGTCGATGAACGTTTTTGCCTGGGCGATGACGTTCTTCGCGAGCAGCAGCAGGAAGACGGCGAGGAAGATGAACACCGCGATCGGGACCAAAGCGAAGACCGCGTAGACGGTACAGACGACGGTCGCGGCGGCGAGAAAGCTCAGGCTCGCCAACGGCACCGTGGCATAGCGAAGCGCACCGATCGCGACGACGCCGGCCATGACGGTGGTGACCAGAACCTGCTGTTCCAGCGAGGCGAAATAGCCCGCCGTCGAGAGAAAGACGAACCAGGCCGACGACACCGCGGCCGCTTCGGCAACGACGCCGACCAGGCCGGTGCCGGAACCCCTTCCACCCTCTTTCGCGGACCGGCGCCGGAACCATCGATAGAGGACGCAGACGCTGGCAGCGCAATTCAGCAAAGCGGCGGCGGCGATCCAGCGCCACCCGGCGGCGCCTTCGAGCGAATAAGCCAGGCTGAACGTCACGATGAGGGTGACTGCGAACGTGAGCGGGAAGGCGCGGTACACGGCGTCGACCTGCGCCCTGACCAGGTCCGCAGGCAATTCCCTCCATTTGGCGAGGGTGTTCAGCACTCTGGATCGAGAGGATGAGATCGTTTTTCTCCGGCGCGGTGGATTTTGGCTGTCGCTAGCCCTTCAAGGTAAAAGGCCGGTTAACCGTCTTCTTGGTCGCTCCGGTCGACGCTCCAAGACCCGGTGCGGCCGCCGTTCCCGCGTCGGTCAGCCCATCTCCTCGGCAGCACCCAGAGGCTTCAATTCGCCGGACAAGGCCGAATCCCTGAGCGCGAATTTCTGGACCTTTCCGGAACCGGTCAGCGGCAGAGCCTCGACCAGGAACCAGGTCGACGGCGTCTTTTGCGGCGCGAGCAGGGCGCGGACATGTCCCTTGAGCTCGTCCGCGGCCGGCGGCTCGGCGCCCGGCGCGACCCGGACGGCGGCGGCGACGATCTCGCCCCAATGGGGATCGGGAAGACCGAACACCGCGGCTTCGGCCACGGCCGGATGGCGGAGCAGTTCGGCCTCGATCTCGGCCGGGTAGATATTCTCTCCGCCGCGGATGATCATGTCGCTCAGCCGGCCGGTGACCCGGACGTAGAGCTCGTCGTCCATCGTGCCGAGATCGCCGGTGCGAAGCCAGCCGTCGGCGAGCAGGGTCTTCGCCGTCGCCTCGGGCTGGCCGTAATAGCCGAGCATCGCCTGGTAGCCGCGCGCCTGGATCTCGCCCTCGACACTGACCGGAAGGGTCTCGCCCGTCGCCGGATCGGCGATCCTGACCTCGACCTGGGGCAGAGGCCGGCCGACCGTCTCAGATTTCGCGGTCGGCGGATCGTCATGAGCGGTCTGGCAGACGATCGGGCTCAGCTCCGTCTGGCCGTAGACGGTCATCGGGCTGAAGCCGAATTCCTCCTCCAGCCGGCGGCGAAGCTCCGGAGCGACGAGCGAGCCGCCGGAGAGCGTGGCCCGAAGGCTCGACAGGCCAAATCGGCTGTGGCGCTGCTGCTCGAGCAGCGCCACGAACATGGTCGGGACTCCGCTGAGGATGGCGGCGCGCTCCCGTTCCACCGCGGCGAGGATGAGGGCCGGATCGAACATCACGGGGAGCACGAGGGTCGACAGGGTGGTGACGCAGCCGAGCACGCCGAGCACCGAGCCGGCGGTGTGGAACAAGGGCATCGGCATGACGACGACGTCCCGGTCCTGGCCCAAACGGGCGGCGACGAAGGCGGCGTTGGTGACGAGCCCCTCATGGTGGAGCAGAGCGCCCTTCGGCTGGCCGGTCGTGCCCGAAGTGAACTGGATCTGCGCCGGCGAACGCGCCCCCACCTGCGGAAGATCGCCCCGGGCCGGCGCCGCCATCAGAGCAGGCCAGTTCGAAAGGCTGATCGTCTCGCCGACCTCGTCCGCGACGGCCGCGGCGATCGCGGCCATGTCGCTGCCGCGAAAGGCGTCGACATGGATCAGGGCGCGCGCCTTCGACTGGCGAAGGACGTGACGAAGCTCACTCTCGCGAAGCGCGGGATTGGCGGTCACCAGGACGATCCCGGCGAGCGCGGCGCCATATTGGAGGATCACCCATTCCGGAAGGTTAGGCGCCCACAGGCAGATCCGGTCGCCCGGCGCAAATCGCTCGAGAAGGAAGGAAGCGCAGAGCTCGGCGTCGGCGAGCAGCGCCCGATAGGTCCAGCGCCGATCGGTCGCATCGGCCCCGGTGAGGGAAGCGAATCCGGGCGGCGCGAGCTCGACCATGGCGGTGGAGTCGGCGGCGAGATCGGCGGCGCGGCGAAGCGCGTCGCCGGCGGTCATCGACAGGATCGGCACGCTCCGATCCGCCGCCGCATAGGACATCCGGGTCCATTCGGTCATTCAGGCCTTCCCCACCGCAGATGAGGAGCGCACGGTCTGCCGGCCTGCTTGCTCTGTCAACTAAAGCTGCGGACCGATAGGCACTGGTCCAGTCGAACTGCCGAGGTGACGAAATGCCCGAATATACGACGCTCCGGATCGATCAGGATCCGGCCCATCCCCGGATCGCCCGGCTGCTGCTCAACCGGCCCGAGCGGCTCAACGCGATCAACGAGGCCATGCCGGGAGAGATAAGGGCCGCGGTCGAATGGGCCGAAGCGAGCGACGAGGTCCACGTCATCATCCTCGAAGGCGCCGGCAAGGGCTTTTGCGGCGGCTACGACCTTGCCGAATATGCGCAAGGGACGGACGACCATCCGTGCCAGCAGGAGCGCGAGCCGTGGGACCCGATGGTGGACTATGCCCATATGAAGCGAAACACCGAGGACTTCATGGCGCTGTGGCGGTCGGCCAAACCGACCATCGCCAAGGTGCACGGCGCCGCCGTCGCCGGCGGCAGCGACATCGCCTTGTGCTGCGACCTGCTCGTCATGGCCGAGGATGCCCGGATCGGCTACATGCCGACCCGGGTCTGGGGCTGCCCGACGACGGCGATGTGGACCTACCGGCTCGGTCCCGCGCGCGCCAAGCAATTGATGTTCACCGGCGACGTGATCGACGGCCGAACCGCCGCCGACTGGGGCCTCGCCAACATCGTCGCCCCGGCCGAAGAGCTCGACTCCGCGGCGCTCGCTCTGGCGCAGCGGATCGCCGGCGTGCCGCGAAACCATCTCGCCATGCACAAGATGGTCGTCAACCAGGTGATGCTGAACATGGGGATCGAGCAGTCGCAGATGATGGCGACCCTTTTCGACGGAATCACCCGCCACAATCCGGAAGGGCTGTGGTTCCGCCGCCTCGCCCAGGCCGAGGGTTTCAAGGCGGCGGTCGCCTGGCGCGACAGCGGCCGGCCGATCCCCGAAGGCGACGAGGCCCGCGCGCTCGCAGCGGAGTTGAAGAAAGGAAGGAACGGCTAGGCCCCCGCGGGAACGTGCAGTCTCGTAATCGGGCCCCTTCGTCCCCATCTATGGGTCATCACCCGCGTTCTTTCCGCAAGCGCCCTGTGACAGAGAGACGATCGCGCTCTCGCTTGCACAAGGAGGGGCGACATGATCGAACAGACCCGTTGGCTCGAACGCAAAAGGTCGGCCTCGAAGACGGCGCGAAACGCGATGACTTCCCCGTCGCGCCTCATTCACGACGATCTCGCCGGGCGCTATAGCCTCAAGGCTGCCTTGTGTCCGCCCTTCATGCTCCCCCGATCCGCGCCTTCCACCGAAGGCGAGCGGGCAGCGCTTCAGATCCCCCCTCCCCGCCCGGACAAGCCGCGAAAGCCGCCGACGATCCGGGATTCGGACAAGCCCCAAGGTGAGAGACGATGAGCGCCCGTTTCGCCTTCCGGAAGGCCAGGCTCAGCGGGCCCGTCCTCTCGAGCCGTCAATCCGCTCGCCAGGGCTCCGCCGTGAGGTCGGCGGCGACCGCTCTTCGGGACAAGGACGCCGTTCGGGCCTTTCTCAACACCTGGCATGACGGCCTCAGCGGCCGGCCGCTGGACGTCGCCGTCGCAAGCGATGCCGGCCTGGAGGCGGTGGAAGCGGCGCTCGCCGCCGCGGCCGCCCCGGCTTGTGGCGGACCCGGAGGCGATTCGTGACCCTCCACGAACTCTTCGGCCGCCACGTTGCGGATCTCAAGGACAGCCATTGGGATCAGGGCAATTTCGTCAGCCGCTGCACGACCTGCGGCCGGCCGATGGTGAAGCTGCCGGGCCTGGACTGGCAGCTCCGGTCGAAGGCCCACTGAAGGTGGACAGAGCCGCACCCACGTCGATCAGGGCGCTCGCTTATGCCGCAGCCGCCTTTGCGGTCGCGCTGCCCCTGATGATCCTGTCCTACAAGCTGATCTTCTAGGAGAAGCCGCCGGGCGCGTCACGCCGGCGCCCGCCGCTCGTACCAGCCTTTGCTCCTCTTCACGATTCCGACGACGGAGAGCATCACCGGGACCTCGACGAGGACTCCGACGACGGTGGCGAGCGCCGCGCCCGAATTGATCCCGAACAAAGAGATGGCGGCGGCGACCGCGAGCTCGAAGAAGTTCGAGGCCCCGATCAAAGCGGCCGGCGCCGCGACGCACCAGGCGACTCCGAAACGGCGGCTGAGCCAGTAGGCGAGACCGGCGTTGAAATAGACCTGGATGAGGATCGGCACGGCGAGAAGGGCGATCACCAGCGGCGCGTCGAGTATCTGTTCGCCCTGGAACCCGAAGAGGAGGACGAGGGTCGTCAGGAGAGCGACGAGCGAGATCGGCCCAAGCCTCTTCGACAATGCGTCCAGCCCCCTCTGCCCCCCGCTGCCGAGCACGGCCCGGCGAAGCAGCTGGGCGATGACCACCGGGATGAGGATGTAGAGCAGGACCGAGAGGAACAGCGTGTCCCAGGGGACGGTGATCGCGGCGACTCCCAGGAGGAGCCCGACGATCGGCGCGAAGGCGAACACCATGATGAGGTCGTTGAGGGCGACCTGGCTCAACGTGTAATTGGGCTCGCCGTCGCACAGGTTCGACCAGACGAACACCATCGCCGTGCAGGGCGCCGCGGCGAGGATGATCAGGCCGGCGATGTAGGACGGGATCTCGTTCGCCGGCAGCAAAGGCGCAAACAGCCAGCCGATGAAGAAGGCGGCCAGGGCGGCCATCGAGAAGGGCTTCACCGCCCAGTTGATGAAGAGCGTGACCCCGACGCCTTTCCAATGCTGCCGGACCGAGCCGAGCGCGCCGAAATCGATCTTGAGCAGCATCGGGATGATCATCAGCCAGATGAGGATCGCGACGGGCAGGTTGACCCGCGCGACCTCGGCCGAGGCGATCAGCGCGAACAGGCCCGGGAAGACCGAGCCGAGCGCGATCCCGACGGCGATGCAGAGCGCCACCCACAGGCTGAGACTGCGCTCGAAGAGGCTGATGGCGGGCCTCGCCGGCGCGGGCGCCGGGACTGTTCCCAGCTCGCCGCGCCGGCCCGATCGAACCAGGCTCACGCCGCCTTCACCGCCGCCGGGATGCAGCATTTGTCGTCGGCGAGATTGGCGCCGAGCGTGCCGAGCTCGGGGCTGTCGCCATAGCTGGTGGCTTCGCCGTCGGTGTAGAAGGCCTCCCAGACGATCCCGTCCGGATCGGCGACCCAGCTTTTCTCGCTCTTCGCGTAGCAGCAGGTCGTCCGCCCTTCCTCGAGCACCGGCCGATCGGCGGCGCGAAGCTGGCCATAGACCGAACCGAGCTCCTCGACGCTCTCGGCCTGGATGCCGAGATGCTCGATGCCCTTTTTGGCGTGATTGCCGGCGGAGATGGCGAAATTGACGCGCGGATCCTCGAGCATCCACTTCGCATAATCCGGCTTCTGGACGGTCGGATCGGCCCCGAACAGGGTCGAGTAGAATTGGATCGAGCGGTCGAGGTCGGCGACGCCGACATGGACGTGAAGTCGCTTCATGCTTTCTTCCTTTGCTTCTGAGGTGCCATGGTGACGGGAGAGTCCTGAGCGCTCGGCGCGCAGGCGGATCCGGCGCAGCAATTCTCGGTGAGGAAGCCGACCAGCGCGTTCATCGCACCATAGTCGGCCGAATAGATGAGCGACCGGCTCTGCCGCTGCTGGCCGATCAGGCCGGCGCGGTGGAGATGGGCCAGATGGAAGGAGAGCGAGCTGTTGGGCACGCCCAGGGCCTCGGCGATCGCCCCGGCCGCCATCCCTTCCGGCCCTGCCTGGACGAGCAGCCGGAAGATGGCGAGGCGATGTTCCTGGGCGAGCGAGCCCAGGGCGGCGATGGCGTCGGTCGAGTTCACGAGCGCTTCCTCACGTTTCGATGATCATGGAAATAACCGCGAGTCGGTGGCGTGTCAACGATATTTCTACGATTATCGAAATTACAGGCAAAAAAGGGTCGCTCCAGCGGACTCGCTCATCGGGTGCACGGCGCGATCAGGGCGCGGAGCACGCGTTCGTTGGCGCGCAGCTGGAGGATGATTAGGCCGAGCAGGTCGGCGGCCTGGCGGGCGTCGGCGGGAAGCGGCCCGGCCGGCGCCACCGGCGGCGGCACGTCGGCGGAGTCGACGCACGGGCGAGCGACCGGGATCTCGATCTCGGCCGGCGGCTGGCGGCAGGCGGCGAGAGCGAGGAGGCCGGCGAGCGAGGCGAGAAGGCCGCGACTCACAGCCTTTTCTCCACCTGCCGGAGCGGATCCGACAGCGGGCAATCCGGGCCTTGGCGCGGGGCGGCGGCGGACCGCTTCAATGCACCGATCCGATCGGCTTCGTCCCTGTTGTCCCGCCGCGCGTCCCTCAGCAGCCGCTGCTGCTCGGCCGATCGCCGGCGGCTGTCGAGGCGGAGCGCTTGCGCGGCCTGGTTCGCGCGCTCGAGCCGAAGCTCGGCCAGGGCCGCCTCGCCCCGGCAGCGCTCCAGCGCCCGCTCGGCGCCAAGCCTGGCGCCATGGGTCCAGGCGGCGAACAGCAAGGCGAGGCAGGCCGTGGCCAGCTTCCAGTGGCGAAGGACGGCGAGCCCGGCGGCGATCGGGTGGAGCATGTCGAGACCCTTTCAAACTTTGGTCGGTTCGGGGATGAGGGCGCCGACGATGCCGACGGCGATGAACAGCCAGGAATAAGGCGACGGCAGAGCGGCGCCGCCGGCGATTCCGACGCCGATCGCCGCCCAAGTGCTTTTCTCGCCCAGCCGGGCCTTGAGGAATTGCAACGCCTTCATGACAGATAGAGCCTCCGTTCGGCGGCGCGCCGCCGGCCAAGGCCGGGAAGCGCCCGGCCGCGGACCTTGTCCCAGCGCCCGAACTCCGCCGCGGCGCCTTGATGGTCGCCGGCACGGTGGCGGCGGAGCAGGGTCGACCGGGCGAAGGCGGTGATGCCGATGTTGAAGACCAGGCTGACGAGCGCGTCATACTGACCTTGGCTCGCCGGCAGCGCATGATGGCGGACCGCCTCCTCGAAGCGGAGCAAGTCGCCGCGAAGCATCTCCTCGGCTTGTTCGGCGGTGACGACGAGGCCTTGGGCGACGTGGCGGCCGGTCGATCCGTAGCCGATCGTCCAGACTCCGGCAGGACAGAGATAAGCGCGGGTGCGAAGGCCCTCGAACGTCTTGATGAGATCGAGTCCGGCCGGAGAGAGGTTCATCTTCGCTCCTCCCCTGCCCTTCGCGGGCGCGACGTCAGCTTTTCGGTAAGTGTCGCCGGGCTAGACCGAGCGGATGGTGCCGACTCTCCCGCAGGTCCTGCTTCTGGTCGCGGCCCTCAACGGCTGGACGATGATGAGATTCTGGCAGGACAAGCGAAGGGCGCGCGCCGGCGACCGGCGGATCCCGGAGGCCGACCTTCTGGCTTTGGCTGCGTTCGGCGGATCGCCGGGCGCTTTGCTCGCCCGCCGGCTGTTCCGTCACAAGACCCGCAAGGAGCCCTTCTCGACCCGGCTTCAGCTGATTTTCATGGTCCAGCTCGGGGTGCTGACCGGCCTCGCCGTCGCCTTCGCCTGAGACCTATTCCACCCGGAAGTCGGTGACGACGATCCGCGCCGGGCCGGTGGCGAAGACGCCGTGGCCATAGCCGTCGCCGCCGCCGAGGACGAAGCCGACCTCGCCGGCATTGGCGAGGGCGTCGGCGAAGGCGCGCGGATTGCTCCGGGCGCTCGACGTCTCGACCGCGGTCCAGTTGCCGCTCAGCGGAGCGACCATGACATGCTCGCCCGGGCGGATCGTCTGGGTGGCGAAGGTCCCGTACCAGCGGAACGCCTCAAATTGGCGCCGGCCGCTCCAATTGTCGCCGGCGCGCTGGAAATAGAGGGTGATGAGGCCGTCGCCCTGAGGCGAGGAGGGCGGCGCGATCCTCACGCCCGGCGCCGCTTCGACCCGGTAGCGCATGACGATCCGGCTCTTCCCGGCCAGCGATCCGTGCGGGAAGGTGACGTAATGGGCGCTCCCCGGGGCGCGCGGAAGATCGATCTGGAACCCGCCGCCGCGGCGCGGAGTCGGCCGAAGCGGCATTCCGACCGAATAGTTGCGGCCGCGGATGATCGGGCCGATCGCCCAGGACGAGGCGGCGGGAGTAGCGGCGGTCGCGCCGGTGGTTGCGAGCCCGGCGCCGGACGCGGCGGCCATGGCCAGGGCAAAGGAGAGAGCGGCGCGAAGAAACATGGATCCATCCTCGAAAGGTCTGAACGCGCCTCCTGCCACATCCGACCCTTCGTCAGTCTGAACCCGCCCGAAAGGCAGGGTTCAGCCGGCTGCGCCCGCCTTGGCGCCGCTCCTGCGGCCATAGGTGCCGAGCCGCCACAACCGCTCCATCGGACCCTGCTCGTGGCGCTCCAGCCACCAGTGGGAGAAGGCCGTCTGGGCGGCGAAGATGGCGATTGCGATGGCATAGATGCCGAGCGGCGGCACCCGGCCGACGAGGCCGAAGCCGATGCCGTAGAAGATCAGGATCCCGATCAGGGTCTGCATCAGATAGTTGGTCAGCGCCATTCGGCCCGGCGCGACAAACAGCCGAAGCAGCGGCTCGGCCCGGGGCCAGAGCAGGACGAAGCCGGCGGCAATGGCGAAGGCGAGCGGCACCGTCCCGATCACAGAGGCCAGGCTCGTCTGGCCGAGGCCCGGGGTCAGCGCGTAGAGCAGGCTGAACGGAAGTCCCAAAGCGAGGCCGCCGGCAACGACCCGGATGAGCATCTTCCGGTCGTCCAGCAGCTGCCCCACCGCGATCCGCCGCCCCGCCAGCAGGCCGACGAGCATGATCCCGAGCAGCTTCGGGATCCGCCAGCCTTCCAGCCGGGTGCTGATCGCATAGGGCCAGCCGCCCATCACCCAGGCGAAGAAGGATTGCGGATCGTCGCGGCGAAGCCAGGCGACCGCGTCGGTCGGCGCAGTGCCGCCGAGAGCGACGAAGATCCGGTCGCCGAACGCCGCCACCGACTGGTGGGGGCGAAATTCCAGCGCCTCGAAGAAAGCGTGCCCGATCAGCGGCACGACGAAGATGAGGATCGCCGCGGTCGCCAGTAGCGCGCGCTCGCTCCAGTGGCGGAACCAGGGAAGCATCAGGCCGATCAGGGCGTAGAAGGTCAGGATGTCGCCGTCCCAGAGCAGGGCGACATGGACGATCCCGATGGCGAGCAGGATGAGCAGTCGCCGGCGGAAGATGCCAAGTCCGTCCGCGCCGCGCCGCTCGAGCCGGTCGAGCTGGACCGCGAAGCCGATCCCGAACAGCAGCGAGAAGAGCGTGTAGAACTTGCCGTCGATGAAGAGGTGGTGGAAGCCATATTGCCAGGCCTCGGCGTCAACGCCGGCGAGCGCCGCTTTCTGGTCGGAAGTCAGGAAGAGCCAGCCGGACCAGTAGAGGATGTTGGCGAGGAGGATTCCGAACAAGGCGAAGCCGCGAAGCGCGTCGATCAGCGCGATCCGCTCGCTTGTCGAAGTCGCGCCGCCAGCCGCCATGTCGTGCCCCCGCCCGAGATGCAGCCATAGGGCATCGCGCGGTGGCGGGCTAGTTGCGCTTGCGATTGAGGTCGGCCCCTTGGCCACGCCCCCTTGCCTTCGGGGCCGCCCGGTTCGATGCTCGCGGCGTTTTCCGAAAAGGGGGGCGCCAATGTCTTCGATCATTCGATCGCTGGGTCCAGTTGCGTTCACCCTGCTGCTGCTTCCCGCCGCCGCCGCGCAGCGGCCGCCGATCATCGACATGCATCTCCATGCCCGCGCGGCCGGCTATGCCGGGCCGAACCCGCCGCCGATGTGCACGCCGTTCGAGATCATGCCGAGGTCCGACCCGGCCCAGGGCATCTACGAAGGCATGGCCATGAACCGCCCGCCCTGCGCCGATCCGATTCCCGCAGCCACCAGCGACGAGGCGGTCCTCCGCGGGACGATCGAGGCGATGGAGCGGCTCAACATCTACGGCGTCGTCAGCGGCGAGCCTGACCGGATGGCGATCTGGGCGGCGGCGGCGCCGGACCGGATCATGCCGGCGGTCGACTATCGCCTCCCGGGCACGTCCGGATCCCGTCATGTCGGGGTCCGCACCTTGGACGAGCTTCGCCGGCTCCATGGCGAGGGGCGGCTCACGGTCATCGGCGAGATCATGGCCCAATATGAAGGCGTCCCGTTCGACGATCCGAGGATGGAGCCGCTCTGGGCGCTGGCCGAGGAGCTGGACGTGCCGGTCGCCGTCCATCTCGGCCCCGGCGAGCCCGGCCAGCCTTATTCCGGCGGCGGCTACCGGGTCGCGCTCGGCGATCCGCTCCGGCTCGAGCCGGTCCTCGTCCGCCATCCCCGCCTCCGGGTCTCGGTGATGCATGCCGGCTATCCGTTCGCCGACAGCATGCGGGCCCTGCTGTTCAGCTATCCCCACGTCTATGTCGACATCGGCGGAATCGTCTACACCGAGCCCGCGCCCGTCTTCCACGCCTTCCTCCGCGAGCTGGTCGAGGCCGGCTATGGCGACCGGATCATGTTCGGATCGGACCAGATGATCTGGCCGGGCGTCATCGAGGCCGCGGTCCGGATCGTCGAGCAGGCGCCGTTCCTGGACGAGGCGCAGAAGCGCGATATCTTCTACAACAATGCCGCCCGTTTCCTTCGCTTGAGCCCGGAGCGGATCGCCGCCCATCACCGCGACTGACTGCTCAACCCTCCTCTACGACCGAGTCGAGGACCTTCCTCACCTTCGCGCCGAGCTGGGAGAAGGTGAAGGGCTTGCTGATGAGGTGGAGGCCCTTCTGGACCCGGCCGTCATGGACGATGGCGTTGCCGGCATAGCCAGTCATGAAGATGACCTTCATCCCGGGCCGCCGCCTGGCCGCCTCGTCGGCCAGCTCGCGCCCGGTCATTCCGCCGGGCAGGACGACGTCGGTGAGCATCAGATCGAACTCCTGGTCGTCGCGGAGGATCTTCAGGGCCTCGCCGCCGGTTGACGCGCTCTCCACCTGGTAGCCTAGCTCGCCGAGGATTCCGCGGACATAGTCGCGCAGGTCGTCATGGTCCTCGACCACCAGCACCCGCTCGCTTCCCTTGAGCGCCGCCGGGTCGATTCTGGCCACCGCCGCCCGTTCGGCCGCCGCCGCCTCGGATCGCGGGAGATAGATCTTCACGCTCGTTCCATGTCCCGGCTCGCTGTAGAGCCGGATATGGCCCCCGCTCTGGCGGGCGAAGCCGTAGACCTGGCTGAGGCCGAGGCCGGTCCCCTTGCCGATCGCCTTGGTGGTGAAGAAGGGCTCGAACACCCGGCCGAGCGTCTCCTGGTCCATCCCGGTCCCGGTGTCGGTGACGGCGATCATCACATATTGGCCCGGCGGCAGCGTCTCGGTGACGGTCGCGACATAGGCGTCGTCGAGATGGGCATTGTGGGTCTCGATCGTCAGCTTGCCGCCTTCGGGCATCGCGTCGCGGGCGTTGACGGCGAGGTTGAGAAGAGCATTTTCGAGCTGGACCGGATCGACCTCGATCCGCCAGAGGCCGCCGGCGAGCACCGTTTCCAGCTCCACCTGCTCGCCGATCGTCCGCCGGAGCATCCCCGACGTCTCGGAGACGAGCGTGTTGGGATCGATCACCATCGGCTCGAGCGGCTGCTGGCGGGCGAAGGCGAGGAGATGCTGGGTGAGCTTGGCGGCCCGGCGGGCGCCTTCCATCGCCGCCGCCTGCGCCCGGCGGATCCGCTGGCTCTCGGGCCCATCGGGGAGGATGGCGAACTGGCGCTCCATCATGTCGAGGCCGCCGATGACGAGGGTCAGCAGATTGTTGAAATCATGGGCGACGCCGCCGGTGAGCTGGCCGATCGCCTCCATCTTCTGGGCCTGGCGGAGCGATTGCTCGGCCGCCATCCGCTCGGCGACCGCCGCTTCCACGCGCTGCCCCAGCTCCTCGTTCAGCCGCTTCAGCGCCTCGGCCGACCGGCGTGCCTCGTCCCGGGCCGAAAGCAGCTCCTGCTCGTAGCGGCGCCGGTCGCCGGCATTGAAGACCGTGGTCAGGTTGACCAGCGGCCGGCCGTCGGAATCGCTTCGCTGGACCGTGTTGACGAGCGCCGGCAGCCGGCCCCCGTCCCTGGTGACGAAATCGAGCGCGATCTCGCGGATCTCGCCCTGCATCCTCAGCAGCGGCGCGAAATGGGTCTCGTGGTAGATCCGCCCGGCCAAAGTGAGATGGTCCTGGAGCCGGGTTCCGCAAATCTCCTCGGCCGGATAGCCGATCCAGTTCAGGAAAGTGCGGTTGGCGCGGACGATGGTTCCGTCCGGGAGGCTTGCGACATAGCCGCAGGGCGCCTCTTCGTAGAGGAGCTCGTCGTCGAAGCCGATCGACGGCGTCGGCGGCCGCCCGCCCGATCCGGGGTCCCCTTCTACAGCCATGCCCTGATCGCCGCGATCGTCTCGTCCGGAGCGCTGAGATTGGGGCAGTGGCCGGTCGCCGCCAGCTGGACGAAGCCGCTTCCGTCGATCCTCTGGTGGACGTATCGGCCGACCTGTTCGGGAGCGATGAGGTCGTCGCTGCACTGGAGGACCAAAGTGGGGATTGCGAGCCCGTCGAGGTCGGCGCGGTTGTCGGACAGGAAGGTAACCCGGGCGAATTGCTTGGCGATGTCGGGATCGGTCCGGCAGAAGCTGTTGTTGAGCTCCTCGGCCAGCTCCGGCCGATCGGCATTGCCCATGATCTGCGGAGTAAGCATCGCCGACCAGCCGAGGAAATTGCTGTCCATGAAGGTCAGCAGCTCCTCGATATCGGATCGCTCGAAGCCGCCGCGATACTCGCCGTCGTTGATGTAGCAGGGCGAGGGTCCGACGAGGACGAGCCGGGCGAAGAGATCGGGCCGCTTGCGGGCCGCGATCACGCCGATCATCGCGCTGACGCTGTGCCCGACGAACACCGCATTGCGGGCGCCGACCGCCTCAGCGATGGCGACGACGTCGTCCGCATAGGCTTCCAGCGAGCCATATCTCGCCGGATCATAGCCGGCGCTGTCGGCTCGGCCGCAGCCGACATGGTCGAACAGGACGACCTTGTAGCCATCCCTGAACGCCGGCGCGACGAAGCGCCACATATTCTGGTCGCAGCCGAAGCCGTGGGCGAACAGGATGACCTGGTCGCCCTTGCCCGAGACATTGACGTGATGGCGCTCGAGCGGATCCATTCTTCACTCCTGAAAAAGCCCGCCCGCGGCGGCGCTGGGAAAAGGGCGCGGCGCTCGATCAAACACGCGGCGGCGCTCGGAGGTCCACAACGGGCGGCAGCCCGTGGAACTGGGGCGAGGTCCGGGCGTCTGACGATGATGGCCATCATCAGTCTCATCGTCCTTCTCCTGATCGCCGCCGCCCTCGTCGCCGTCGGCGTTCAGAACGCCCGCCGGCGCCGGCACAGGCACGTTCCGAACGAACGGATCGACCTGTTCCACAACGACGCCGACGATCCGCCGGCCTGATCCTTTATTCCAGCTCGAAGGTGACGGTGACGCTGGCCGACAGGGTCTGCTGTCCGGGCGCGATATTGGTCCCGGAAACCTCCATGTTGGCGACCCGGGCCATCATCGGCACCGGCATCGCGGCGCCGGCTTCGCTCACCGACAGGATCCGCTTGACCCTCATGCCGAGCGCATTGGCGTAGAGGGTCGCGCGGTTGCGGGCGATCTCGATCGCCCGGGTGCGCGCCTCGTCGAGCGCCGGTTCCGACTCCTCGATCTCGAACATCGGGCCGTCGATCTGGTTGGCGCCGGCGGCGACGAGGGCGTCGATGATCCGGCCGGCATTGGCGATGTCGCGGAACCGGACGTTGACGGCGTTGTGCGCCTGGTAGCCGGTGAAGATCGGCGCCCGGTTCTCGTCGTGGCGCCATTGCGGGTGGAGGTTGAGAGTGCTGGTCTGGATGTCGCGCTCGGCGACCCCGGCCTCGCGAAGCGCGGCGCGCATCGTCCGCATCTGCTCGGCATTGGCCCGGATCGCCTCGCTCGCGGTCGGCGCCTGGGTCATCACCCCGGCGTTGATCCGGACGATGTCGGGCACGCGGGTGACCTCGCCGGTGGCGACGACGTCGAGCCGGGTTCCGGTGACGGCCTGGACCGGCAGCTGGAGGGTCTGGGCGGCGGCCGGCGCGGCCAGCGGCAAGGCGGCGGCGATCAAGGCGGCGGCGAAGATTTTTCTGGTCATATGAAGCTCCTGAAACACGCGCCTGCGAGGGGCGCGACAGCTTCTTAACCGCCGAACGGCTGCATCGTTGCTGAACCGGAAGGGCTTTTTCGGTTCCCGCCCCTACGCCGCCTGGGCGCCCGCCGCGGCTCGGGCGTCGATCGCGTGGAGCAGGTCGCGAAGCTCGTCCGGCAGATCGGCCTCGACGACGAAGGCGTCGTCGAGCAGCGCCCGGGCATGGACTAAAGCGATGTTGCCGGGCGATTTGCGGGCGAGCTCGGACGCGACCATCTGGAAGGCGAGCCGGAACCGCTCGAGCCGGACGAGGACGAGCGAGTGGGTCCTGAACAAGGCGGCATGGTCGCGTTCCAGCCGGTCGAGCTTGGCCGATTGCCGGTCGAACCGCGCCGCCGCCCACCTGACCACTCCGCCGATCGCGCCGGCGACGGCGAGCAAGGCGGTGACGAGGGCGGCGATTTCCATGAGCGTCATCTGGATCCTTTCTCGTTCGATCCGGCCGGAGAATCTCGTGACCGCGCGTTATCGAAAGGCGCGGCGCCTGAACCGTGGCTATATTGCCGGTTCTGCCGGATGCTGTTGTTCGTCACCCTGGGGCCAGATCCTTCGCAGCGAAAAATCCATCAGCGCCGAAGGCGTGCGTTCCCCGTGAAGCGTGACGCGTACGGCAACCGCCGCCCGCGTGGACCCTGGGGAGAACTCATCATGATGAAATTGCTGACGGCCGGGCTCGTGGCGGCCTCGATCGCCTTTTCGACGACCGCCTCCGCGCAGGACAGCGCCTACACGCCCGGAACCTATTGGGACGTCCAGGCCGTCCATGTCGAAAACGGCCAGTTCGAAAATTATCTCGACTTCATGGCCGACACCTATCGGCGAGGCCAGGACTTCGCCCGAAGCAGCGGCTGGATCAGCGGCTTCGACATCCTCGTCAACGTCAATGCGCGCGAGGGCGAGCCCGATCTTTACATCATCACCCGCTTGCCCCGCCTGGCCACACCCGAGGAGTCGGTCGAGCGCGAGCGCCTGTACAACGAGCATATGAGCCAGACCACGCGCAACGCCACCCAGGCGAGCGGCCAGCGCGTGTCCATGCGGCGGCTGGGCAGCAACATGCTCCTCCAGGAGCTGAACCTGCGCGCCGCGCGCTGACGCGCATTCGGGGCGGTCGTTCGGCCGCCCCGCAGGGATTCGACATTGGAACAGGTGTGGACTGCCCCCGGCAATCCACCGCCGGGCCGGGCTGCTTGACGGCCGGTCCAACAGCCCGAACAATTCCCGCGCGTCGCCGCTAGCGGATCCCGAACGTCCATCCTTCGGTCCGCGCCAGCTCCGGAGTGAGCCCTTCCGGCGACCAGGAGTCCGGCCGGGCGGCGAGCAGGCGCATCCCGGCGGCGGTGACGAGCGCGTCGGTCTGGTGGTCGTTCGGCTCGAACCGGAGCCGCGCCGGCGGGCTTCCGAGGCCGGCAAGGGCGCGGTTCAGATCCGCGCGCGACCTGAGCTTGGTTCCGGACAAGCCCGCCTCGCGCAGATAGATCCTCGTATAGATCTCGACGACCGCGCTGCCCCCCTCCGGGAGCGGGTCCATGGGCCAGATCGCGACCTTGCCCGAGAGCCGGTGGAGCAGCCGCATGCCGGCGAAGCTCGCCTTGGCGACCTGGGCGGCGCCGATCGCGTCATAGGCGCTCGCCGTCTT
>CAMPIH010000017.1 GCA_946886275.1 uncultured Sphingosinicella sp.
CCAGCTGCTCGTCCGAGCGGCGCCAGGCGAAATGGACATGGGCGGTGTCGGTCGAAGCGCCGATCAGGACCGCGTCACGATCCTCGAAATCCTTCTTCAGCTCGCCATAGCCGACGATCTCGGTCGGGCACACGAAGGTGAAATCCTTCGGCCAATAGAAGAGGATCTTCCACTTGCCGTTGGTCTCGGCGAGGTTGATCGTCTCGCCGGCCGGAAGGGCGGACGTGCCCTGCTGGACGGGGAGGGTCAATTCGGGAAGCTTGTCACCAACGGTGAGCATTCGATTCTCCTGTTTTTGCTTTTGTCGCAGCGAGTTTGCGCCGCAGTGCAGCATCTAGGACGCTGGCATTAATCGTTCAAGCCCATTATAGGCATTATATTGATTGGAATTATCGATCAGTATGACCGTCCACGTCCCGACCATAAAGCAGCTCCAATATCTGGTGGCCCTCCGCAAATCGGGCCATTTCGGAAAGGCTGCCGACGCCTGCTTCGTCACCCAGTCCACGCTTTCCGCCGGTCTTCGCGACCTCGAGACCCTGCTTGGAATCGTCCTGGTCGAGCGGACCCGCCGGGTGGTCCGATTCACCGCGCTTGGCGAGAGGATCGCCGACAAGGCGCAGAAGGTCCTCCAGGAAGCGGAGGAGCTTGCGGAAATGGCCCGAGCCGAAGGCGAGCCGCTTCACGGTGAATTGCGAATGGGCGTGATCCCGACGATCGCGCCGTTCCTGCTGCCGGCGATGCTGCCGCGCCTTCGCGGCGAATGGCCGAAGCTGAGGCTCTATCTTCGCGAGGAGACCAGTCAGGCGGCCTGCGACGCCCTCCATCGCGGGAGGCTGGACTGCGTGCTCCTCGCCTTGCCCTACGCCTGCGGCGAGGTCGATTCCGCCAACCTGTTCGACGATCCCCTGTTCGTCGCCTTTCCGAACGGCGAGGCGCCCGCTGGCGAGATGGTCGACGTCGATTCTATCGACGAGAACAGGATGCTCCTGCTTGAGGACGGCCACTGTCTCAAGGACCATGCGCTGTCGGCCTGCAACCGTCCCGAGCTTCGTGCCCAGGCCGCGATGATGGGCACTTCGCTGCACACCCTGGTCCAGATGGTGGACAATGGCCTGGGCATCACCTTCATCCCTTCAATGGCGATCGACGCCGGAATCCTGGAAGGGACCCGGATCGACGCAAGGCCGCTCCGCTCCGACCGCGGCTATCGGCGGATTGCCCTGATCTGGCGGCGGTCGAGCACGAGGGAGAGCGAATTCCAGCTGCTCGCGACCGCGCTCCGAACCATCATGGCCGATCTCAGTCGAGGCCGAGCAGCCATCGGTCGAGCGCAACCGCCCGGACTCGGGCGCCGGGCAGGGCGCG
The DNA here is from genome assembly GCA_946886275.1 of uncultured Sphingosinicella sp. The sequence continues at coordinate 1,369 of CAMPIH010000017.1, forward strand.
GTTCAGCTGCGCGCGGTGGCGGAGGATCCAGCGAAGGCAGCTGAGCTGGCTGCCGAAGGCGGCGAACTGGTTTCGGCAGGGGCGAAGCGAGTGCCGCTCGACGATGAAGCGCGCGCCTCTGCGGCACCCGGGTGCTGCGGCCCAGTCGCGATCGGGCGCGACGACGGCCGGCACCCAATAAGTGCGTCGCGAATCCAGCCGATCCACGTCCCGAGAGCGCATCGATCCTCTCCGGCGCCGTGGCGCATTCGCGGCGCCGCGGTCACCCTCGCACCCAGTCTTACTTCGCCATGGCAGGTTCCGCGATACCGATCGGTTCGTCGAGCTTCGCGCTCTGGGGAAGATCGAAACGGTCGGCGTTCATCACCTTGGTCCAGGCCTTGACGAAGTCGCGGACGAACTTCTCTTCGCACCCGCGCTCGGCATAGACCTCGGCGGTCGCCCGGAGCTGGCTGTTGGAGCCGAAGATGAGGTCGGTTCGGGTCGCCCGCCATTTCTCCTGCCTGCCGCCGCGGTCATAGCCGATGAATTCCTCGTCGCCGCTTTCGTCGACGACCTGCCAGAACGTGTCGTTGTCGAGCAGGTTGACGAAGAAGTCGTTGGTAAGCTGGCCCTTGCGCTGGGTGAACACGCCGTGCGGTGAATCCCTGTAATTGGCGCCGATCACTCGAAGACCACCCAGGAGCACCGTCATCTCTGGGGCCGACAGGCCGAGCAGCGATGCGCGGTCGAGCAGGAGCTCTTCGGTCCTCACCGAATGCCTGGTCTTGAGGTAGTTGCGGAATCCGTCCGCCGCCGGCTCCATGACGGCGAAGCTTTCGGCGTCGGTCCAATCCTGGGTCGCGTCGCCGCGGCCGCCGGTGAACGGCACCTCGATGGCGAATCCGGCATCCTTCGCCGCCTTCTCGACCGCGGCGGATCCCGCCAGGACGATCGCGTCGGCCATCGACAAGGGACCGCGCCGCTCGTCGACCGCGGCCAGCAGCCGGGCGAGCTCTTCGGGCTCGTTGACCGCCCAGTCCCGTTGCGGCTCGAGACGAATCCGCGCGCCGTTGGCGCCGCCGCGATGGTCCGACCGGCGATAGGTCGAAGCCGACGCCCAGGCGAGCTTCGCCAGCTGGCCGACGCTGAAACCGGCGCCGAGGATCTTGCCCTTGAAGTCGGCGATCTCCGACTCGGAGGGCATCGATCCCGCTGGAACCGGGTCCTGCCAGATCAGATCCTCTTCCGGCACTTCCGGACCGAGATAACGGGCCTTCGGCCCCATGTCGCGATGGGTGAGCTTGAACCAGGCCCGGGCGAAGGCGTCCTTGAACGCCTCATGATCGTTCCGGAACCTCTCGGAGATTTCCCGAAACTCGGGATCGGCCTTGAGCGCGATATCCGCCGTCGTCATCATCGTCGGCACCCGCTTCGTCGGATCATGCGCCGCCGGCGCCATGTCCTCGGGCTTCTGGTCGATCGGCTGCCACTGCTGCGCCCCGGCCGGGCTCCTCACCAGTTCATATTCATAGTCCAGGAGCAGCCGGAAATAATTCTCCGACCATTGGGTCGGCGTGTTGACCCACGACCCCTCGATCCCGCTGGTGATGGTGTGCTCGCCAAATCCGCTCTCGTGAGCGCTCGCCCAGCCGAGACCCTGTAGACTGATGTCCGCGGCTTCGGGCGCCGAGTCGACGAGGCTCGGATCGCCGGCGCCATGGGCCTTGCCGAAGGTGTGGCCGCCGGCGGTCAGGGCCACCGTCTCCTCGGGGCTCATCGCCATCCGCTCGAACGTGATCTTGATGTCGCGCGCCGACTGAAGCGGGTCGGGGACTCCGCCCGGACCTTCCGGATTGACGTAGATGAGGCCCATCTGGATCGCTGCCAGGGGGTGCTCGAGCTCGAGCTCGCGATCCGGCTGGATCCGGGTCTCGGCGCCCTCGCTGACCCATTTCTCCTCGGCGCCCCAATAAATGTCCCGCTCCGGCTCGAACACGTCCTGACGCCCGCCGCCGAATCCGAAGATCGGCCCGCCCATCGACTCGATGGCGACATTGCCGGCCAGGATGAACAGGTCGGCCCAGCTGAGATTCTTTCCGTACTTCCGCTTCACCGGCCACAGCAGGCGCCGCGCCTTGTCGAGATTGCCATTGTCCGGCCAGCTGTTGAGGGGGGCGAAACGCTGCTGCCCGCTATTGGCCCCGCCCCGCCCGTCAGCGGTTCGATAGGTGCCCGCGGCATGCCAGGCCATCCGGATGAAGAGCGGGCCGTAATGGCCGTAGTCCGCGGGCCACCAGGATTGGCTGTCCGTCATCAGCGCCCTCAGGTCATCCTTGACGGCCTGATAGTCGAGCTTCTTGAACGCCTCGGCGTAATTGAAGTCGTCGCCCAACGGATCGGCCGACAGGCCACCCTGGTGAAGGATCTCCAGCGGGAGGGATTCGGGCCACCAGTCGCGGTTCGTTCGGCCCAGCAATGAGCGCAGAGTGCTTGGCCGATCCACTGGACAGCCCATCGATCCACCGGTCTTCGCGTCCATGTCTCTCTCCTGCCTTTCCTGTTCTCAGCCCTTCAAGCTAGTCCGCCCCGTTCGACGGCGGAAACGAGTTAAGCTCGTCAGTGAAAGTCGGAAATCCGATCAGTCCATATGCTTCAGTCCGACCCTCAGATAATCCCAGCCGGTGACGATGGTGAGCGCCGCAGCGGCCCAGAGGCTGAACAGCCCGACGACATGGACCCACGGCCATTGCGGAATGGCGCCGGCAAGGATCAAAGCTCCGAGCGCGACCAGCTGAAGGGTCGTCTTCCACTTGGCGAGCTGGCTGACCGGAACCGAGACCTGGAGCCCCGCCAGGAATTCGCGAAGGCCCGAAACGATGATCTCCCGAAGCAGGATGACGAGCGCGGGAATCAGGTGCCAGTCGGCAATGATCGGCGGCGCATCGATCGGCGGCCGGGCCACCAGCATGACGATCACGGCCGCGACCATGATCTTGTCGGCGATGGGGTCGAGGAAGATGCCGAGTCGCGACACCGTCCCCTGGGTCCGGGCGACATAGCCGTCGAAATAATCGGTGATTCCGACCAGGCAGTAGAGCACGAAGGTGATGGCATAATCCCACCAGCTCGGCTTCCACAGCAGGAAGACCAGGATCGGCACCGCCAGGATCCGGGACAGCGTCAGCAGGTTCGGCAGCGTCAGCATGTAGAGCCGCCTTAGGATTTGTACCCTCAGGCCGCAACGCCTGCGACCAATTCGCCCATCTGGCCCGAACGAGGCGGCGAGGGCCGGTCGAGTCGGGCTTGTGCCGGGCCAAAAGGTCCGCCTATGACCTTGCCACCTGGCCGGCACGACCGAGCGACACACGAGACAAGCCGAATGCCCCGATCGAGACTGGCAGAACCGCGCTCAAGCCGTGCCCGAATCCACGGGGCAAAATGACCGACTCTCTCCATTTGCTGCGTACCCGGCGGTTCCTGCCGCTCTTCACGACCCAGATGCTGGGCGCGTTCAACGACAATCTGTTCAAGAACGCGATGGTCCTGTTCGTCGTCTACCAGGTCTATAACGATGAACGATCGGAGACCTGGTTCAGCGCGCTCACCACCGGCGTCTTCATCCTCCCCTTCTTTCTTTTCTCGGCGCTCTCCGGACAGCTCGCCGATGCGCGGGACAAGGCGCGGATCATCCGAATCGTCAAATTTTTCGAGATCCTGATCATGCTGGTCGGCGCCGCCGGCCTCGCCATGGCCTGGCTCGGCTTCGCGGTGTCCGCCGTCGCGATCCCGTTGCTCCTGCTCGCCTTGTTCGCGATGGGCGTCCATTCGACTTTCTTCGGGCCGATCAAATATGCGATCCTGCCTCAGCATCTTCGGTCCGACGAAGTGCTGGGCGGAACCGGCCTCGTCGAGGCCGGAACCTATGTCGCCATCCTCGGCGGTACCCTTCTCGCCGGAGTCATCTCGGTCCAGGCGTCCGCCGCGGCCGTCATCCTGCTCGCCTTGGTGGGCTATGCCGCGGGGCGGCAGGTGCCGCCGGCGCCGGCGCTCGAAGAAGGGCATCGGATCGATCTCAACGTCTTTCGCTCCTCCTACCGATTGATCGACGCGACCCTGCACATTCCGCGCCTGTTCCTCGCCATCGTCTCGATCAGCTTCTTCTGGACGATCGGCGCGGTCCTGTTCATCCAGTTCCCGCCGCTGGTGAAGAACGTGCTGACCGCCGACCGGGCGGTCGCAAGCCTGTTCCTGGCGATCTTCTCCGTCGGCGTCGCCATCGGCTCGGTTCTCGTCAACCGCCTTCTCAAGGGCGAAGTGTCGGCGCGCTACGCCGCACCGTCGGTGATCGTCATGGGGCTGTTCGTGGTCGCCTTCCACCTGGTGTCGGCCAACTGGACGGGCACCGCCGACGGCAGCTTCTACGACATTGGCGATTTCATGCGCCACGACGGCAATTGGCTGCTCGTCGGATCTTTGTTCGGGATCGCCATTTCGGGCGGCATGTTCGTCGTGCCGCTCTATGCCTTCCTGACGACGACGGTGCCGAAATCGCAGGCGGCTCGGACGGTTGCCGCCAACAACATCGTCAATTCGGGGGCGATGGTGATCGGATCACTGATCGCGATCGGTCTTTCGCTGGCCGGAGTCGCGGTCGAGGATCAGCTGCTGCTGGCGGCGGCGATGTGCCTGATTTCGGCCTGGCTCGCGTGGAAGCTTCACAAGGCCTGCGACGACGTCGTCTGCACCGACAAGGAAATCCTGCCGGCGGACGTCTGATCCCGAAGCGGGCTCAGCCCAGATAGGTGCCGAAGAAGATCAGGCCGCCGATCCAGCCGGTTGCGAACAGCTTCAGCTCCTCGAGCCACCTCGCCGGTTCGGCGCCCTCGAACAATTCAGGGCTTTGCCAGGTGGCGGCAGCGGAAATTCTCGGAGCGGCCCGGCTCGCAATGGCGGCGCCGGGGCGGCGGGCAATCATGGGCGACAGACGGTTCATGCCGCCATTAAGATTCCATTTACCAATTGGTTGCAAGCGCCCGATCGAAACCCCTGCCCCGCCGTCCCGCGGCGGGACAAGGGACGGTCAGGGTGTGATCGAAGGCGCCGGCAGATCGAGCGCGCGTACGGTGATGGCCCGGCCGGCGAAGAAATCGATGAGAAGGCGCGGAACGTCCGGATGGGCTTCGAAGAGGTCGTGGCCGCCGTTACGGACCGTCACTCGATGGGCATTGCGCAGGCCCGCAGTCGCTTCGGCCTGCTCTTCCAGAGGAGTCCTGACGTCGAGATCGCCCTGGATCAGGAGGACCGGGTGATCGGAAGCGATCTCGCGGCGGAAGTCGTCGCCAAGGTCGAGATCGGCCACCGCGCCGCTTAATTGAGGCATCGGGAAATTGGTCGCTCGTCCGACCAGCGAAGTCTCGGCCTGGCGGTCCACCAGCGCCAGCCTGGAAGCGTCGATACCGGAAGCCATGTCCATCAATTCCGGCATCCCGCTCATCGTGAGCGGCCGGGCGAAGAAGAAATTCCACAAGGGCTGGGCGAGCGGTCCGCTCTGGCCGGCATCGAGAGCCGAATAGGCGCCAACCAGCATCGGAATCCCGTCCGGGTTCTTCGGCAGGAAAGCCGCGAACATCCGCAACGCGAAGGAATCGGCGCGAAAGCTGTGGCGCGTTCCATCCTCGCCCGTGAAGCTGAAGCTCTGCGGCTCGGTATCGATTCGGGCGTGGACGCGGCGGATCCGATCGGTGAGGCCACCGCCGATCCGGTCGCTGATCCGTTCCAGCGCGGCATCGACATGCGCCGGCAGCTTGACGGTCTGGCTCATCCCCTCGACGGACGCCAGCGCCGCGCGCCGGATCGAAGTGGGGTGCTGACGCATCGCTGCAAAAGCGAGATGGGTGCCGTAAGAGATACCCCATAGATCGATCTGTCGGACGCCGAGGGCCCTGCGAAGGTCTTCGAGGTCGTCGGCGCTCTCTTCGGTCGTATAGCCGTCGATGGCGACCCCGGCCGAGCGCCAGCGCTCGACACAATCAGCCAGCGTGTCGCGATAATATTGGGTGAGCGTCGCTTCGCTCAGGATCCTTGCGGGATCGAGTGGCGCTTGAGCAGTGCAGGGCTCGATTGCATTGGAAAAACCGGTACCTCGCTGATCGAAGGCGATGACGTCCGCCACCTCGCGCAATGCCAGGAAAATGGGCTGGCGAGGTCCCCTCGCCGTTCCCACGCCCGATCCACCAGGCCCGCCGGCGAGGTAGACGATCGGCGGTCCAGGATTGGCGGACGTGGAACGGAAGCGCACGAAGCCAAGCTCGATCTGCCGCGAATTCGGATCGTCGCGATCTTCAGGGACGAGCAGTCGGCCGCGTTCCGCGGCAAGCTCGCTGCCATCGGCGAGCCGAAAGGCATAAGGCTCGAGACGAAGTTCGGGTGCGGGCTGAGCCGTAGCCGAGGCCGAGGCGAGGGCAGCGACGATCGATGACAAGAGGCGGTACATGAGAACTCCTGCATAAGGTTGAAGCAGGAAAACAGCCTCCCGGGCGGACTTGCGACCGGCTGTCGGTGAACGACGCGCGGCTTCGGTGAACGACAAAGACATTCGGCTGAACCCGAATCTATAAGAGGAAGATGAAGTGGCTCCTCGCCTTGCTTGCACTCGGCCTGATCGCTGCCGCTCCCGCTCGTGCGCCATGCTCCCAACCCTCTGACTATCATTGCGCCATAGGTCATCAGTCCGAGCTCAAGCTTCGAGGCGGCATTTCGGAAGCGCAGCGGATCATTCGCATACCACCCTCCGCATTGCCGCTGGAACGGCCGCTCACCATCCGCTTCGCCGGCCTCGCGAGCGCCGAATTCTACTGGAATGGCCGGCGGATCGGCCGCAACGGCATCCCCGGCGAGACTCGCTCCGGCGAAGTCCCCGGCGCCTATTATGCGACCGTCGTCGTCCCGCGCGCCCTGGTTCGGCCAGGCGAAAATGTCGTGACCGCCCGGCTGTCGGGTCAGCATTTATGGCTGCCGGTCGAACGGCCGATCCATATTCTCGACGTCGGCCCGTACGAGACCCCCGAATTGCCGGGGAAATCCGGTTACCTGCCGGCGCTGCTGGCCCTTGGCGCCATCGCCCTGGCTTTCGCTTACTTTCTGGCGGTGGCCTTCAGCGGAGGCCCTGCCGGAAGCCGGTTGGTGGCCGGTTTCGCCGTGACGGTGCTTCTTCAACTGCTCGCCGAAGTCAGCCGGGCCTATATCTCCTTGAGTTATCCGGTGGCGCTCGGGCGGGTTACCGCGATCGCCCTTCTCGCGGCGATCGCGGCGATCCTGATCGCGGCTTATTCCGCGCAGCGCTTCATGAGGCGGTCGCAGAGCCTGTTGGTTACGGCGACCGCTGGAGCAGCGCTGGCCAGCGTGATCCTGATTCCCTCGTTCGACTTGAAAGCGCTCGGCGCCCTGCTCGCCGGAGCCATCGCCGTCGCCGCAGCCGCCGTCGTCGGCATTCGTCTGCACGTGAAGGGGGCTCTGTGGGCCGCTGTCTTCAGCCTGGTGACGATCGCCTCCATGCTTTGGAAGCCTTTCACCTTCCTAGACCTGAGCTGGCACGTGATCGCGGCGTGCCTGCTGCTGCTCCTGGTGCTCGAGCAGATCGGCCAGCTTCGGCGAGCCCGGGCGGAAATAGCGAAAGTGGCGCAGTTGGAAGAAAGGCTGACGAAGGCCGAGGCCGCAGGCGAGCCCATCGTTCAGCTGAAGGACGGCAGCCGGATGCATCGAGTCGCCGAGGCGGACATCCTCTACGCCCGTGGCGCCGATGATTATTGTGAGGTGAGGCTGGCGGACGGTCGCGACTTGCTGGTGACGACGGGTCTGGCGCGGTTTCAGGCAAGCCTTCCGGCCAGCTTCGTCCGGGTCCACAAAAGCTATGTGGTCAATGGCCGGCATGTCACCAGTCTCGAGCCGAGGCCCGGCGGAGGCAGACAAATCAGGCTTGGCGCGGACATCGCGGTCCCGGTCGGTCGAAGCTACGAAAAGTCTCTCGCCACCCCGAACGACGTTCGTCCGCCCGCCGCTAGACCATCGCCCGCGGGTGGCTGAAGATCCGTGCCACTTCCGGAGCGAAGCTTTCAAGCGGGTCTACCTGGAAGTCGGGATCGAAGGCCGGCGCATCCCATTCGTCGACCAGCTTCTCGGCGAAGGCGTACCAGCTTTCGCGGCTGAACCGTTCCCGGCCTTCCGGATCCTTGCCGAGATGCTCGAAATAATAGCGGCCCTGAAATTCCTGATGCCAGTAGATGGCGTGGTAGATGTCCTCCGAGACGTAGGGCTTGAGCATCTCCGCGGCGATCGGACCGTGGTTCGGTATCGAGAAGATCTTGCCGAGATCGTGGCACAAGGCGGCGACGACCTCCTCGTCGCTCGCTCCCGAGCGACGCGCCAGGGTCCCCGCCATCAGCGAGTGGGTAAGCTGGTTGGCGGCGAAGCCGACCTCGATCTTCTCGAGCCGTGCGAGGCTCTCCATGATCTGGCTCGCAGCCTCGCTCGCCTGATGCTTGTAATGTTCGGCGGCGATGTGGGCCCAGTCCGCGGCGGTGCCCTGCTTCATGTCGGTGAACATGATGTCAGAATAACAGCAAAGCCGGGCCAATTGAAGCTTGGCTCCGCAGTCGTCCATTTGCCTCAGCGCAACGGCACACAGCCCGAATGCGCGCGGCAGCGCGGGCAGTTCGCCATGAGTTCATCCGAAACGAAGGCTGGTGGAGCCGAGGGGGATCGAACCCCTGACCTTCGCAATGCCATTGCGACGCTCTCCCAGCTGAGCTACGGCCCCGAACCATTTTTCCGGCTGCCCGTTCAGGGGCTTGGCGGTCTGGGCGACCGCACCGGTTTCAACGCGCGCCGGATGTAAGTGAGGCTTCGCCCCGGCGCAAGACTGTTGATCGCCTAGATCTAGACTTCCTCGTCGTCGTCGCCGGCGCCCGGAACGCCGATATCGTCGTCGCCGCCGAGATCGACCTCGTCGTCCGGATTCTGCTCGGCTTCCTCATCGACATCGAGGTCGAGATCCGGCGCGGCCAGATCGGAATCGGCTTTCTCGACCTCGACTTCCGGCTTGGCGGTCTCGAACGGCATCGGCTGCTTCGACTTGAGCACCGGTTCCGGCTGCCAGTTGATCCCGCAGGCGATGCAGGTCACCGGATCATCCTTGCCGAGATCATAGAAGCGGGTGGCGCATTTGGGGCAGGTCCGCTTGGTGCCCCATTCCGGTTTCACCATGGGTGAAGACTCTCCGTGTACGAATTGAAATCTGGGCGCCGCCATGAGGGGTCGGGACCCGGGTCGGCGGGCGCCTTGCCACATGGTGGAGGCGCTGTCAAAAGCCCATTCCATGAAGGCGTTCGAGCCGCGCGGGCCGCTTCGCGGGACCGCTCGAATTCCCGGCGACAAAAGCATTTCGCACCGTGCCCTGATGCTGGCAGCATTGGCGGTCGGCGAGAGCCGCATCGACGGACTCAGCGACGGCGGCGACGTCAGCGCGACGGTCGATGCCCTCCGAGCGATGGGGGCTCAAATTCGCCGCGACCGCGCCGGCTGCACCGTCGAAGGAGTCGGAGTCGGCGGCCTTCTTCAGCCCGAAAAGCCCTTCGCGCTGGGAAATTCAGGGACCTCGGCCCGGCTCCTCATGGGGCTGATTACGAGCCATCCGATCAGGGCGATCTTCACCGGCGATCCCTCGCTCTCCAGGCGGCCGATGGAGCGGATCGCGAAGCCGCTGAGGAGCATCGGCGCGAGATTCGAGACTGCGCCGGGCGGCCGGCTGCCGCTGACCATGGAGGGGATCTACCCCGCTTTGCCCCGCCGCCACGCGCTCGAGATCCCGTCCGCCCAGTTGAAGTCCGCCTTGCTCCTGGCCGGACTCAATCTGCCTGGAACCACGATCGTCGAGGCCCCGCCGAGCCGCGACCATCTCGAACGGCTGCTTCCCCTGTTCGGGGCCCGGCTGGAAATCGCCGACCGTGAGCTCCGGCTGCGCGGCGAAGCGGAACTCCACCCGACATGCTTGTCCGTCGCCGGCGATCCTTCCGCCGCCGCCTTCCTGGTCGTCGCCGCCCTGATCGTCCCGGGCTCGGCGATCCGGATCGACAATGTCTGCGTCAATCCCCATCGCACCGGCCTTTTCGAAATGCTCGTCGCGATGGGCGCCGATCTCCGCTTCAGCCGCACGAAAATGATATCGGGGGAGCCGGTCGCCGACCTGGAGGCACGCCATTCGTCGCTCATAGGCGTGGATGTCCCGCCCGAACTGGCGCCGCGGATGATCGACGAATTCCCGATCCTGTTCGTTGCCGCCGCCTTCGCCGAAGGAAGGACGAGGACCGGTGGCCTGGCCGAGCTCAGGATCAAGGAATCGGACCGCCTGGCAGGGATGGCCGCGGGCCTTCGAGCGATCGGCGTTCGGGTCGAAGAGCATGAAGATGGACTCGGCGTCGAGGGCACGGCCGGCGAGCCCATTTCCGGCGGCGCGACGATCGCGTCCTTGCTCGACCACCGAATTGCGATGAGCTTCGCCGTGGCTGGTCTGCACAGCGTCGAGCCGGTAGGGATTGACGACATGCGGCCGATCGACACCAGCTTCCCCGGCTTCCTTCACGCCCTCGAGGCGTTGACCCGGCCATGATCATCGCCGTCGATGGACCCGCAGCGAGCGGAAAGGGCACGATCGCGCGTGCGCTCGCCACGCATTTCGGCCTTCCGCACATGGACACGGGCCTCCTCTACCGCGCCGCGGCGCTCAACCTGCTGAGCATGGGCGGCGACCCGGAAAGCGAGTTCGCGGCAGCTCGCGCCTGCGATCTTTCCCAGATCGACTTCGGCGACCCCGAGCTGAAGAGCGAGACGGTGGGCGGGATCGCGTCCCGGATCTCGACCTACAGGCTGGTCCGGGAAGCCCTGATCGAACGGCAGCGCCGGTTCGCGGCCCAACCCCAAGGCGCCGTTCTCGACGGCCGCGACATCGGCACAATCATCGCCCCCGAGGCCGAGGTGAAGCTGTTCGTCACGGCAAGCGCCGAAGCGCGGGCCGAGCGGCGGCTCGCAGAACTCAAGCGGCTTGGCCTCGACGTCCATTATCCCGACGTGCTTGCCGATATCCGTGCCCGGGACGAACGCGACACCAGCCGCTCGACCGCGCCGCTGAGGCCGGCCCCGGACGCCGAGACGATCGATACGAGCGAGCTGAGCGCGGACCAGGCGATCGAGGCGGCGATCAAGGCGGCCGAGCGGCGTCTCGCGCGCGTCTGACGGGCGCGCCTTCGCCACTGCGGACATCGCCTGTACCGAAATGGGGCGGTTGAAGAGTCGACCCCCCTCTTAATCCATGTTAGCGGTAGGCACCGTAGACGACTCGGGCCCCGGAAACCCTTTCCCGGGGCCCTGTTTTTTTGTCATGGGGCCGGCCGTCTCGCGCCGGAGGCCTTCGACCTATCGGCAGCGAAGCTCGCCGCGGTCGATCTCGCGGCCGAGCAGCGCGCCCGCTGCTCCGCCGATCAAGGTTCCAAGCGTTCGTTCGCGCCCGCCGTCGATGGCCCGACCGGCGAGAGCCCCGGCCGCACCGCCGACGATCATGCCGACGGTTCCGTCGCTTCGGCGGCAACGATAGGCGCCATCCTCGCCGCGCCACACGCGGTCGCGGCGGGTAAGGGCGCGCTCCTGATGTCCGGGATGGATTCCGGCGTCACGCGCGCGGCGGCCGTGCGCAGGCGCCCAGGGCGGCGGATCGGCAAAGACCGGCGCGGCAGGAACGGAGGCGGCCAACGCCGCCGCGGCGAGCAGGATCTTCTTCACGGACTTCCCCCTCCGACGAGCGATGACGATCAGGTTACGCCCTCGCCTCTTTGCCGCGCAAGTCGCAAAGCCGGGACTTCAGCGGCGGTAATGGCTCCGCACCCGATCGTCATAGTCGCTGTCGAAGCGGGGCTCGTCACCCTCGGAATAGGAAGGCGCGCCTTCGAACTGCTCCAGGCCGCGGTCGACGACATAGCCGCCACGTTCGGTATCGTAGCGCAGCTCGTTCCACGGCAGTGGGTAATAGCGGTTGCTCCCGCCGAACAGGGCGCCGGTGGTCAGAACCGCATATTCCGCCTGACCGGTGCGTTTTTCGACCATGAAGCTGTCGATCGTGCCCAATTTCTTTCCCTGGCCGTCATAGACCGGGGTTCCCTCGACCTTCTTGGACGAGATCAGTCGCTCGGTTTCGTCGCGGGCGATGTTCACGGTGTCGCGGTCCATTGTCATTTCCTCTCGAAGCTCGGTTGGCAAACTCAGCCGAAATTCAGCTGACCGGTGAGGACGAGGAGAGCGAGCACCGCGACGGCGGCGATCGCCAGCCAGAGCAGCCAGCCCATGCCGGCGCTGCTCTTTTCTTCTTCGCGAGTCTCGCCAACGGCCCCGGGATGTTCGCCCGAGGAGGTCTGGAACTGGAGCGATTTCCAGCCGGCGACGGTCTCGGCGCCGGTGCGGTTGAGATGAACTTGATCGTCGACCCGATGGACCCACATTTCCGGGATCGTCTCCTCACGGTCGCCGCTGCCCATTCGGCGCAGCATGAAGCCCTCGTTCGAAGGCCGGTCGACGGTGCCGAGCAATTCGCCGTCCGACGTGAGCACCTGCATCCCGCGGGCAAATTCGCGATGTTCCATGGGCCGTCTCCTGCGATTTCAGTGGCAGGAGGGAAAACCCGCGAGGCAGGGCCGCCGTTCCACCTCCGGCACGATGCCCGCCGCATGGCTGCTGCGACTGATCGGATTGAAGCGGCTGCAGGTCGCGAGATCAGGCGGCGGCGCGATGATCCTTCTCGATCTCGCCGGGGACGAGCCAGCACAAGGCCTCGCTATCGTCGTCCCATCGCGCCTGGCGCGCCTTGACGGCATCGGCTGCTGCCTCGTCCGGACTCGACCTCCACGGACCCAGGATCGCGCAGGTGCGGTAGCGATATCTGGTCACTCGGCTTCCTCCCGCCTTCTTAGTCTTTCGTTAACGCAGTTTCTGTCGCAGTTCGGAGGGACCGATCGATTTGACCGCAAGATGGCTGAATCGTTTCTGGGGCGCAGCCACAGGCCGAGCCGCGGCGACAGAAACGCCCCGATCGCCGATCGGTCTGAGATGGCTGGAGAAATTCAGTCGACAGCGGCGCGACGGCACGCTTTGCCTAGATCAAGGCGACCGCTGCGAAGCCCGCGACCAGGAGCAGTAGAACCGCGGTCCCGATGAGGTTCAACCGTCGCTCGATGAAGGCTTTCATCCGCTCGCCATAACGCTTCAGAAGCCAGGCGATGAGGAAGAAGCGGGCGCCTCTCGTGATCGCAGCGAGCAGAACGAAAAGGAGGAAATTATAGGCGAAGAATCCGCTGGCGATCGTCACCACCTTGAACGGTATCGGGGTCAAACCCTTGATGAGGATGACGGCCGCGCCCCAACTGTCATACCAGGCCCGGAATTCGGCTATCGCGTCATGCGCGCCGTAGAGATTGACCAGCCACAGGCCGACGCTGTCGTAGAGGAAATAGCCGATCGCATAACCCAGCATGCCTCCGGCAACGGAAGTGATCGTGCAGATCGTGGCGATCCGATAGGCCTGATCGCGTCTCGCCAGGATCATCGGCACCAGCATCACGTCTGGGGGAATCGGAAAGACGCTGCTCTCCGCGAACGAAACAACCGCCAGCGATCTGAGAGCGTGACGATGATGCGCCAGACGCAGAGTCCAGTCGTACAGCGCGCGAAACATGAAGACCCACCCGGTGAAAGTTGGCGCGGGCCTTAGCCGGGAAAAGGGCTGCGCACCAGTCGGCGCACCTACCGTTCAACTCGGACCGTTGTTAGAACAAATTATCAGCTCATGGCCCGAATGTGTTTGAAATACCGTGACCTTGCCTTAGTAACTGCGCCATGGGCTCACGTGAAATGATTGCGTATATCTTGATCTTCGCGCTGCTGGCCGCGGCCGCGCTGCTGGCTTTGCGCATACGGCATGGCTTCAGAAAGGCGCAGCTCGAAGATCGCAAGCATGTGCGCATCGACCTCGTGCGGCGACCGGGGTCTCAATCCGAAGAGGCTGTCGAAGATTCCAGATAATGGGGCCCCGCCCCTTCGGCGGCGAGGCGGTCTCCCGGGTTGCGCAACGGGCAATTGTCGACCGACAGGCAGCCACAGCCGATGCATCCGTCGAGCCGGTCCCTGAGCAAGGTCAAACGCTCTATCCGTCGATCGAGATCGCCTCGCCAGTCGGCCGCCATTGCGGCCCAATCCGCCTGACCAGGCGTCCGGTCGACGGGCAGGGCCGCGAGCCTTTGCGCGATTTCGGAGAGCCGGATGCCGAGCTGCTGCGCGACCTTGATGATGGCGATCCGCCGAAGTGCGGACCTCTCGTAGCGACGCTGATTGCCGCCTGATCGCCATCCGGTGATCAGCCCCTTCCGCTCGTAGAAGTGAACGGCAGAAACGGCGACCCCGCTTCGCCGCGCAAGCTCCCCTACCGTCAGCACCTTCGCCGGCCCGCCCGATCCGCTGCGATTCATCTTGACCTCAACTATAGTTGAGATTGCATAGACGCTCCCCTCTTCGACGATCAAGAGGGAGAAGCTCGATGAACGAACCGATGTTCACACTTGGCGCGGGGCGCCGTTCTTTCGTGGAACCGCCACCTGCGCGCCCGATCAGCGCTCCAACGCCTGGTGATCGAGAAAGCGGGAAGGTTGGGCGACTGACCAGGGCGCTCCCGGCCGGCTAGCGATGCCGAGTTCGAACCCGTTGAAGGAAGCCACGAAACAGGCGCCGCCGGGCGAACGGTTCGAACGGCTCCCCGGCGCTTTCCGGATCGGCGACCTCCGATTTGGCGACCGCCTTCGCCCCCGCGCCGAAATTGGGCGGGTTATAGAGGCAGAGGCTTCGGCCGTCGCCGCGAAGACGATCGATCGTTGCGATCAGGGAGCCGGTTTCGGCGAAGAGCCGCCCGACATCGGCGGGATCAACGCCGAGATGCTCGGCCATCAGATCGGCGCGCAAGGCAGCGATCTGGAGACGACATCCTTCATTCGCCGGCCGCCGGGCATCGATCGTCACGTCACATTCGCTGTCCAGCCCCATCGAGCGGTTGTTCATGTTCGCCGACCCCACCTTCAGGACGACATCGTCGACGATCATGATCTTGGCGTGGACGTAAATTTCGTCCCCCTGCTCGGTCACCGGATAATAGATTCGGAAACGATCCTTGTGATCGGCCTTGCGAAGAGTCTCGTACAACTCGGCCCGGGCCGCGCCCATCACCTGTTCCTCGAGCCAGCCGTCCGCGGTGCAGGGATTGACGATGACGAATTCAGGCGGGTCGGTTTCGGCGAGGCGCTTGCAGATCGCCTCCGCGATGACACGGGAGGCGAAATATTGCTGCTCGACATAGAGGAAGCGCTTCGCCTCGCCGATGAGATCGACGAACAGGGCCTCTATCTCCCGGACCTCGTCCTCCTCGCCATCGTCGCCGCGGGTTCGGGAGATCGCGATCTCCACGTCGTGGAAATCGGCCAGCAGCTCGTCCGGCCAGGGATCACTTTGCTCCTTCGGCGGCTCGACCAGCTCCCGGCAGGCTTTCTGCCATCGCCGCCGCCCCAATTCGCCCAGCGCCCGAGCCACCGCTCCGTCGACCGCCATCGTCGCGTCGTGCCATGGCCCGTAGGGACGATGGGTGGTGGGTCGCTGGCGACCGGGTTCATCGTCCAGATGATCGCGTTTGTCCCAGCGCGATCCGGTCATGTCGATGCCGCCGCAAAAGGCCATCGAGTCGTCGACCACGAGGATCTTGTGGTGATGGCTCGCGGCGAGCGGCGGCGTGCTGTCGAGCTTGAACGATATCCTCTTGTTGAGCAGCCGCCAGACCATCATTCGGGCCAAGGTCGTGCCGCGCCCGAGCAGGCTGTAAAGCTCGCCGTTCCAGGCGAGGATGTAGATCCGCAGCTCAGGGCGCTGCTTGGCCAGCCAGGCGATGAACGGCCCGAGATGGACGGGAATGTCGTCCTCGCCGGATTCGTCCTGTTCCTCGCCGATCAACTTGATCCGCGTATCGAGATCCCAGCCGATGAGCAGGATCTGAGACCGCGCCTCGAGCATCGCCTTTCGGGCGAGCCTGAAATAATTGGCGGCATCGACGACCAGAGCGGCACGATCGGCTTGTTCGATCCGCCAGCAATTGCGGCCCGGATCGAGCAGCGATTCCTCGTTCCTCGCCAATGTTGTTCGATTGCCGCTCACCCACCGACAACCGCCGAAGCCCATTGAGGTTTCGTCGCCGTAATCAAGTTTCCGGCATATAGGCGAGCAGCTCGTTGACCCGCCGCTCCGCATCCGCCAGCGCCTGATCGATCGGCTTGGTTCCGGCAACCGCCGCTTCGAGCTCCTCGCCGATCAAGCCCTGGATGGCCGATTGGCGCTGAGCATAATCGGGCAGTTGCGCTCCGGTCGCGGCCATCGCCGCAATGTCGCTTCGGTGCGGCAGCGCCCGAAACTGCGGCGTTGCGAGCACCGCCTGCAAAGCGGGGAGATGCCCGGTTCTGGACCAGTCGAAATTGTGAGCGGCGAGGAAGCTGAGGAATCGGCCGATCGCCTGCCGTTCCTCGGCCGTCCGTTCGGCGCGGGGCATCACCCAGGCGTGACCGTCGACGAAAGCCGCTTCCTCTCCCCAAAGCCGCGGAAACGGCATGACGGCATAATTGCCGTGAAGCGGCCGACCCTCGATCTTCGCCTCGTCGTCATAGGGGCCGATCATCCAGGTGCCGGTCGGAAAGATTCCGCCGTCGCCGTTCATGAAGGCGGCGGTGGCGGCCGGAAAATCCTGGTTGCGGGTGGTGAGCCCTTCCGCGTTCAGGGTCTTGAACAGCTGGACGATCCGGTGCGCCTCCGGCGTGTTGAGGCGAATGTGGCGGGAATCGGGGAAGATCTCGGCCCCTTGGGCGAGCAGGTAGGTATAGAGATTGGCGACGTAATAATCGGGCGCACTGACCTGGGCCTGGATGAGATAGGGCTTGCCGGTCGCCTGCTTGAATCGCCGCGCATGTTCCAGCAGCTGTTCCGGCGAGGCGGGAAGGATCGGCCGGTCGCCGTCCATCAGCCCAGCCTGGCGCATCAAGGCGGTGTTGATGTGCCAGAGCCGCCCGATCGTGTCCCAGGGAAGCGCATAGGTCCGGCCGGACTTGATCGCTCCGGCGCGGCCCGCCTCGGTGAAGGTTTCCGGGCCGATGCCGGCCTCGCGGAGAAGCTCGTCCATCGGCTCGAGGAGTCCCCGCCCCTGATAATCCGAGATGACCGACTGGTGCATGATGACGACGTCGGGGGGATCGCCAGCGGCAATCTGCGCCGATAGCTGCGGATAGCCCGGCCAGGCGACGACATTGATCTTCAGGCGAATATCCGGATTTTCGGCCTCGAACTTGTTGATGAGGGTGGTGAGGATTCCGCACTCGCCCTCGGCGGCGGAAACGTCGACCGTCTGCCCGTAGACCGCGCCGCATTCTCCGAAGAAGCGCTGGACGACGATCTCGGTCCCTTCGCCGCCGCTGCCGCAGCCGGCAAGTGCCGCCATCGCGGCAAGGATTGCGGCGATTCTCACCTGACCGCCGCTCCGGCCATCGCCCGGACGATCTGCTTCTGGAAGATGATGTAGACGATCAGGATCGGGATCGAGGCGAAGACGGCCTGGGCCATGAGGAAGCCGAGACCGCTCGTCTGTGCATAGTTCATCTGGGCCGACGCCAGGCCGACCGTCAGGGTGAATCGGTCGCTGGTCGTCGCCGAGATGAGCGGCCACCAATAATCGTTCCACGCGCCGAGGAAAGTGAACACTCCGAGCGTCGCCTGGGCCGGGATGGTGAGCGGCAGAAGCACCTTCCAGAACAAGGTGAAGTGGGAGGCGCCATCGAGCAAGGCCGCTTCATCGAGCTCGCGCGGGATCGCGCGGAAATATTGGGTCATGAAGAAGACGCCGAACGAAGCGGTGAGCCCCGGCAGGATCAGCCCCGTATAGGAGTTGTGGAGGCCGAGATCGGCGAAGAACTGATGCCGCGGCAGGATCACGGCCTGTTCGGGGATGGCCAGCCCAAGGAGGACGAAGACGAACAGGGTCCGGCGAAACGGAAAGTCGAGGCGGGCGAAGCCATAGCCGGCGAGCGAGCAAAGGATCAGAACGCCGACGGTGGTGCCGAGCGAGACGATCAGGCTGTTGAGCAGCCAGCGGGTCACCTGGGAGCCCAGGATCGCCCGGTAATTTTCCAGGGTGTAGGGCGCCGAGAAGGCAGTGGCGCTGTCGCGCATCAGCTCCGAATTGCTCTTGAAGGAAAGCAGGAGCGTCCAGAACAGCGGAGTCACCATGATGATCGCGGCGATCGTCACCGCAATCAGTGCCGGAGCCGACAGGCTCGCTCGGGCGGGCGAGCCGCTCATCGTTCGGGTTCCTGGCGGGTGACCGCCCAATATTGGAGCAAAGTGACGGCGACGATGAGGAGGAAAAGGAGCTCGGCCGCAGCCACGGCCAGGCCAAGCTCCCAACGGCCGAAGGCTATTTCGTAGATGTAAAGGACGACCGGTCGCGACGCGCCGCTCGGTCCGCCGGCGGTGAGGAGCTGAGCCTGGCCGAACAGCTGCAGCTGGGCCGCCGTCTGCAGCATGATGACGAGGACGAGCGTTCGCCGGATCGACGGCAAGGTGATCCGCCAGAAAGTGGTCCAGCGGCTCGCCTGGTCGAGCGCGGCGGCTTCGTACATGTCGGCAGGAACCTGCTGGAGCCCCGCCAGGAAAAGCATGATCGGAAAGCCGAGCGACCACCAGATCGTCGTGATCGCGAGGGCCGGAATGACGAGGTCCGGATCGCTGAGGAAGGGCAGCGGCTGGTAGCCGAGAGCGGTGGCGGCTTCCGCAAGGAGACCGGCGTCGGGGGTCAGGATGAAGCGCCAGATCAGGGTGACGATCGTCACCGACAGGACCGACGAGCTGAAGAAGATTCCGCGGAAGACGGCCGCGGTTCGGGTCGCGCGATTGAGCGCCAGCGCCAGCAGCAAGGCGATCAGGGTCAAGGGCAGCACGATCAGCAGAGCCAGCTGGAAGGTGTTGAGAAGCGAATGGTGAAAGACCGGATCGGCAGCGAGCCTGGCGTAATTTTCAAGCCCGACCCATTGGCGGGCGCCGAACAGGTCGGCACGGTGGAAGCTGATCCCGATACCCAGCAGCAGCGGGTAGATGAGGATCACGGCGTAGATCAGGAGAAAGGGCCCGACGAACAGGAATCCGTCGAGTCGGCGCCGGTTCATCAGGCGGCCTCGGCGTGATGACCGGCACCGTCCGGTCCGAACAGATGGGTCATGGCTCCGTCGATCCGGAGGCCGACCCTGTCGTTCATCTTGACCGCGCTCGTGCCGACGTCCTCGGCGGTGATCGACTGGCCGTCGTCGAGCGTGGCGTAGACGAGGGTGCGCTCACCGAGCCGCTCGACCAGAAGCACCTTGGCGTCGGTGGTCCCCTCCCCCGCCGCGACGACCCGCACGCTCTCCGGGCGAAGACCCAGCTCGAGCTTGCCCGCGGGAAGCGCCGCGCGCGGCACGGCGGTTTCGACCTCGGCGCCGTCGCCGAGCCTGACCTTCGCTCGATCCCCGCCGTCGACGAGCTCCGCCGGCAACAAGGTCATCGCCGGCGAGCCGACGAAGCGGGCGACGAAGGTGTTGGCCGGGCGGCTGTAAATCTCCATCGGCGGCCCGATCTGCTGGATCCGGCGGTCGTTCATGACGATGATCCGGTCGGCAAGGGTCATCGCCTCGGCCTGGTCGTGGGTCACCATGATGACGGCCGCGTCGACCTTCTGGCGGAGCTGGGCGAGCTCGACCCGGGTTCGCATCCTGAGCGCCGCATCGAGGTTGGAGAGCGGCTCGTCGAGCAGGAAGAGCCTGGGCTGCTTGACGATCGCGCGGCCGATCGCGACCCGCTGCCGCTGGCCGCCCGACATCTGGCCCGGCTTCTTGTCGAGCTGCTCTTCGATCTCCAGAACCCGTGCCGCCTCCGCGACCCGGCTCTCGATCTCGTCCTTGGCCATTCCGGCGTTGCGAAGACCGAAAGCCATGTTCTCGCGCACCGTCATGTGCGGATAGAGCGCATAATGCTGGAACACCATCGCCACGCCACGCCGGCCGGGAGGCAATTGATCGATCCGCTCGCCCTCGAGGCGGACTTCGCCGCTGTCGAGGGTCTCGAGGCCGGCAATGATGCGCAGGAGCGTCGATTTGCCGCTTCCCGAGGGGCCGAGGAAGGCGATGAACTCGCGCGCCTCCATGTCGAGCGAGACGTCATCGAGCACGAGCGTCTCGCCGAACGCCTTGCTGACGTTGCTCAGTTCGAGGCTGGCCAAGACACCCCCTTTTATATGATTATTCGCGCGGCGATGATTAGCCCGCGGCGCGGCGCGGTCAACCGCCCAACTGATCTGCGCGGGGGGAGCCTCGGCTCCGGCTCGAACCCCGGGTTCGGGCCGCAGAAGTCCGCCATTCGGCTCGCCGAAGGCCTTTACATCCCTCTCCCGGCTCCCTAAATAGCGCGCCTCACCACAGCCTCTCGGAACAGGGTACGCCGTCGCGCAGCGTGCTCAACGCATTGATTGGCTGGGGTTTCATAGGACGCTGAAGCTGCCGATTCCAAGGGGGAATCGCGCGGCTTTTTGCGTTTGAGCGCATATTTTCAGTCAGCCGCCCCGGGCTCCCGCCCGGCCGCGGCAACAGGCGAAGGCGAGAAGCACCCACATGGCGACCAAGGCAGCTCCGGCCCCCGAGACCCGGCCCACCGCGTCCAAGCGTATCCGCAAGATCTTCGGAAACATCCACGAAGTTTCCGAAATGCCGAACCTGATCGAGGTTCAGCGCGAGAGCTACGAGCAGTTCCTCCGCTCGC
>CAMPIH010000018.1 GCA_946886275.1 uncultured Sphingosinicella sp.
GTGAACGGCGCGAACACGTCGTCATTGTAGACGATGCAGTTCTGGAAGATCTCGACGAACGACGCACCCTTGTGGGCGTGGGCCGCCTTGAGCACGTCCGGAAGATTCTTGTGAACGTCGATCCCGCGAGCGACGAAGCGGGCGCCCGAGCCGAGCGCGAAGGCGCAGGGGCTGACCGGCCGGTCGACCGATCCGAACGGAGTCGACGGACTTCGCGTGCCGACCCGCGAGGTCGGCGAATATTGGCCCTTGGTGAGGCCATAAATCTCGTTGTTGAAGAGGAGGATCTGGCAGTCCAGATTGCGGCGGAGGATGTGCATCGTGTGATTGCCGCCGATCGAGAGCGCATCACCGTCGCCAGTGATGATCCAGACGTCGAGATCGGGGTTGGCGAGCTTGACGCCGGTGGCGATCGCCGGCGCACGTCCGTGGATCGTGTGGAAGCCGTAGGTCTCCATATAATAAGGAAATCGGCTCGAGCAGCCGATCCCCGAGACGAACACGGTTCGCGACGGATCGGCCCCGAGGTCCGGCATCGTTCGCTGGACGGCCTTGAGAACGGCATAGTCGCCGCAGCCCGGACACCAGCGCACTTCCTGGTCGGTGGCGAAATCCTTGGCGGTGAGCTTGACCAGCTCGGTCATCGGCAATTCCTCAATTCAGATAATAGATGAGGCCGACCACGAGGATCAGCATCAGCACCAGCGGGATCAATCGGGGCGGATTCATCTTCTGCTACCTTCACTCCTGCGCGATCACGCCAAGGCGTCGGCGATCGCAGCCTCGATCTCGGCGATCTTGAACGGCTGGCCCGACACCTTGGTGACGGGGCGGGCGTCGACCAGATATTGATCGCGAAGCAGGGTCTTAAGCTGTCCCTTGTTCATCTCGGGAACGATGACCCGGTCATAGGATCGGAGCAGATCGCCGAGGTTGCGCGGAAGCGGCCAGATGTGGCGGATATGGATGTGCGACACGTCCACGCCCTGGCCCCGCGCCCGCCGAACCGCCTGGTGGATCGGCCCGAAGGTGGATCCCCAGCCGACGACCGCGAGAGCGCCGCCGGCCTCGCCCAGGCAGACCTCCTGCTCGGGCGCGGAATCGGCGACTCCGAGCACCTTCTGGGCGCGAATGTCGGTCATCGCCTGATGGTTCTCCGGCGCATAGTCGATATGGCCGGTGCCGACGTTCTTCTCGATCCCGCCGATCCGATGCATCAGACCCGCCGTTCCCGGCTTGATCCAGACCCGCGCCAGCTTGTCGTCCCGCCGATAGGGATTGACGCCCTCCCCTTCGGCCGGCGGATCTTCGTGGAAACGGACCGGGAAGTCCTGATAGCCGCTCATGTCCGGCACTCGCCACGGCTCGGCGGCATTGGCGATATAGCCGTCGGTCAGGAGCATGACCGGGGTCATATATTGGGTGGCGATCCGGCACGCCTCGATCGCGCAGTCGAACGCGTCGGCCGGCGATCGAGCGGCGATCACCGGCATCGGCGCGTCGCCGTTGCGGCCGTAGACTGCCTGGTAGAGATCCGACTGCTCGGTCTTGGTGGGGAGGCCGGTGGACGGACCGCCACGCTGCGAATTGACGATGACGAGCGGAAGCTCAGTCATGATCGCCAGCCCCATCGCCTCCGCCTTCAGCGCGATTCCGGGCCCGGACGACGAGGTCACGCCAAGCGATCCGGCGAAGCTGGCGCCGATGGCGGCGCCGATCGCGGCGATTTCGTCCTCGGCCTGGAAGGTGGTGACGCCATATTCCTTGAGGCGTGAGAGGTGATGGAGGATCGCCGAGGCCGGAGTGATCGGATAGCCGCCGAAGAACATCGGCAGGCCGGCCAGCTGAGCGCCCACGACGAGACCGAGCGAGATCGCCTCGGCGCCGGTGACGGTGCGGTAGAGGCCGGGCTCGGCCGGCGCCGGATCAATATGGTGCTGGCGGACCTGGCCGCCGATCTCGGCGGTCTCGCCATAGGCATGGCCGGCATTGAGCGCAGCGATATTCGCCTCGGCAAGCTCCGGCGACTTGGCGAACTTGGCCTTGAGCCAGTCCTCGATCGGCTTCCGGTCACGATCGAACATCCAGAGCGCCAGCCCCAACGTCCACATGTTCTTGCAGCGCAGGGCCTCCTTGTTGCCGAGGCCGAACGGCTTCACGGCTTCGAGGGTGAGCTGCGAGATGTTGAGGCGGATCAGCTGCCAGCGGGCGAGGCTGCCATCCTCGAGGGGGTTTTCGGCATAACCGGCCTTGGCGAGGTTGCGAGCGCCGAACTCCCCTTCGTCGGCGATGATAAGACCGCCATCCTTGAGGTCAGCGACATTCACCTTCAGAGCCGCCGGATTCATCGCGATCAGGACGTCCGGGGCGTCTCCGGCAGTTTCGATCGCCGAGGATCCGAAATTAATCTGGAAAGCGGAAACGCCGAACGTCGTGCCTTGAGGCGCCCTGATCTCGGCCGGAAAATCGGGAAAGGTGGCGAGATCGTTGCCTGCCAACGCCGTGGAGAGCGTGAACTGGCCGCCGGTCAGCTGCATGCCGTCACCGGAATCGCCGGCGAAACGGACGACGACCGCTTCGAGCGGCGCATCGGATTGCGCCTCTTCGGGCGACACATAATGGGTGGCCGTGGCCAAATCGTCTTCCTTCAGTTCCTGGGTCCTAACGAGCGGGCATATCGGCCCGCACCCTAGCCGGGCGGCCCTGCCGTCACAACCGGTGGCGAGGGCGATCGGTTCGCCTATGACCCTTAGATAGTGAAAGCGATTCGCTTCTCAACGGAGTTGCCAGTGCCCGATCCTTTTGTGCGGCCGGAAGTTCGCCTGTTCCTCGATTATCTGAACAAGCTGCCGAACCAGAAGGCGTTCGAGCTGCCGCTAGCGGAGGCGCGCAACATGCTCCATGCATCGCGTCGGGTCGCCGACGCCGGAGTGGGAGAGCTGGCCGTCATCCGCGACCTGGCGATGAGCGGCCCCGGCGGCCCGCTCCGGCTCAGGCTCTACGATTCCAGGGAAAGCCGGGAAGCCGGCCCGTTGATGGTCTTCTGCCATGGCGGCGGCTTCACCCTGGGCGATCTCGACACGCACGAGCCGTTCTGCGCCGAGATCGCCCGGTTGATGGACCTGCCGGTCGTCGCGGTCGATTACCGGCTTGCCCCCGAACATCCCTTTCCGGCCGCTGCCGAGGACGCGATCGCCGCGGCGCGCTGGCTCGCCGCCAGTCCGGTCGAGCTGGGCCGGGAGGTGACCGGCCTGGTGCCGTTCGGCGACAGCGCCGGCGGCAATCTCGCGATCGTCGTCACTGTCGCTCTGCGCGACGAGCCGGCCGAGACGCCCGTTCTGGCGCAATGGCCGATCTATCCGGCGAGCGAGCCGATTGGCCACTATCCCAGCCGGGACCAGTTCGAGGACGGCTTTCTGCTCAGCGGCGGGAGCATCGACTGGTTCGATCAATGCTATGCCGGTGACAAAACGGACTGGCGCTATGCGCCGCTGGCGAGAAGCCAGCAGGGCATGCCGCCGACCCTCGTCGTCACCGCCAGCCTCGATCCGATCCGTGACCAGGGACGGGCCTATGCCGCCGCCTGCGTCCAGGCCGGCGTCCGAACCCACTATATCGAGGCGGAGGGGACGATTCACGGTTTCGTCAATCTGAGGCGAGCTTTGCCCTCCGCCGACGACGACATAAGGCAATGTGTCGCCGCGCTGAAGCTTCTGCTCGGTGAGGCTGGCCGATGATCGACCCGGCCTATCGACCCGCCGTCGGCGTGATGCTGATCAATTCCGCCCGCCAGGTCTGGGTCGGCCAGCGGCTCGATAGCAAGATCGAAGCCTGGCAGATGCCGCAAGGCGGCCTTGATCCCGGCGAGGCGCCTCTCCAGGGCGCTCTTCGCGAGCTCGAGGAGGAAACCGGCATCGGCCCGGACCTCATCGAGATTCTTGCCCAGGCCAAGGAGGAACTCACCTACGATCTTCCGGAGGATCTCATCGGAAAGGTCTGGAAGGAACCGTGGCGCGGTCAACGACAAACCTGGTTCCTCGCCCGCTTCCTCGGTCGCGACGAGGATGTGAACCTGGAGACTCCCGAGCCGGAGTTCCGGGCCTGGAAATGGGCCGATCCGTCCGAGCTCCCCGCCCTCATCGTGCCGTTCAAGAAGAAATTGTACGAAGATGTTCTGGACGCCTTCGGGCAATGGCTGTGATCGAGGCATGAGGCCATAGCTCGGCCGACGAAGCTCGAGCCGAGCCTGTTGGCTTTGCGGCGTCGGTCGGGCTAGAGCCCGGGCATGCGGGGCCTGTCCGACATCGAAGCTAAAGCGGTCGAGCAGTGCGCCGCCGCGCCGATGCTCGACCAGGTCACTCGCTGGGCAGCCGTCAACAGCGGCTCACGCAATCTCGACGGGCTCGGCCAGGTCGCTTCCCTGCTCGCCGACGCCTTCTCCTCCCTTCCGGGAAAGCTTCGTCTCGTCGAGCCGGACCCGGTTGACGTCATGACGCCGGACGGCGCGCTGAGGCCGGTGGAACACGGCCGCAACCTTCATATCGAGGTTCGCCCGGACGCTCCGATCCAGCTCCTCTTCACCGGCCACATGGACACGGTGTTCGGGGCCGATCACGAATTCCAGCAGGTCTTCTGGCGTGAAGAGGGGATTCTGGGCGGCCCCGGAGTCGCCGACATGAAGGGTGGAATCGCGGTCATGCTCGCGGCCCTGCAAGCCGTCGAGCGATCGCCAGCGGCAGCGACATTTGGCTATGAGGTAGTGATCAACAGCGACGAGGAGGTCGGCTCGCCCGGCTCCGCCGCGCTGATCGCCGCCGCCGCGGCGGGCAAGCGCGCCGCGCTCACTTATGAACCTTCGGCGCTTCCGGACGGCACGCTCGCCGGAGCGAGGCCGGGAAGCGGCAATTTCTCGCTCTTCGTGGAAGGACGGAGCGCCCATGCCGGACGCAATCCCGAGCAGGGCCGCAACGCTCTGGTCGCGGCCGCCGATCTGGCCCTTCGCCTCGCTTCGGCGAGGCGGGCAGGCCTCAGCGTCAATCCGGCCAGGATCGACGGCGGCGGGCCGAACAACGTCGTTCCCGACAAGGCCGTGCTTCGGGTCAATTTGCGCCCGGCGACTCCGGCGGACGAGAATGCGGCACGGGCGGTGATCGACCAAGCGGTGGCCGAAGTGTCGGCCGAACATGATGTGAAAATCCATGTTCACGGCAGTTTTGGGCGACCGCCCAAGCCCTTGAGCCGGGAAGGGGAAAAACTCTTCGAACTCGTCCGCGATTGCGGTGCGGATCTCGGCCAGGTGATTCAATGGCGCTCCACCGGCGGCGTGTGCGACGGCAACAACATCGCCGCCTGCGGCGTGCCGGTGGTCGACACGATGGGCGTTCGCGGCGGCGCCATCCATTCCGACCAGGAATATCTCATCGCCGAAAGCCTCGTCGAGCGAGCTCAGCTTTCGGCGCTGACGATCCTCAGGCTTGCGCAGGGAGACGGAATTTGAGTTTCAGGGTGAGGCCGGCTCGGAACGAGGATTTCCAGGCCATTTATGAAATGGCCAAGCTGACCGGAGGCGGCTTCACCAACCTGCCGGCGGACAAGGGCACCTTGGTGGCCAAGCTCGCCCGCTCCGACGACGCCTTCGCTCGACAGGAAGACGCGCCCGAAGGCGACCTGTTCGTCTTCGTTCTCGAGAATGTCGACACCGGCCAGATCAGGGGTACCTGCCAGGTGTTCAGCCGGGTCGGACTGCAGCAGCCTTTCTACAGCTACCGGATCAGCACCCTCACCCAGTCGTCGCCCGAGCTCGGCCGGACCTTCCGCGCCGAGATGCTGACCCTTTGCACCGATTTCGAAGGCTGCTCCGAGGTCGGCGGACTGTTCCTTCATCCCAACGAGCGCGCCGGCGGCCTCGGAGTGCTGCTGGCGCGAAGCCGCTATCTGTTCATCAAGCTCCACCGGGAGCGGTTCGCCGGCAAGGTGCTGGCGGAGCTTCGCGGAGTGATCGACGAGAAAGGCGGTTCTCCTTTCTGGGACGCCATTGCCGGCCGCTTCTTCGGAATGACATTCCAGGAAGCCGACACGTTCAACGGCGCCCACGGCACCCGTTTCATCGCCGATCTGATGCCCAAGACCCCGATCTATACGGCAATGCTCCCGGACAATGCCCGGGCGGTGATGGGCGTTCCTCATCCGTCCGGCCGCGCGGCGATGAAAATGCTCGAAAACGAGGGCTTTAGCTGCCAGGGCTATGTCGACATCTTCGACGGCGGGCCGACGATGTCGGCGGAAACCGACACTATCCGGACGATCCGTGAATCGCGCGAGCTGGTGGTCGATGCCGTGGATTCCGAGACTCCCGAGGACGGGCAGAAGATGATGGTGGCCTCCGGCCGGCTACGCGATTTCTCGGCCTGCTATGGCCGGGTATCGACAGGCGTCGACGGGCATGTCTCGATCGACTCCAAGGCGGCGTCGATGCTCGAGATCGGCTCCGGCTCGACGCTCCTCGCCATGGGGCGCTGAGCGTGGAGTTGGTCGAGATCAATTTCGACGGCATTGTCGGGCCCAGTCACAATTATTCGGGGCTGAGCCTCGGCAATCTCGCCTCGACCACCAACAAGGGCATGATCGCCTATCCGAGAGCGGCGGCGCTCCAGGGCATCGACAAGATGCGTCACAATCTCGGCCTTGGCCTCGCCCAGGGCCTTTTGCTGCCGCACCGCCGTCCGAACCGAATATGGCTGGAATCGCTCGGGACGAGCATCGAAGAGGTACCCGACACGCTTCGCCCGGCGGCTTTCTCGGCGTCGGCGATGTGGGCCGCCAATGCCGCGACCGTCTCCCCCGCCCCGGACACCGCCGACGGCCGATGCCACCTGACGGTCGCCAATCTCCGGACGATGGCGCATCGCAGCCATGAATGGCCGGCGACCTTGGCCCAGCTCGAGCTTGCCTTCGCCGACGAACGTCATTTCGCGGTCCACGCACCGGTACCGGCGGCCTTCGGTGACGAAGGCGCGGCCAACCATATGCGGCTCAGCCCGAGCCATGGCGAAACCGGAGTCGAGATATTCGTCTACGGCATAAGCGGTGGCGCCTTCCCCGCGCGTCAGCATCTGGAGGCGTCGAAAGCCGTGGCCCGGCTGAACCGGGTCGATCCGGAGCGGACCTTGTTCGTCGCCCAGTCCGAGGCGGCGATCGCTGCAGGCGCCTTTCACAACGATGTCGTCGCGGTGGCGAACGAGAACGTGCTCTTCGCCCACGAGCAGGCGTTCGAGGACCGCCCCGGATTTTACGCTGCGCTCAAGCGGCTGCTGCCGGAGCTCGAGATCGTCGAGGTCCCGGCCTCAGTGGTCAGCCTCGAAGACGCGATCCGATCTTATCTGTTCAATGCCCAGCTGGTGACCCTGCCGGACGGGATCATGGCGCTGGTCGTGCCCGAGGAAGCGCGTGAGACTCTCAGCGTCTGGTCCTGGCTCGAGACGATGGTGGGCGGCAACGGCCCGATCCGCCGGCTGTGCGTCGTCGACGTCCGCCAGTCGATGGCCAATGGCGGCGGCCCCGCCTGTCTCCGCCTCCGGGTCGTCGCCGATCCATCCACTGTCGATCCCCGATTTCTGGTCGACGATCAGAAGCTCGATCGGATCGCCGACCTGATCGGCCGCCTCTGGCCCGACCAGATCGCGCCGGGAGACCTCGAGGATGCCGGCCTCTGGGACCGGATCGAGGAGGCTCGGCACGGCCTTTACGATCTGCTTGAGCTTTCCGCCCTCCCCTAGACCCGATCCCTCCCGGAACCGTCGTTCGGCGGAGATTGTTTTCACCGGCGAAGGAGATGGGCCATGCCTGCCAAATCAGCCTCTCAACAGAAAGCCGCCGGTGCCGCCTTGTCGGCCAAGCGTGGGGACACGCCGAAGTCAAAGCTCAAGGGTGCGTCCAAGCAGATGGTCTCCTCGATGTCCGAGAAGGAGCTCGAGAAGATGGCTTCGACGAAGCGCAAGGGAAAGCCCGAGCACGTTTGAGCCGAGTTCAGTCGGACGGCGGAAAATCTCCAGCTCGGCCGCGACCCGGCCGGCCATCTTCATCCGCCACGGTCGCTGAGGCGCCTGCATCGTCGGCTTCGCTGGCCGGCAAGCTCGTTTCGTCCCTGCCGCTTCGAAGCAGCGTTTCGCCGCCGCGCCATTTCGCTCGCGCCATCGCCTCATCGTGAAGCGGAAGCTTGTTTCTGGAATCGGCCTTGTCGGTCATATCGCCTCCTCCCGGTCAAACGCGGATGGCAGGCGCACGGTTGCCGATCCTAGTCTTCTCGTATCTGCGGACGCTTCGTTTCGGGCGATCCGCCGTCCGGTTGCGGAAGAGGCGAGTTGGCCGACGTCAGCTGGACCCCGTCGGCGAGCCGAACGACGACGTCGTCGATATGGACGCCGCCGCGTTCGATGACGAGGTTCTGGAAATTGGCTTCGTTCTCGCGCGTGCTGGCTGGGATATCGCCCTCGCGGCGGAAGCGCCTTCGGACATAGGTGGTGAGCTCGCCGGCGGTGACGATCCCGTCGCCATCGTCGTCCGCTCCGCCGGACAATCCGGTGCGAAGGAAATAGGACAGGAAGCCTCCCGCCTTGAACTGGCTCGCCACCAGGCTGGTCAGATCCTCCTCGGAGCTGAACAGACCGATGACGTTGGGCCGGTCGATCAGGTTGCGAAATCCGCCGGCGAAGCAGGCGTCGATCGCGACCAGGGCCATTCGTGAGTCCACGGACGAGAACAAGGTGCCGAGCTCGGCATCGGTCATCGCCGCGTCATATAGTTCGATCGTCTCGCTTCGGCCGTCCAGTTCCGCCGAGCTTCGGGGCACATCCAGCTGGTCGCCATGTCCGGAGAAGAAGAACAGGAACAGATCGTCGGGCCCGGCTTGGGCCGCCGCCTCGGCGAAGGCCGCCGAAACCGACTTGGTCGTCGCCTCGCCGTTGGTGAGGATCCGGCTCGCCGGATGGAGCAGGCCGGCGCTCCGAAGGCCGGCGAAGAGCATGCGCGCATCCTCGTCCGTGTTCGGCAGCGGGTTCACCCGCGCGCCATAATCGGAAACCCCGACGAGCAGCGCCAGAACGCGTGGTCCCGAACGAACGCCGATCTGGCGCGGATGGCCGGCGCTCGGTGCCAGCGTGAGGCGGTATTTGCCCATCTCGCCAGGTCGGTATGAGGTGACGGTCAGGACATAGTCGCCGTCTTCGGCGAGGACCGTGTCGAGCCGGCTGTTCGTCGACGCGCCCGCTTCGGCGCGAAGATCGTCATTGCCGTCCTGGCTCCCGTCGGGCCGGCGAAGGATCAGGAAGGTATCGAACTCGCCCGAGTTGACCGAGGCGGTCACCCTTTGCCCGCGGCGACCGGTGAAACGATAGCGATCGATAAACTCGCCCGAACCGAGCCGAGCGTCACTCTCCTCGAGACGGCCGGTCAGTGCCGTGCCGATGGCGATGGACTCGGCCGGTTCTGCCATGGTCGAAGCGACATCGGCGGAAGGAGTCGACGCACCCAATCGGTAGGCGCCCGTTTCGCCTGGCCGGAAAGTGGTGACGGCGACCCGATAGAGTCCGTCCGCCGGGAATTCGATCACGAGCCGGCTGTCGGTGCTTCCCCCGCCCTCGTCGTCGTTCGACAGGCTGAAGCCGTCGGGGCCCGAGACGAGGAGGAAGGAATCGAAATCCGCGGAAGCCAGGCGAAGATCGAGACGGTCGCCGCGTCGCCCCTGGAGCTGATAGACGTCCTCGAACTTGCCGGAGCGCCGCTGGACGTCGTTGGTGGTCAGCTCCGCCGCGATCGCCGAGCCCGGACCGATCGCACCCGGCTGCGCCGCCACCGGTGCAGCCGCAAGCGCAAGAGCCGCTGTCATGATCCTGGTCAACACGTCCCGTCCCACCCTCGACCACCCCTCTGCCGGCGATGCCGACTTTAGCATGAATGCATCAGCGGCGGAATTCACGCCTCGCTCGATCCGGCCTGACGGGTTCAGACCAGTTCGAGTTGGCCGAGGCATGCGTTTGGGTTTGTTGGGAAATGGCGCGCCCGGAAGGATTCGAACCTCCGGCCCCCAGATTCGTAGTCTGGTGCTCTATCCAGCTGAGCTACGGGCGCGCGGAAGTGGCGACATAGGGGCTGGCTCGATGTGGCGCAAGCCCCGTTGCCGGACGCCGGCCGCACGCATAGTGAGGGGAGGATGAAGCGCTTTTCCCGGCTCGCCTCCGCCCTCCTCGCGCCATTGCTGGCGGGCGCCTGCATGGCCGAAGGGCCCTTCCCTTCCCTCGCCCAGCGCGACGTCGAGCGCCAGCCGCTGGGTGAACCGGTCCGGGTCATGCCGCTGGTCCCGGACGATCCGGCTCTTCGCGGGCGGATCGGCGAACTGGTCGCTCAGGCCCGACAGGGAGACGAAGCGTTCGAGGCGGCGTTCGGGCCCGCGGCAGCCGCCGCAAGATCTGCCGGACAAGCCCGGACCGACAGCTGGATCGCGGCCCAGGAAGAGGTTTCCCGGGCCGAAGCGGCGCGTGCAGGGACGACCCTGGCGCGCGCCGATCTCGACCGGCTGGCTCTGGAGCGAAGCGATTTGCCGACGAGCGTCGGGGACCAGGCAGCCCTGGACTCGGCCATCGCCGTCGTCGATCGCCTCGCCGTCGATCAGCAATCGCGGCTCGACCGGCTGAAGGCGCTCATCGCCGGCTAGAAGCGTTCAGGTGAGTCCGATCGATCAGCCTGGCCGATGCGCCGCGGCGTGACGCCGGGCGAGCTCGACATAATGGGCCACCCCCTGGCGCATCGCGGCGAGGTCGGCCTCTCCGAGGTCGCGGACATAGCGGGCCGGTCGCCCCGCCCACAGCTGGCCGGAGGGAATGCGCTTGCCGGGGGTCAGCATCGCACCGGCGGCGAGCATGGCGTCGCTTTCGATCTCGCAACCGTCCATGACGATCGCGCCAAGGCCGACGAAAGCGCGATCCCGCAAGGTGCAGCCATGGACCATGGCGAGATGGCCGATGAGGACCTCCTCTCCAATCAGGCAGGGATAGCCTTCATCCGGGCCGCCGGCCCGAGGCGGATCGACATGGATGACGCTGCCGTCCTGGATGTTGCTTCGGGCGCCGATCCGGATCCGGTTCATGTCGCCTCGGAGGACGCAATTGTACCAGACGCTCGATTCTGCAGCCATTTCCACATCGCCGATCAGTCGCGCACCACTGGCAACGAAGGCGTCGGGGTCGATCTTCGGCGACCGGCCTTCGAAGGTGATCAGGCTCATCGCCGCCACTCCTCGCGACTAACCGCATAGACGATCGTCGGATTGAGATCGGGAAATCGGACGTCGTCATAATCGAGCTCGGGACGGCGGGTCATTCCCAGCCGCTTCATCAATCCCCAGCTCGCGACGTTCTGCTGAAAGGTGATCGCGACCACCCGCTCCGCCGCCAGTCGATCGAAGGCGAAGTCGATCGACGCGGCCGCGGCTTCCTTGGCGTAGCCGCGTCCCCACGCATCCTCGCGAAGCCGCCAGCCGACCTCAAACTCCCCGACGAAAGGCGAGCTGGAATCGTCGGCGATCTTGAGGCCACAAAAGCCGAGCAGCTCACCATCCTCCTTTCGTTCCACCACCCAGAGGGTGAAGCCGCGCTCCTCCTGCCAGCGCATGAGCCGCGACCGGATGATCGTTCGCGCTTCCTCTGGCGGCTTGACGCCACCGAGCCACTTCATGACCGCCGGGACATTGGTGTGGCGAACGAAAGGCTCGATGTCCGCTTCAGTCCAGTCGCGGAGGATCAGGCGCTCGGTCTCGATCATGATCCGGGCAGGAAACTGTCATAATTGATGATCGGCAGGATCGAGGCATGATCGTCGCTCCATCCCGAAAAGCCCGGAGTGGTCGGCAGGATCTCCCAATATTCGCTGTCGTCGCCGCTGAGCTGGAGAAGCCGGTCGAGAGTCTCCTGGCTTCGCGACAAGGCGATCCAGACGGAGACGGTGCTGTTCAATATCTCCTCATCCTCGGTCGGCACGTACTGAAGCAATTGCGAATGCCAGCCGCCCCGGGCGGCGATGTCGGCGATCACCGGCTTGAGATCGAGATAGCGGTTGGAGATGTGGAACAGGACGATCCCGTCGGGCTGAACAGCGCGTCCGTAAACGGCGAGCGCTTCACGGGTCAGCAGGTGCATCGGCACCGCGTCCGAGGAGAAGGCATCCACTGCAAGCACGTCGAGGGAATTTGCCGGCTGATTGGCGAGGCTCAGCCGGGCGTCGCCGAGGACGATCCGCACCTGCGGCGCGCACTGGCTGATGAAGGTGAAGCGGTTTCGGGCGACGTCGATCATCGCCGGATCGATCTCGAAGAAGGTCCATTGCTGGCCGGGTCGCGCATAGCAGGACAAGGTGCCGCTTCCGAGACCGACGACGCCGATCCGTGCCCGGGGTCCGAACAGGGCTTCTGCGCCCGACAAGGTGAGCCCCACCCCCGAACGGCGGGCATAATAGCTGGTCGGCACCGTCTCCAGTC
This sequence comes from uncultured Sphingosinicella sp., assembly GCA_946886275.1. The sequence goes on from CAMPIH010000018.1 coordinate 12,527, forward strand.
CCGGCTCGAGATTCTGGATGCCGTGGAGCGTGGTCCCGTGGGTGAGGACCCGGGCCGAGCCGTCCGGCCGTACGTAGACGTCGTAAATCCCGAAATAGGAGCGTGTCCGGGCATTTTCGGTGGAGCGTTCGAGGGTCGACCAGCCGCCATAGCTGAGCATGAGCGCCGCCAGCCCCGCGGCGAACGACCAGCGCCGGCCGAGGCAGGCCAGCGCCAGCAGCGAGACGATGATGCTTCCGATCATCGTGCTCGTCTGGTCATAGCCGAAATAGCCGCGCTCCGAGGCATAGGACACGCCGAAGGCGACGGCCGGAACCAGGAAGAGCAGGATCCGAGCAAAGCGCGCGGGCCAGGGCACCAGCGCATATTGAGGGACCAGGACGGCCGCGGCCAGGATCAGAAGCGGATGCTCATAGGCCCAGTCGAACAGCAGCGGGGCGACGATCGCGCAGAACAGACCGCCGAGCATGCCGCCGAACGACATCGCCAGATAGAAGCGGGTGAGGTGGTCGACCGCGGGACGAAGCCGGAACAGCTCACCATGGAGGGCGACGGCGACCGCGAGCAGCAGCAGCAGGCCCAAAGTCGCCGAGAAGAAGGGATTGCGGCTGCCGTCGCTGAAGGCCAGGCCGCCGGCGATGAGGATGATCAGTGGGGCGACCACGGTGATGAGAGCCGCCGGGCCGCGGCGGGCCGCGAAGGCGATCACGAAGCTCAGCAGGTAGAGGCCGAGCGGCAACGCCCACAGCAAGGGCATGGCGACGATATCGGTCGTGAGATGGGTGGTGGTCGACAGCATCAGGCCGGACGGCACCGCCGCCAGCGCCACCCAGTACAGAGTCTCGCGAAGAGTCGGCGAAGGGGTCGCCTTCGCCGGGGTGACCTCGACGGCGTCGGCAGGGACGGTGAAGGCGCAGATCACGACGAGAAGCACGAGCAGCGCATAGATGACCGACCACAGCCAGCTCTGCTGCTGGAGCGACAGGAGCGGCTCGACGACCAGCGGATAGGAGATGAGGCCGGCGAAGCTGCCGAGGTTGGACGCGGCATAAAGGGGATAGGGATCGCCCCTGCTCGTCTCCAGGGCATACCAGCGCTGCATCAGCGGCGCCTGGGCCGAGACGATGAAGAAAAGCGGCCCGATCGAGCTCAGAAGGAACCAGGGAACCCAGAAGGCCGGTTCGCCCTCGACCGGCGGGAGCGCCTCGGTGAGCCCGATCGGTAGCCACAAGGCCGCCAGGCCGAACAAGGCGATATGGATTCCGATCTGCTTTCGCGGCCGAAGCCGCGACAGCCAGTGCGCATAAGCGTAGCCGCCCAGCAGAAGCAGCTGGTAGACGAGCATCGCGCTGTTCCAGATGGCGGGCGCTCCGCCGACGCGCGGAAGCGCCATCCGGGCAATCATCGGCTGGGTCAGGAACAGTAGGAACGATCCCAGGACGATCGTCGCCAGGAACAAGGGACGCGCATAACGCTCGTCCACCCGCTTCGCCGCAGCCGCCTTCGGCAAGGCCTCTTCGCTCATGCGGCGAGCAGACGTGCCGCGACAGGCGCGTGATAGGTGAGAATGCCGGAGCAGCCGGCGCGCTTGAACGCCATCAAAGTTTCGAGAAGGAGCTTGTCCCGGTCCCCCGCCCCGGCTGCGGCAGCCGCTTCGATCATCGCATATTCGCCGGAAACTTGATAAGTGAAAACAGGGACTTCGAAGCGTTCTTTGACGCGGCGAATGATGTCGAGATAAGGCAGGCCAGGCTTGACCATCACGTGATCGGCCCCTTCGGCAATGTCCAGGGCGACCTCGCGAAGGGCCTCGACCGCATTGGCCGGGTCCATTTGATAGCTTTTCTTGTCGCCCTTGAGCAGACCGCCGGATCCGACGGCGTCGCGGAACGGGCCGTAGAAGGCGCTCGCATATTTGGCGGCATAGGACATGATCTGGACGTTGACGTGACCAGCGCCCTCGAGCGCCGAGCGAATGGCGCCGACTCGTCCGTCCATCATGTCCGAAGGGGCGACGATGTCGGCGCCCGCTTCCGCCTGAACCAGGGCCTGGCGGGCGAGTATCTCGACAGTGGCGTCGTTGAGGACATAGCCGGCCTGGTCGGTCACGCCGTCATGACCGTCGGCGCTATAGGGATCGAGGGCGACATCGGTCAGAACACCGATTTCTGGCGCTGCTTCCTTTGCCGCCTTGATCGCCCGGCAGATGAGATTGTCGCTGTTCAGCGCCTCGCGTGCGTCGACGCTTCGGAGCCGGCCCGGCGTGTTCGGGAACAGAGCCACGCAGGGAATGCCGAGCTCGCGCGCTTCGCGCGCCCGTTTCGCTATTCCGTCTACCGACCAGCGGGAGACGCCCGGAAGGGTCGCGATCGGCTCTTCGACATCTTCGCCTTCCGTGATGAAGAGCGGCCAGATCAGGTCGGACGGGGTCATCACTGTCTCCGCGACGAGCGCTCGGCACCAGGCGGCCGAGCGCGTACGGCGAAGTCGAACGGCGGGAAAAGCGGCGGACATTGGAAGCTACTAGCCCGGCCCGCACCGCCTGCAAAGCCGCGACTGGGATCGCTTGAATCGCTCGGCGTCGGATGTCATTGTCCATCCGAAATGAGGCGCTGCTGATTGATTTTCGTCATCGCGGTGCCTGACGAGACAAGAGGGGCAGCCGATGAAGGCCATCAAATCCGGGGCAATGCTGGCGGCGCTCTTCGCTTCCGCTTTCATGGGGCTCGCCTCTCCTGCCCCGGCGCAGCAGCCCTTCCCCAACCCGCTCCTCTATCTCACCGGCATCGAACATTATTCCACGGCCGGCGGAAATTTCGTTCGCTACCGCTATGACGTCCTGAACAAGGACCAATATCCGGACGCGCTGTTCGCCGCCGCCCCGCACCTGCCGCCCTGCGGAACCAATACCAATGCCTCCAGAACGTGGATCGACTTCTTCGACGGCCGGACCCGCCGCCGTCTCTACGGCTTTTGTGCTCTCGGCCAAGCGGCCAACCTGGGATCGATCTGGTTCGCCACGCCTGAAGGCACGATCCCGCCCAGCTATGTCTATATCGAGATGACCGATCGGCAGACCAACACCAAATATCGTTCCAATCTCGCCGACACGGTCATGTAGGCCGTTCAGACCGCACCGGATGGACATTCCCGCGGCGAAATGTGTTGGTCGCGCGTGTCTTCTCCCAAACCCGTCCCGCGCCAGGCCGTGCTCGTCGTCAACGCCCATTCCCGAAGGGGGCGAGCGCTGTTCCGGCAGGCCGTCGTCAAGCTGAGAGAGGCGGGAATCGAGCTGATCGCCCGCCATGCCGTTCGCGACCCGAAGCAGCTGATCCCGACAATGCAGGAGGCAGTCAGGAGCGGCGCGCCGATGGTCATCGTCGGCGGCGGCGACGGCTCCCTGTCGTGCACCGTCGACGAGGTGGTCGACCGCGACTGCGTTTTCGCGCTCCTGCCGCTCGGCACGGCCAACAGCTTTGCCCGGACCCTTGGCATTCCGCTCGATCTCGACGGCGCCATCCAGGTCATCGCTACCGGCAAGCGCCGCCGGATCGATCTCGGAGTCATCGACGGCGATTATTTCGCCAATTGCGCCGCGATGGGCCTGTCACCGATGATCGGCGAGGGCATTCCTCCGAAGCTGAAGCGCTATCTCGGGCGAATCGGCTATCTCCTCTGGGCGATCTATTGCCTCGCCCGATTCCATCCCTTCAGGCTGACGATCGACGATGGCGAGCAGAAAAGGACGATCTGGGCGACCGAGGTGCGGATCGCCAACGGCTCCTTCCACGGCGGAGTCGAGCTTGTCGAGCAGGCCAATGTCGACAGCGGCCAGATCGTCGTCCAGGCGGTGACCGGGCGAAGCAGCCTTCGGCTGATCTGGGACTGGTTCGCCAAATATTGGAAGCTTCCGGCGCGGCATTCGGTCACCGAGGAATTTCACGCCCATCGCCTCCACATCGATGCCCGCCCGCGGCAGCGAATCTCGATCGACGGCGAAGTGCTGGCCAAGACCCCGGTCGTGGCGGAAGTCGCGGAACGGGCGATCGAGGTCGTCGTTCCCGCGGATTGTCCTCAACCCGTTCGGATCGTCTCAGCCGAGTCTCGCTAGCGCCGCCCGGTACTTTTCGGCGTCCGATGCCTTCTCGGCATGGTCGGCTCGGGCCTTTTCCACCGCCTCCGGCTTGGCTCGCTCGACGAAAGTGGGATTGGCCAGCCGCGCCGCCAGCGAATCTCGCTCCTTCTCGGCGGCCTCGGCGGCCTTGGCGAGGCGGTTCCGCTCCGCCACCAGGTCGATGACGCCTTCGAGCGGAAGCACGAACGTCGCTTCGTCGACCACGAGTTGAGCCGCGCCGCCCCCGATCGGACCGCCGCTGATCGACTCGATCCGCGCGAGCCGGCGGATCGCGGCCTCATGGGTCTTGAGCCGGCTTGCCGTCTCGTCGGAGCCGTCGCGGACATGAAGCGGCAGTCTCGCCCCAGGTGGAACGTTGAGCTCGGCCCGGGCGGCACGAATCCCGCTCACCAGCCGGATCAGCCAGTCGATCTCCGGCCCCGCCTTCGGATCCAAGGCGCGCGCATCGGGCACGGGCCATTTGGCCAGGATGAGGGGATAGGGCCGCTCGCCCATCGCGTTCCACAGCTCTTCGGTGATGAACGGCATGAAGGGGTGGAGCATGACCAGGATCTGGTCGAGTACCCAGGCGGCGACCTCGCGGCTTTCCGGATCGATCTCGCCCCGCTGCTCGGGGCTTCCGACCGGCTTGATCAGTTCAAGATACCAGTCGCAGAAACTGGCCCAGACGAATTGGTAGAGAGTGTTGGCGCTTTCGTCGAACCGAAGCTCGGCAAGCGCGAGGTCGAGCGCCTGAACCGTCCTCACGGTCTCGCCGACGATCCAGCGATTGACCGGGAGCTCGGCGCGTGGCGGCTCGATCGCCTTCGAAGCGCCGATCCCGTTGGCCTGGCAGAAGCGCGCCGCGTTCCACAGCTTGGTGGCGAAGTTGCGATAGCCTTCGACCCGTTTCTCATCGAGCTTGATGTCGCGGCCCTGGCTTTCCATCGCTGCCAGCGTGAATCGAAGGGCGTCGGCGCCGTAGCGTTCCACGATTCCGAGCGGATCGACCGTATTGCCCTTCGACTTGGACATCTTCTGGCCCTTGGAGTCGCGGACCAGGCCATGAAGGTAGAGCGTCTTCCACGGTCGCTCGCCCAGGAAGTGATAGCCCTGCATGGCCATTCGGGCATCCCAGAAGAAGATGATGTCGAAGCCCGAAATGAGGACGTCGTTGGGATAATGACGCCGAAGCATGTCGGTCTGCTCGGGCCAGCCCAGGGTGGCGAAGGGCCACAACGCCGACGAGAACCAGGTGTCGAGAACGTCGGAATCGCGGCGAAGCGGCCGGTCGCCCGCGTCGCGCATTGCTTCCTCCTCCGTCTCGGCGACGAAGACGTTGCCCTGATCGTCGTACCAGGCAGGGATCTGATGCCCCCACCAGAGCTGGCGCGAGACGCACCAGGGCTGGATGTTCTCGAGCCAGTTGAACCAGGTCTTCTCCCAGGTCTTCGGGACGACCTTGATCTCGCCGGAGCGAACCGCCTCGATCGGCCGCTTCGCCAAAGTCTCGGCATCGACATACCATTGGTCGGTGAGCCAGGGCTCGATGACGACTCCGGAGCGGTCGCCATAGGGAAGCTGGATCACCCGCTCCTCGACCCGTTCGAGAGCGCCCGATTGCTCCAGTCGCTCGACCACCAGGCGGCGCGCGTCGAAGCGATCGAGGCCGATCAGCTCGTCCGGCACGAGACCGTCCTCGGTCTGGACGACCCGCGCCTGCGAATCGAGCATGTTGAGCATCTCGACGGCCTTCATTCCGGCGCGTCTGCCGACCTCGAAATCGTTGAAGTCATGGCCGGGCGTGATCTTGACCGCGCCGGAGCCGAGCTCCGGATCGGCATGTTCGTCGGCGATGATCGGGACGAGCCGGCCGGTTATCGGCAGCCGCACCTTTCGGCCGACGAGGTCGCGATAGCGCTCATCCTCGGGATGAACCGCGACGGCCATGTCGGCGAGCATCGTCTCGGGCCGCGTCGTCGCCACCCGGATCGCGCCGCTGCCATCCTCCAGCGGATAGGCCAGGTGCCAGAAATGACCCTGGACCTCTTTCGTCTCGACCTCGAGATCGGAAATGGCGGTGCCGAACTTGGGGTCCCAGTTGACCAGCCTCTTGTCGCGATAAAGCAGGCCGTCGCGGTGAAGCTGGACGAAGACACGGGTCACCGCCGCGGAAAAGCCGGGATCCATCGTGAACCGCTCGTTCGCCCAGTCGCACGAAGCGCCGAGCCGGCGCAGCTGCCGGGTGATCGCCCCGCCGGACTGGGCCTTCCATTCCCAGACATGCTCGACGAAAGCCTCACGACTGAGATCGGCGCGGCGGACGCCCTGGCTCTCCAGATTGCGCTCGACCACCATCTGGGTCGCGATCCCGGCATGGTCTGTGCCGACCACCCACAGAGCGTCCTTGCCCTTGAGCCGGGCATGGCGGGTGAGGACATCCTGGAGGGTGATGTCGAGGGCGTGGCCGATATGGAGCGAGCCGGTGACGTTGGGCGGCGGAATGACGATGGTGAAGGGATCCGCTTCGGGACGCTCGGGCCGGAACAGCCCCTGCTCTTCCCAAAGAGAGTACCAGCGCGACTCGATCGCGGCCGGGTCGAAGGTCTTCGGCAATTCGGTCATGCCGCGCTCATAACGGCGGGACGGACGATGACAATGGTGGCCGCCGCTGCGCGGCCTCGCCGATCGCTGCGAAGACTAGGGGCGGCGCGTGATTCGAGCGATCTCGCGGGTGACGAGCTCCTCGACGATCTCCGGCAGATGCTCGTCCAGCCAATCCTTCAGCATCGGCCGGAGCATTTCCCGGACCACGGCGTCGAGCGCGCCTGTGTCGGGCGCCGATTCCTCGCGCTGGCGGAGCGCCGACAAGGCCGCCAGCTTCTGCCGGCTGGCGTCGGCGGCATCGCTGGACATCAGTCCGGTGGCGTCCGACACCGGGTCGTCGAGCTCGAGCACGTCGTCGTCGCCCGGGGGATCCGCAGGCGGGGCCTCCGCTCGCGGCAAACGCCGGGCGCGCGCGGCCGCGGCCGCCCCGTCGTCGGCAATCACCCGTTTGATGGAGGCCAGTATCTCCTCCATCGACGGATCCTGTTGAATATCGCCCATAACCGAGCGCTTTTATTACCTATTGGGGAAGCTGTGTCACGGGGCTGTTTGCGTCAGCCGGCGCGGTTCGCGTGGAAACCGCGCGAACCGGCGGGCCGTCGTTCCAATCCGACCAGCTGTCGGCATAGCGCTCGTAATTGACCGTCGGGTCGTAGAGCGCGCCGCCGTCCAGATTGAGGTCCTCGGCCTCGGCCAGGCCCATGACGTTGAGCAGCTGAAAACCGGCGACATAGGCGTCGCGGCGGGCGGTGACGAGCGCGACCTGGGCATTGAGGAGCTCCTGCTCCGCGTTGAGCACGTCGAGGATGTTGCGGGTGCCGACCGTCTGCTCGGCGCGCGTGCCCTCGAGCGCAAGCTCGTTGGCGGCGACCGCGATCGTGTTCGATTCGATCGCGTCATTGGCCGCGTCATAGGCAGCGAAGGCGGCCCTCGCGTTCGAGACGACGCTGCGCTCGACCGCGATCGACTGCTCGATCAGGGCGCCGCGAATCGCCTGCGCCTGCCTCACCCGGGCACTTGCCGCACCGCCCTGATAGAGCGGAAGCGAAAGGGTCAGGCCGATGCCCGTGCTGGTCGTGCTGTTGGGCGGCGCATTCGCTCCCGGGGCGAGGCCGTCGTCGCCGGAGCCGAGGGCGTTGAAATAGCGGGTGCCGCTCGTGGCGGAGACGGTGGGAAGACGAAATCCGCGCGCGACCCTGACGTCGAAGCCGGCAGCGCGGGCCTGGGCGACGATCGACTGAAGATCGGCATTATTGGCAAGCGCGACCTGGGTCGCCTGGTCGGGCGTCCCCGGCAAGCTCGGCAGTGGCGGCGGCGGCTGGAGATCGGCCGGCAACAGACCGATGACCCGCCGATAATTCTCCTCGCTCGCGCGGAGCCGTCCCTCGGCGTCGGCCAAAGTGCTTCGCGACAGCGCCAGTCGAGCCTCGGACTGGGCGACGTCGGTCCGGGTGAGGTCGCCGACTTCGAATCGGTCCCGGGTGGCCTGCAGGTTGGTGTCCAGGACCCGCACCTGATTCTCGTTGAGGGCGACGATCGATCGGTCGCGAATCACGTCCATGTAGGCAGCGACCGCCTCGGTGAAGATATCGCCTTCGGTCGCGCGCAGATCGGCTCTGCCGGCCTCGACCCTGACATTGGCCGCGCGCACCGAATTGCGCACCCGTCCGCCAGAAAAGAGCGGCATGCTGATATCGGCGCCGACGCTCAGGTCGCGGCCGTTGCGCCCGAGATTGCGGGTGACGACATCCTGGTTGAGCCCGACGCTGGTCGAAACCTGCGGACGGCCCTCCGCCCGCGCCAGAGCGACGCCTTCGTCGGTGCCGCGAAGCTGGGCCCGCTCGGCCATGATCGTCGGGTTGGTGGCGTAGGTCCGGACCAGCGCTTCACGAAGCGTGTCGACCTCTCCCGCCGTCGGCTGGATTTCGGCCTGGGCGAGCGCGAGACTGCTCCAAGCCATTGCAGCCGCACCGGCCGCCGCCAACAACCCTCCCCGCATCACTCTCACTCCGTCTCTCAAAAATTGAATGTCCGGGCCTTCTGGAAGCCCGGAAGCACCGCCGCGGCGGCATCCGAAAAGGCGGTCGTGCCGAACGCTCCGGCAACGACCCGGCCGACGCAGAGCCGGCTCACTCCCCCTTCGATGAGAGCCAGCGCAACCTCGCCGCCATCCGCCACCTGATCGACGATCGCCTGAGGCACCTGCTCGACCGCACCGTCGAAGAGAATGAAGTCGTAGGGCGCGCCGGCGGGATGACCCTTGGTCAACGGCCCTTCGATCAGCTCGACGCCCGTCCCGGCAAGCGCCGATCGAGCGAACGCCGCCAGCTCCGGCTGTTCTTCGACCGCGACGACCGAGGCAGCGAGACGAGCGACGACGGCGGCCGAATAACCGGTAGCGGCGCCGATCACGAGCGCCCGCTCGCTTCCGCGCAGACCGGCCTCGCTGAGCATCCGGCCCAGCGCCATCGGCGAGTTGAGCTCGCGGCCATGTCCGAGCGGAACGAGGACATCGGCATAAGCCGCCGCGCACCGTTCCGCCGGAACGAAACGCTCGCGAGGCACCTCGCCCATCGCCGCGACGACCCGTGGATCGTTGACTCCGGTGGTGCGGAGCTGGCTCGCCACCATGGCGCGGCGCATCTGCTCGAAATTATGGTCGGTCATGTCGGGGTCTTACTCGCACAGCTGTCTTATTGTCGCAATACACTTAATGGTCCTTGCGGCTTTTATCGGCAAGCCATGACGAGGCCAAGCGGAGAGTAAGGCAAGCATGCCACGGCCCTGCAGCAAGAGCCGTGCCAGCCCGACACCGGCTTGCAAGCGGAGTTTGCGGCCCCCGCTTCTGTTCGATTCCGGACATTGAGCGTTCGCTCGCGGACGATCCCGGCGAACATTTGGCCGGCGCCGCCCGGCTGCTATGACGAGTCGATGCCGCAGGAACAGACTCGTGACGCCCCTTTCGACCGCGAGCTCCGGCGGCTTCGGCGCGACCGCGCCGCTCGAAGTGCAGTCGCCGCAGACTATCTTCATCGCCGGGCGGCCGAGGAGATTCTC
>CAMPIH010000019.1 GCA_946886275.1 uncultured Sphingosinicella sp.
GAGGCGCTCGGCCTGGCGATGGGCGCCGACGATTATATCGCCAAGCCCTTCTCGCAACGCCTGCTCATCGCCCGAATCCGGGCCGTGCTCCGGCGCACCGAGATGAGGAGCCGCCCGATCGAGGAAGCCGAGGAGGCATCGGCCGAAGAGATCGTGCGCGGAAGGCTCGTCATGGATCCGGCCCGGCATCGGGTCCGCTGGGACGGCCGCGACGTCACCCTAACCGTGACCGAATTCATGATCCTGGAGGCGCTCGCCCAGAGGCCAGGGGTGGTCAAGTCGCGAAACCAGCTGATGGATATCGCCTATCAGGACGACATCTATGTCGACGACCGCACGATCGACAGCCACATCAAGCGGATGCGCCGGAAGTTCCGCCAGGTCGATGGCGAGTTCAAGGCGATCGAGACCCTCTACGGAGTCGGATACCGCTTTGGCGAGGAGTGACGATCGCGACCTTCGGCTGAGCTGGTCGAAGCGCCTGTCGCTTCGCCAGCGAATCCTCGCCGTGAACATCTTCGCGATCCTCATCCTGGCCGGGAGCCTCTTCTATCTCGACAGCTTCCGGGGACGGCTCACCCAGGCACGAATCGACCAGGCGCAGACCGAGGCGGTGATGATCTCGCACATGCTTTCGGCGCTCCCCGCTCGGGCCTGGCCCAACGCCCTCGTCCGCCTCGGCCAGGATTCGGGGACGAGGCTTCGAGTCTATGACCCGTCCGGCGCCAAGGTGACCGACAGCTGGAGCGGCAGCGCTCCCACCTACGAGCTTCGCAACCCTGCCGACGAGGCCTGGTACCGCGGAGTGGCCCGGGCGCTCGACAACGGCTTCGATGCCATCGTCGGAGCCAAGCGGCCGCCGGTGTTCCAGCCGCCCTCCCCCGACAGGGTTCAGGCCTGGCCCGAGGCGGCGGCGGCGCTCGCGACCGGAATACCGGTCACCGACGTGAGGCGGGCACCCGAAGGCACGCCCTTCATTTCGGCCGCCGTGCCGATCGCCGGGACCAATGACGGCGTGCTCCTTCTGACCGTCAACGCCCGCGACATCAGGCGGGTGGTCCGGGCGGAGCGTTTCGCTCTGATCCTGATCCTCGCCGCGACTATCCTCCTGTCGGTTCTGCTGTCGCGCTTTCTCGCCCGAACGATCGCCAATCCGCTTCGCCGGCTGGCCATCGCCGCTCACCGGGTGAGGCTCGGGCGCGCCCGCGAAGTCGCCGTTCCGCTGCTTCCGGCCCGCCGCGACGAGATCGGTCTGCTGGCAAGGGCGCTCCACGACATGACCCAGAGCCTTCGTCAGCGAATCGACGCCACCGAAGCCTTCGCCGCGGACGTCACCCACGAATTGAAGAACCCGCTCGCCTCGCTCCGTTCCGCCGTCGATACTCTGGAGAAGGTCGAGGATCCGGCGCTTCGCCGGCAGATGCTCGACGTCGTCCGCGACGATGTCGCCCGCCTCGACCGGCTGGTCGTCGACATCGCCGAGGCTTCCCGGCTCGACGCCGAGCTTTCCCGAGCCAGCTTCGAGTCGGTCGATATCGGCCAGCTCATCGAATCGATGATCTCGATGTGGGAGGAACGCAGCGACCGCCAGATCGCCTTCGCCCGGCCCCGGGCCGGGACAGCAGTGGTGATGGGGGTCGAATCGCGACTTGCCCGACTCATCGACAATCTCGTCGACAACGCCCTCTCCTTCTCGCCTCCCGGAGGAGTCGTCGAGATCCGCTCCGCCGGTATCGGCGATGAGGTCACGATCAGCGTCGAGGACGAGGGGCCGGGGATCAGGGCCGAGGATCGCGACTCGATCTTTAACCGCTTCCACAGCATTCGGCCCGAAGAGGATTTCGGACGCCATTCCGGTCTCGGACTCGCCATTGCCCGGGCAATAGCCGAGGGACATGGCGGACGAATCGAAGTGGAGGATCGCCCGGGTGGCCGCAGCGGCGCCCGATTCGTGGTTCATTTGCCAGGAGCCGGATCGTGACCCTGACCTCGCTTTCATCCGAGACCGTCCATACCAGCGCCGTCGCGATTGGCGATCGCGCAATCCTCATCGGCGGCCGTTCGGGCCAGGGAAAATCCGATCTTGCGCTTCGGCTGATCGACAGGGGCGCTTTGCTCATCAGCGACGATTATACCTTCGTTCGCCGGGTGGATGGCCGGTTGCTGGCCTCGGCGCCGCCGACGATCGAGGGCAAGATCGAGGTTCGAGGGCTGGGAATATTGGAGCTCCCGACCGCTCGGGACATCGCCATCGCCTTGTTCGTCGACCTCGATCGCGAGCCTGAACGCCTGCCTGTCGGAGAAGACCGGCTTACCCTGGCTGGCGTGGCCTTGCCCGTGATCGGCCTCAGCGCCCTTGAGGCTTCGGCGCCGATCAAGGTAGAAGCCGCGCTCAAATTGATCGGACTCACCTTCTAAGTGGACCCCTCTGCCGCGCCGAAACGGATCCTGCTCGTCACCGGCATGTCGGGGGCCGGCAAGTCGACGGCGCTTCAGACCCTTGAGGATCTCGGCTGGGAGGCGGTCGACAACCTGCCGCTGTCGCTTCTGGTCCACCTTCTGAAAGCGCCGCCGTCGGCAGGGGCTGAGGGCGACAGGCCGCTGGCGATCGGAGTCGACAGCCGGACCCGCGGTTTCGACGCGGATCGGCTGGTCAAGCAGATCAAGCGGCTTTCCACCGACGGCGGCTATCCGATCGAGACCCTCTATCTGGAATGCGCCGGCCCCGAGCTCCTCAGGCGATTCTCGGAGACCAGGCGAAGGCACCCGCTCGCGCCGGACCGCCCGGCGATGGACGGGATCCTCGACGAACGCGAGATGATGGCGCCGCTGAAAAGATGGGCCGATCACGTCATCGACACGACCGAGACCGACGCCAACGGGCTGCGCAAGCAGATCAGGACCCGCTTCGGCGGGGACGAAGGCGGCATACCGACGCTGAGCATCATCTCGTTCGGCTTTTCCCGCGGCCTCCCGCGCAACGCCGACCTCGTCTTCGACATGCGCTATCTGCGCAATCCGCATTGGGTGAGGGAGCTTCGCGAGCTCACCGGCCAGGACGACGCCGTCGCCGCCCACATCGTCGAGGACGAATCCTATGAGGAGTCGCTGGCGAAGATCGAGGATCTGATCCTCACTCTGCTCCCGCGCTACCGGGCGGAAGGAAAGGCCTATATCTCGATCGGGTTCGGCTGTACCGGCGGCCGGCATCGCTCCGTCCATGTCGCCGAACGGGTCGCGGCGAGGTTGCGCGAGGCGGGCTTTTCGCCCACGGTGGAACATCGCGATCTCGCCACGCCGCCGAGAGACGGCATCGAGCGATCCGCAGGGGGACGTTCTGGAGCAGGGACCGCGCCGGACAGGGCTTCAAGGTGAAAAGATGATTGGCTTGGTACTGGTTACCCATGGCGGACTCGCGTCGGAGTTCATCGTCGCCATGGAACATGTCGTCGGTCCGCAGGAGCGGATCGAAGCGATCTGCATTGGCCCCGACGACGACATGGAAGGTCGCCGAGACGACATCGCCGCCGCCATTGCCAAGGTCGACGAGGGAGACGGAGTGATCATCCTGACCGATCTGTTCGGCGGAACCCCGTCCAATCTCGCCATCTCGCTGATGAAGTCGGACAAGATCGAGGTGATCGCCGGCGTGAACCTGCCGATGCTGATCAGGCTGGAGGGTGCGCGCAAGGCGATGGACGTTCGAGCCGCGGTGGCAGCGGCGCGCGAGGCGGGACGCAAATATATATCCGTCGCCTCCGAGATATTGGGTGAGACGGCTTCTTGATGAAGCTTAGCCGCACCGTCGAAGTCCGGAACAAGCGGGGGCTTCACGCCCGGGCAAGCGCCAAGTTCGTCACTCTCGCCTCGCAGATCGACGCCGCCGTCGAGGTCGAGAAGGATGGCACGAGCGTCTGCGGAACCTCGATCATGGGCCTGATGATGCTCGGCGCCGCGATGGGCGACACGATCACGATCAGCGCGACCGGCCTTGGCGCCGAACTGGCGGTCGAGAAGCTTGCCGAGCTGGTCGAGGCGCGTTTCCACGAGGAAACCTGAGGATGGACTCGACGGCAGGAGGCCGCTGACGTGCCGCGCCAGATCACCGCTTTTTCCAATCCCCTCGTCAAGCAGGCGCGAGGCCTTCGCGAAAAGAAGAATCGCCGTCGCGAGGGTCTCTTCCTGGCCGAGGGGCTTCGGATCCTCACCGAGGCGCGCGAAGCCGGGACCCTGCCGGAGATGCTTTTCTACAGCGACTCGTCTCATCCGTTGCTTCGGGCCTTGATAGACGAGACCGAGCAATCGGGCGGAAGCGCGATCGAGACCGTTTCGGACATCCTTCACAAGATCTCCGGCAAGGAGAATCCCCAGACCGTGCTCGGAGTCTATCGGGCTCCGGACACCTCGCTCGATCGGATCGACCGGGCCGACTCGCCGCTCTGGATCGTCGCCCAGGCGCTTCGGGATCCCGGCAATATCGGCACCATCCTTCGCACTGGCGACGCGGTCGGCGCGGGCGGCCTTATCCTGATCGACGAATGCGCCGACCCGTTCTCGGTCGAATCGGTACGGGCCTCGATGGGGGCGCTGTTCACTCAAAGGATCGCGGCCGCGCGCTGGGACGAGTTCGTCGCCTGGCTTCGCGGCGGTGAAGGCCAGCTGATCGGCACCAGCCTCGACACCAGCACCGACTATCAATCGGTTCGCTACGGGAAGCCTGCCTTCATCCTCGTCGGCAACGAGCAAGCGGGCCTCCCGGAGGAATATGAGGCGGAGTGCGACCTTCTGGTGAAGATCCCGATGCTTGGGAAGGCGGACAGCCTCAACGCCGCGGTGGCGACGGCCGTCATCGCCTACGAGCTGGTCAATCAGTGGCGCAGGTGAAACAATTGGAACCCGCGACTCCCAAAACCTTTGTCGAGGTCATGAAACGCCACCCGAACCATATGCCCAAATGGCCCGCTTACGTACTCGCGGCCGGAGCCGCGGTTTGCGCACTCCCGGCGATAACGATGTCGCACCCCATCGGAGAAAGTTATAGCGCGCGTGGCCAGGAGCCCGGCTGGAACGTCACGATCGGCGGCGGAGAAATCCGCTATGTCGGTGATTATGGCGAGACCAGGATCATCCTGCCCCGGCCGGAGCCGGTTTCGACCTTCAACGGCCGGCGCTACACGACCGACCGGCTGGTCGTCGACGTCGCCTATGTGCGCTGCAACGATTCGATGAGCGGCCATGGCTATGAGCACAAGGTGATGGTCGTCGCCGACGGCAGCACATTTCGCGGCTGCGGCGGTGAACGCCGAACCGCCTGGGACGTCTAAAAGCGATCATTCCGCGGCTTCGGTGGCTTCTCCGGACACCAATTTGGCCAAGGTTCGAGGCGCGGTCTCGATCACCGGGAGCGGCTCGATCTCCTTGGCGCCGCTCGACACCTCCAGAGCTTCGAAGCGCTTCGCCTGGGTCATCACCTGGCTCTCGAGGCTTCCGACGAAGGCATTGTAGGCGCTGTTCGCCAGTTCCAAGTTGCGGCCCATCCGCGCGACATGGCCGCCCATGGTTGCGAGCCGCGAGTGAAGATCCTTGCCCAGCCGGGCGATTTCGGCCGCCTCCTCGGCAAGCCGCTCCTGGCGCCAGACGCTGGCGACGGTCCGCGCGATGGCGACGAGATTGGTGGGCGTGGCGAGCAGGACACGCCGCTCGAACGACCATTCCCAAAGACGGTCGTCCTGCTCGAGCGCGGCGGTGAGGAAATGCTCGCCCGGAATGTAGAGGATCACATAATCGGCGGCATCGCCGAACTGCTCCCAATAATTCTTCGACCCCAATTGCTGAGCATGGTTGCGGATCGCCGCCGCATGCTTCTGAAGGTGCGCCGTCCGAGCGGCCTCGTCCGGCTCCTCGCTTGCGTCGAGGAAGGCGTTGAGCGAGCATTTGGCATCGATGATCAGCTTACGGCCGCCCGGCAGCCGAACGACGACGTCGGGTCGAAGGCGCCCGTCGGCCGTGTCGACCGACACTTCCGTCTGGAAATCGGCATAAGGCGAGAGCCCCGCCTGCTCGAGCACGTTCTTGAGGCTTTGCTCGCCCCATCGGCCCCGCGCCTTCGGGCTTGAGCGAAGCGCGTTGACCAGTCTCGCAGTCTCGTCACGGACCTGGTTGTGGCCGGCATGAAGCAAAGTGACCGCTTCGCGGAGCGCCTCGTAGCTGCCGACCCTCTCCTTCTCCACCTTGGTCAGCCCTTCCTCGTAACGCTTCAACGTCGCTTCGACGGGCTGGAGAAGCGCCTTCAATTGAGCCTCGCTCTTCTCGCTGGCCTGGTTGAAGCGGGAATCGGCGCGTTCCAGGAACTGCTTCTGGGCCTCGCTCAGAAGCTTCGTGCCGACTTCGTGGAATTGCGCGGAAAGCGCTTCCTTCGCCTCAAGCAATTCGGCCATCCGGGCTTCGAAATTGCGGGCGTCGGCCTGGAGCGTCGCGAGATCGCGAACGCACTGGTCACGCTCCTTCATCACTTCGTCGAGCGAGACGCGAAGCCGATCGGCTTCCTTCCCGCGTTCCTCCGCGATCGCTCCCGCTCGGCTTCGCCCGATTTGCCAGCCGAGGGCGAGACCGATCGTCAAGGCCGCCAGGGCAGCCAATATCGCAAGGAACGGATCCATCTTTCACCCCACTAGAACGAAGCACGAACCTAGAGCAGCGCCGGCCATGGCTCAAGCGGCGTCGTGGAACCTGGAGGCTCCAAGCGTTGTTGACGGATCATGCCCCAATCCCGAGCCTTCCGGAGCCTCGCCGGCAGTGTCTTCATCGCGCTCGCGGCGGCCGGGTGCCAGAGCGAGCCGGCCACCGACACGCCCCGCGAAGCGGCCGGGCCGGCGGCGACGTCGAACGATATCGCTCCGCCGCCGCCGAAGGCCGACATGGAAGCTTCGCTGAACCTCGGTGCGGACCAGCCTTCGGCGCCGCGATTCGTCGGACTCTGGGCAACTGAGGAAAATTTGTGCGAGTCGACGGCGTGGAGGTTCAGCGAACGCGAACTGCGGACTCCGGCGGGCTCCGTGTGCCAGTTTACCGAGGTCGAAGAGGTGCCCGGCGGCTACGACATAAAAGCCCGCTGCACCGCCGAAGGGCCGGAACAGGAAGACGTGCTCGAGATTCGCTTTGCCGAATCGGCCGGCGCGATGCTGTTCGAGTCGCAAAGCATCGCCGATGCCGGCTTGATCTCCTGCGACTAGAGCCTGATCGTTTGAGGAGGAAGCGCTACGCGCTTCAAGAGATCAAGGTCCAGCCGGCGGCAAGCCGGCTAGGCGGCCTTCTTGCCCTGTTCCCGGCGAAGCTTGGCGAGCTTTCGAAGCAGCATCTCGCGCTTCAGCCGCGACAGATGATCGATGAACAGGATGCCGTTCAGGTGATCCATCTCGTGCTGAAGGCAGGTGGCCAATAGCCCCTCGATCTCCCGCTCGTGGGCGGACCCATGCTCGTCCAGCCAGCGGGCGCGGATCCGATCGGGACGATCGACCTCCGCATACATTTCCGGGACCGACAGGCAGCCTTCATTATAGGGGACCTGCTGCGGCGAGGCCTCGAGGATCTCGGGATTGATGAAGATATGCGGATCGGGGATCGGCCGCCCCTCCTCGTCTTCCTCTTCCTGGAGATCGATGACGAGGATCCGCTTCGGAACGCCGACCTGGATCGCGGCAAGGCCGATCCCGGGGGCGGCGTACATCGTCTCGAACATATCGGACACGAGCGCGCGCACCTCGTCATCCACCTTCTCGACCGGGGTGGAAATCTGCCGCAGGCGCGGGTCCGGAACTTCGACGATGGGAAGAATGGCCATGGCCGGAAAATAGGGTGAAACGGCCGCGCCTTCAAGAATATCGGGCCCGAATCCGATGACGTCGGGGCCGGGAATCAACCGCCGGCCCGACTTACTGGACCGGTCGCCTCGCCCGAAGCGCCTGGGCGAGCGTGCCCTCGTCCAGATAATCGAGCTCGCCGCCGACCGGGAGGCCGTGCGCGAGCTGAGTGATCCGAACCGGAAAACGCTCGAGCCGTTCAGCGAGATAATGGGCCGTGGTCTGGCCTTCGAGGGTCGCGTTCATCGCCAGCACGACCTCGTCGATCCCGCCGGCGGCCACTCGCGAGACCAGCTTGTCGATTCCGAGATCCTCGGGCCGGACACCTTCGAGCGCCGAAAGCCGGCCGCCAAGGACATGAAAACGGCCGGGGAAGAGCCTGGAGCGGTCGAGCGCCCAAAGGTCGGACACCTCCTCGACGACACAGAGAAGCCGCGGATCGCGCCGACTGTCCGAGCAGATCGCGCAGGGATCCGACGTGTCGACATTGCCGCAGACCGAGCAGACGGACAAAGTCTCGTTCACCCGCTCGAGCGCTCGGAGCAGGGGCGTCAGCGCCGTCTCCCTCTTCTTCATCAGGTGAAGCACCGCTCGGCGGGCCGAACGGGGGCCGAGCCCGGGAAGGCGCGCAAGCGCCTGGGTCAGGGCTTCGATCTCGGAAGAGGCCATGACGAGAGCGATAGGTTGAAGCGCCTTTGCTTGCCAAGCCGAATGTAGGGGATAGGGAAACAGCCATGCGCATCGCCTTCATGGGTACGCCCGAATTCGCCGTCCCGACGCTCGACATGCTGATTGCGGCCGGGCACGAAATTCCGGCCGTCTACACTCAGCCGCCCCGCCCCGCCGGACGCGGCAAGGCGCTGAGGCCTTCGCCGGTGCAGATTCGCGCCGAGGCGGCGGGGATCGCGGTCCGCACGCCCAAATCCCTTCGCGACGAGGCCGAGCAGGCCGCCTTCGCCGCCCTCGACCTCGATTTCGCCGTGGTCGCCGCCTACGGCCTCATCCTTCCCGAACCGATCCTGAGCGCGCCCGCCGGCGGCTGCCTCAATGTCCATGCCTCGCTTCTTCCGCGCTGGCGGGGAGCGGCGCCGATCCAGCGCGCCATCCTCGCCGGCGACGCTCGGACGGGAATCACGATCATGGAGATGGAGCGCGGGCTCGACACCGGGCCGATGATGGCGATGTGGCCGGCCTCGATCGAGCGGAAGACCGCCGGCGAGCTCACCGAGGAACTGGCGGGAATCGGCGCCTGGCTGCTCAAGCGGGTCCTGGAGGTCTGGCCCCAGGTCGGGCGAATGCCCCAGGACGATTCGAAGGCGACCTATGCGCCGAAGATCGGGAAGGAAGAAGCGAAGCTCGATTTCGCTGCGCCAGCGGAGCAGGTCGAGCGCCAGGTGCGCGCGTTCAATCCCGTCCCCGGCGCCTGGTTCGAACATGAGGGGGAACGGATCAAGATACTCTCCGCCGAGCTGTCCGAGCTCGGCGGAGAGCCCGGCACCGTCCTCGACCACGGGCTCACCATCGCCTGCGGCAAGGGATCGATCGTCCCGACCCAGGTCAAGCGGGCCGGCCGCGGCGCGATGCGGCCCGACGAGCTGTTGCGCGGCTTCGTCATCCCGGTCGGCTCCAGGCTCGGTGGATGACCCGGTTCCGCCTCACCGTCGAATATGACGGCCGGCCGTTCATGGGCTGGCAGCGCCAGGCCCACGGCCCTTCGGTCCAGCAGGCGATCGAGGAGGCGATCGGCGCGATCACCCACGAACGCGTCACCCTCCACGCCGCCGGAAGGACCGATGCCGGAGTCCACGCCTTGGCGATGACCGCCCATGTTGAGATCGACCGGGCGATCACTCCTTTCCGGCTCGTCGACGGGATCAATGCCAAACTCCGGCCGAAGCCGGTGGCGATCCTCGCCGCGGAGATCGTGGCCGAGGATTTTCACGCTCGATTCAGCTGCATCGGCCGCCGCTATCTCTACCGGATCGTCAATCGGCGGGCGCCGCTCGCGCTCGATTCCGGCCGCGCCTGGCGGGTTCC
The DNA here is from genome assembly GCA_946886275.1 of uncultured Sphingosinicella sp. Next base: position 9,897 of record CAMPIH010000019.1, read on the forward strand.
GGTCGTTCTCCATGCCGACAGCATGCACCGCGCCGCCCAGCATCTCGTCGGGCGGCACGATTTCACCACCTTCCGATCGGCCCACTGCCAGTCGGAAAGCCCGGTGAAGACGCTCGATCGGCTGACCGTCCGCCGGCTGGGAGAGACGATTGAGATCGAGGCGGCCGCCCGATCCTTCCTTCACCACCAGGTGCGTTCGATGGTCGGATGCCTCGAGCTCGTCGGCCGCGGCAAGTGGAGCGAAAGGGACCTCAAGGCCGCGCTCGACGCGAAGGATCGCGCCGCTCTCGGCTTCAACGCGCCGCCCGACGGCCTCTATTTTGTCGAGGCTGTCTATCCGCCGGACTGACCGCGCCCATCCCGAACAGGCGCTGGAGCGCCGTTTCGAGCATCAGCAGCTGCCAGAGCAGTGGGCCATGGTCACCGATGCCCCGGCGATGCTCCTCTGCAAGCCGAGCGATCGCCGAGCCGTTGAACCAGCCGAGTTCGGCCAAAGCGGAGCCGTGAGACAGGGCCACGGCCCGTTCCGCGAGCGGACCGCGAAACCAGGCACTGACCGGAACGTTCTGCTCGCCCCTCGGCCGGTGCAGGATCTCCTTCGGCAAGCGGGTCTTCAGGACCCGCTTCATGAGCCACGTGTCGGTTCCGCCGCGAAGCCTTAGCCAGGTCGGAAGCCCGGCGGCGAATTCGACGAGCCGGTGATCGAGCAAGGGGGTACGCGCCTGCAGGCCCACAGCCATGGTGGTGCGGTCGAGCCTGGTGAGCCCGGCGGCGGGAAGGTTGATCTTCAGGTCCACATATTGAGCGCTCGAGGCTGGATCGGCTGCGCGCGCCTGCTCGAAGGCCCGGACATAACGGTCCTCGACTCGATACCCCTGCAGCGCCCGGCGGAAATCGTCATTGCAGAGCGCCGACCGGACCGAAGGCGGCATCGCCGCCACCGAGGCGGCAAAAGCTTCGCCCGGAGCCATGCCCATGGCCTGAAGCGAGCCACGGACTCGGACCGCCTGCGCATTTCCCTGCCATTCTGGCACGGCGCCTCCCGCCGACGCGGCCGCTCGACGGAGAGGCATGGGCAGCAGCTGGCGAAGTCGCTCCTCGGCGGCGAATCGTCGGTAGCGTCCCTGGCCGGAAAGAGTCTCCGCCGCGCCGTCCCCGGTCAGGACGCTCTTTACCTGCCCGGCTGCCAGGGCGCTCAGTTGCAAGGCACCGAGCGCGGCCGGATCGGCGAACGGCTCGTCGAACGCCTCAGCGAGCGAGTCGATCATCGAGAGGTCGTCGGCGCCAACCTCGATCTCCCGATGACGGGCGATGAAATGCTCGGCGACGAGACTTGCGAAACGGCTTTCGTCATCCTCCGCCTCGTCGAAGCGGACCGAGCAGGTTTGCACGGCTTCGCGGCTCGTCTCTGCCATGAAGGCGACAATCGCCGAGCTCGCGACTCCGCCCGAAAGGAAAACGCCCGCGGAACCTTCGCCCTCCACTCGAGAGCCGATCGCGGCACCGAGCCGCTCGGCGAGCTCATCCTCCAGCTGGCGTCTCGGCCGGCGCTCGCGGCGGCAGAAATCCAGCTCCCACCAGCCGGTCGGGGCCGGGACCGGCCGACCTCGGCGCAGGTGGAGAAAATGGCCTGCCGGAAGCTTGGCGACGCCGTCGACGAAGCCTGTATCGTCGGGAACGAAACCGAGGGCGAGATAATCCTCCACGGCCCTCGGATTGACGGACCGGCGGAGACGTGGATGGGCAAGGAGAGCCTTCAGCTCCGAGGCGAAGATCAGGGCGCCGTCGGACAGGAGGACGTGGAAGAGCGGCTTCACTCCCAGCCGGTCGCGGGCGAGAAACAGCGAATCCTTGTCCCCGTCGTACAGGGCGATGGCGAAGATGCCGTCGAGGCGAGCGAGACAGCCGCGGCCCCATTGTCGCCAGGCGGCGAGGAGGATCTCGGCATCGCCTTCGCCGCGGAAGGCGTGCCCCTTCGACTCGAGGTCGGATCTCAGCTCCCGGCCATTATAGATCTCGCCGTCGAAGCTCAGGGCTGTTCGACGATCGGCGGTCAGCATCGGCCGAGCGCCGGCCTCGGAGCGGTCGCCGAGGGAGAGACGGCGGTGACCGAGGCCGATGCCGGGCGCCGTCCAGATTCCGCTTCCGTCGGGGCCGCGATGGGCAAGGCGCTCGGTCATCGCCTCGATCCGCGCCGGATCCACGGGCTTGGGTATGTCGGGATGGAAGATCCCGGCGATTCCACCCATCGGCTAGATCTTCGAATGAGCCGCAAGCGCCGCCGGGGCGGACGCCGCCACGGCATCCGCGCGAGACCTGGAATATTGCCGCTTCACCCCTGCCGTTTCCCCGTGACCTTGGCGATTGGGTAGAAGCCGTCCGCTAGCCGCACCACCCCGTGCGAGGCGATCCGTTCCCTTCTCCCGTCCAGCGGCGGTTCGAACCTCCTGGGGCCGGTCCCGACGATCAGTCGGCGGCGCCGACCAGCCTTTCCAGGGCCTGGGATTGGGCAAGGAAGGCCTGGGGACTGGCCGAAAGTCCGTAGGCGCCGGCGAGGAAGATGGCGACGAGATCGCCCGGCTCTGCCTTTGGCATCATGACGTCATCGGCGAGCCGATCGAGCGGCGTGCAAAGGCAGCCGACGATGCTCACTTCCTCCTCTGGAGGGGAACCGAAACGGCCGGCGACGGCAACCGGGAAGTTGCGGCGAATGACCTGGCCGAAATTGCCGGAAGCGGCGAGCTGGTGATGCATCCCGCCGTCGACGATGAGGAAGGTCTTGCCGTGGCTTTCCTTGCGGTCGACGATCCGGGTCAGATAGACGCCCGCTTCACCGACGATCCAGCGGCCAAGCTCGATCGCGAACTGCGTGTCGGCAAGGATTTTTGGGCGATCGGCGAGCGACTCGGCAAGGGCAGCGCCCACCGCCTCGACGTCGAGCGGCTGCTCGCCATGGAAATAGGGGATCCCGAAACCGCCGCCGAGATTGACCAGGGGCGGAGCGGCTTCGGCCTGCTGAGCCAGCGACTCGGCGAGCTTCAGGCTGGCTTGCTGGGCCTCGATCAAGGCGGATGCCTCGAGCGCCTGCGAACCGGCGAAGATGTGGAAGCCGCGCCAATCGCCGCCGCCGTCGATGATCCGCCTGACTGTCCCCGGCACTCGCGAAGAATCGATGCCGAAGGGTTTGGCGCCGCCGCCCATGCGCATCCCGGCGCCTTTGATCTCGAAATCGGGATTGACCCGGACAGCGAGCCTAGGCCGCTTTCCGGCCGCCGCCGCAAGCGAGAGCGCCCGCTCGACCTCGCCCTCCGACTCGCAATTGACGGTGATCCCATGGTCGATCGCGGCAGCGAGCTCGCGATCGCGCTTCCCCGGCCCGGCGAAGCTGATCCGCGCCGGATCGGCCCCGGCCGCAATGGCGAGCTCGAGCTCGCCGCCGGAGGCGACGTCGAGCCCGTCGACGTCACGGCCGACTCGCTCGAGCAACGGGGGAAAGGGGTTCGCCTTGACGGCGTAATGGAGATGAACGCCCGGAAAGGCGGAGCGGAAACGGCCGATCCGGCCCCGGACCAGACCGAGATCGTAGACGAAGAGCGGCGTATCGCCGGCCTCTTCCACGAGGTCGTCGGCTCGTCTGCCGCCGATCAGCAACATGAAGTCGTCGTCGGCGGCGAAGCCGGCCGGAATGGGGCCCATCGGCTTGCTCATGCCATCAGCTCGTTCTTCAGCCCGATCCGGTCAAGCTTGCCGTTGGGACCCCGCGGCAGAGCCTCTCTCCAGAGGATCGGGCCAGGCTGCATGAAATTGGGAAGGTTGCGCTTGAGAAAGGCACGAAGCTCCTCCTCCCGATCCCGCCGGTCCGGCCGGACCACGAGGGCGATCGCTTCGCCGAGCCGAGGGTCCGGAAAGCCGAGAGCCACGGCCTCCTGGACGATCCCGGACGCGATCGCCGCTTCCTCCACCTCGGTCGGGCTGACCCTGTTGCCGGAAGTCTTGATCATGCCGTCCTCGCGGCCGACGAAATAGAGCAGAACATCGCCGTCCCGCCTGACCCGGTCGCCCGACCAGACGGCGACGCCGCCATGAACCGAACCGCTCGGCGCCGGCCTGAACCGTTCCGAGCTTCGTTCCGGATCGTTCCAATAGCCATGCGCGACGAGCGGACCTGCATGGACGAGCTCGCCCTCGCCTTCACCCTCGATCACCTCGCCTTCCTCGTCGACGATCAGGATCTCGGCGAACGGGATCGCCGTTCCGATCGAGTCGGGATGATCGTCGAGCAGGGCCGGCTCGAGACAGGTGGATCGGAACGCCTCGGTCAGCCCATACATCGAGTAGATGTCCGCGGCCGGAAACATCTCCCGCATCCGCCGGATCACCGAAGGCGCAAGCTTGCCGCCGCTGTTCGTCAGGCGCCTCAGCGACAGCGCCGCCTGGGGCGGCCACGGCGCCTCGACAAGCTGAATCCACAAAGGAGGAACCCCAGCCAAAGTACTGATCCGATGGGTATCGATCGCCCGGATGACGTCACGCGCCGTGAGAAATTCGATCGGCACGACCGATCCCCCGGCCGCCCAGGTGGAGAAAAGTTGATTCTGGCCATAGTCGAAGCTGAACGGAAGGACGGCGAGCACTCGATCCTGCTCGGTCAGGTGAAGATAGGCGGCCACGCTGATCGCGCCGAGCCACAGATTTGCGTGGCTGAGCATCACGCCCTTCGGCCGGCCGGTGGATCCCGACGTGTAGAGCAAGGCGGCGAGATCGTCCGGCGAAGCGCCGGAAGGCTCCAGCCTTTCTTCATTCTCGAAAAGCGCTCGTCCCGCTTCCTCTTCGAGCGCGGCGCAGCCCGACGGCAGATCGCCATCCTCGAGCGTCGCCAGCCGGGCTCGGCCGGTGACGAGCAGCAGGGCGCCGCTGTCGGCGAGGATATGGGCCACCTGCATCCGCTTGAGCAGCGGGTTGATCGGGACGTGGACCAGGCCGGCGCGGGCGCAGGCGAGCGGGAGGAGGGCTGTCATCAGCCCCTTCGGCAACCAGCTCGCGACCCGGTCCCCTTTGACCAGGCCCCGGCCGCGCAAGGCGGCGGCGGCGCGACCGACCATCTCTTCGAAGCGGGCATAGTCGATCGTGCCGTCCCGCATGATGAGGGCCGGCGCGGTCTGCCGGCCGCGAAGCGTCAGATGATCGAGGGGGCTGGGATTCGGGTCGAGCCTTTGCACCTTCGCTCCTGTGAAACGGGTTCCTTCTTAGGCCGGAGGCCCCGGGCCATAAAGCGTGCCGGTCGAGACCGGCCCATGCCTGCCGCTTGTCCGCCGGGGGTGAAGCCGTTAGGGGCGCTCACGCCCGAGGGGGACGAGGAATCGATGACGGCCGCGACGAACGATGGGATGGAAGTCGAGATCACGCTTCGAGCGGTTCTCGCCGACGTGCTCGGCCTCGATCCTCAACGGGTCGCCGCCTTCGACGAATCCACGCCCTTGTTCGGAGCGCTTCCGGAATTCGATTCGATGGCCGTGGCCGGGCTCCTGACCGAGCTGGAGGAAAGGCTCGGGATCCTCATTGAGGACCATGAGGTGGACGCCGACCTGCTCGAGACGTTCGGCACTCTCCACACCTTCGCCAGAGCCAAGACCCTGCGCTGACGACGAGCGGTCAGGCGGTTTCCAGCGATTTCGTCGGAGTCGCTTCGAAATCGGCCTCGGCCAGGAACTTCTCGGCATCCAGAGCGGCCATGCAGCCGGTGCCGGCTGCGGTCACCGCCTGCCGATAGACCTTGTCCATCACGTCGCCGCAGGCGAACACGCCCGGGATGCTCGTCCGGCTGGTCCCCGGCTCGACCGGGATATAGCCGTCCGAGTCGAGCGTGAGCTGACCCGCGAACAGGTCGGTTGCTGGAAAGTGACCGATCGCGACGAACGCGCCCTCGGTGTCCATCCGCTCGATCGCGCCGGTCTGCGTGTCGCGCAGGTCGACCGCGACCAGGCCCTCCGGAGTCCCGCCGCCGACAAATTCGGCGATCTCGCGGTTCCACAACACCTTGATGCTCGGATGAGCGAACAGCCGCTCCTGCAGGATCTTCTCGGCCCGAAGGCTGTCGCGGCGGTGGATCAGGGTCACGTCGTGACTGTGATTGGTCATGTAGAGGGCTTCCTCGACGGCCGTGTTGCCGCCGCCGATCACGATCACCTTCTTGCCGCGGTAGAAGAAGCCGTCGCAGGTGGCGCAGGCAGAGACACCCTTCCCTTTCAACCTTTCCTCCGACGGGAGGTTCAGCCACTTGGCCTGGGCGCCGGTGGCGATGACGAGCGTGTCTCCCAGATAGACGGTGCCGCTGTCGCCCAGCATCCGGAACGGCCGCCGGCTCAGGTCCACCTCGACGATATGGTCCCATTCCATCTTCGCGCCGACATGCTCGGCCTGCTTCTGCATCTGCTCCATCAGCCACGGGCCCTGGATGACGTCGGCGAAGCCGGGATAATTCTCGACATCGGTGGTGATGGTGAGCTGGCCGCCCGGCTGGATCCCCTGGACGACGATCGGTGCCAGTCCCGCCCGGGCGGCATAGATGGCGGCGGTCAGCCCGGCCGGGCCGGATCCGAGGATCAGCATGCGTGTCGAATGAGTCGCGGCCATCAATATGTCCTGTGGGTTGGAAAAACGCTCCTTGGTCCGAGGTAGGGGGCTCATTGTCACCGCGCAATGGCCGATTTGCCGCGTCGCCGCGCCACTGTTATGAGCCCGCCGCATCCAGCTTGAAGCGGTTCGCAAAGGGTTTCGCCATGACGTCTCACCCCAATCCGATCGGTCTCGACGGCTTCGAATTCGTCGAATTCACCAGCCCCGATCCGGAAGCGCTGGGCGGGCTGTTCCTGAAGCTCGGCTTCACCCATGTCGGCAATCACAAGAGCAAGGCGATCCGCCACTATTGCCAGGGCGACATCCACTTCCTGCTCAACATGGAAGCGAGCGGCCATGCCAGGGAATTCCGCCAGGCCCATGGTCCTTCGGCGAGCGCGATGGCATTCCGGGTCGAGGACGGCGCCAAGGCCCAGGCACTGGCGGTGGAGCGCGGCGCGACGGCGACCGTCGGCGACCTCGATCTGCCGGTGCTCGAGGGCATCGGAGGATCCTATCTCTACCTGGTCGACAGGGAGGCCGCGAAAGCGCGGTACGAGCGCGATTTCGAGGCGATCGCGGAATGCGGTCCGGGCGCCGGTCTCCATACCCTCGACCACCTCACCCATAATGTGAACCGGGGCCGGATGGACCATTGGGCCGGCTTCTACGAACGGGTCTTCAACTTCAGGCAGATCCGCTACTTCGACATCGAGGGGCAGCAGACCGGGCTTCTTTCGCGGGCGATGACCGCGCCCGACGACAAGATCCGGATCCCGCTCAACGAGAGCCAGGACGATTACAGCCAGATCGCCGAATATCTGAAGGAATATAAGGGCGAAGGCATTCAGCATCTGGCCTTCGCAACCGACGACATCTTCAAGACCGTCGACATCTTGAGGTCGAACGGGGTGAGGTTCCAGGACAGCCCTGACACCTATTACGACATGATCGACCAGCGCATTCCCGGCCATGCCCACAATGTCCAGGCGATGCGCGATCGTCGGATCCTCATCGACGGCTCGCCGGAGACGGGCGAAGGTCTGCTGCTCCAGATCTTCACCGAGAACATGGTCGGTCCGATCTTCTTCGAGATCATCCAGCGCAAGGGCAATGAGGGGTTCGGCGAAGGCAATTTCAAGGCGCTGTTCGAGTCGATCGAGCTCGACCAGATGCGCCGCGGGGTCATTCCCGCAATGCCCGAAGGGAGCGACGAGGGCGGCGTGAAGGGTCCGGCTGCCGCGGATAGCGGCGCCTGACCCTCCGATGAACCTGGCGGATTCGGCCACTCCCGCGCTGGTGCTGGACCGCTCGAGGTTCGAGCGCAATTGCAGCCGGATGCGCGATCGCTGCCGCGCTCTCGGGGTCAGGCTTCGGCCGCACATGAAGACCCTGAAATCGATCGACGCCGCTCGGATCGCGATCGATCCGAGCTTCGACGCCATCGCCGTCTCCACCCTTCTCGAGGCGGAATATTTCGCGGCCGGGGGAATCGGGGACATCCAGCTTGCCGTCTGCCTGACTCCGGAAAAGCTACCGCGCGCGGCGGCCGTGGCGCGAACCATCCCCCGTTTCAGCTTCTTCCTGGACAGCGTCGCCATGGCGCGCTCGGCCGCGGATCATGCGCGCTCGACGGGAGCGCCCTTGCGGGCGTGGATCGAGATCGACAGCGGCGAGCATCGCACCGGAATCCGGCCCGATGACGAGCGGCTGATCGAGGTCGCGGCGACGTTGAGCGATTCGCCGGTCGTCCTGGAGGGCGTCGCCACCCATGGCGGGCATTCCTACCGGGAGCGGGACCCACAGGCGATTGCCGCCGTCGCCGAGCAGGAACGCGAGGAAGTGACGAAGGCCGCCGAGACGCTCCGCTCCGCCGGCTTCATCGTTCCGGGCGTAAGCGCCGGCTCGACTCCGACGGCGGTCCATGCGCGATCGGGCACTGGCCTGTCTGAATTGCGGGCCGGGGTCTATATGGCCGGCGACCTGTTTCAGGCCGCGATCGGATCGCTCGACCAGGACGATATTGCCGTGTCGGTGCTGGCGACGGTGATCAGCCACAGGCCGGATCACAACCAGATCGTCGTCGATGCCGGCGGGCTGGCCCTTTCCAAGGACCGGTCGACAGCGGCGATCGACGGTGGTGATCTCGGCTTCGGCCTGGTGCTCGACATCGAGGGAAAGCCGACCTTGGGGCGGCTGATCGTCGGCGGAGTCCATCAGGAACATGGCGAAATCAGCGGCCCGGACATCCCGCCGTTCGACCGGCTGCCGATCGGCGCCCGGGTGCGGATCCTGCCCAACCATGTCTGCATGACGGCGGCGGCTTATGACAAGCTGCTGGTGGTCGAAAAGGGCACTGAGATTAAATCGTTCTGGGACAAGGCGTTAGGCTGGTAGGATCAGCACTCTTGCATGCGAGTGGCTGAAATGGTTAATTTCGGGATCGCAGACACTCCGGGAGATATGATGCTTTTTCGTCGAATGCTGAGCACGTCCGCCATTGCCGCGGGCCTTTTCCTCGCCACCGCCGCCGCGGCGCAAAGCCTCGCGGTCGGAACCACCGTCACCGATCCCCAGGGCGGCGAAGTGGGGACGATCACCGCCATCGACGGCGACAACGTCCTGCTTCGTACCGATCGCCACGAGGTGCGCCTGCCGGCTTCCTCCTTCACCGCGACCGCGACCGGCGCCTTGTTCGCGGTCAGCCGCGACCAGCTCAATGCCGATCTCGATCGAATGAAGGCTCAGGCCCGGGCGGCGTTCGTGGTCGGCGCCAATGTCCATGATCGCGGCGGCGCCCTTGTCGGCCCGATCACCGTGCTCGACGCGGAATCGGTCACGGTGAGGATCGGGGACGGAATCGTCCGCCTGCCCCGAGCCGCGGTCGTCGCAGGGCAGCAGGGCCTGGTCGTCGGCGCCACGCTCGCCGAGCTTCAGGCGGCGGCCGTGCCCGCCCCGCCTTCGGCTCCTGCCGCGGCGGAAGAAGCCTCCGGCAACTGATCAGCCACAAGCTGACGACGAGAAGGCCGCGCCTCTGGCGCGGCCTTTTTGGTATCGGCGCTGGCGAGCGATGAAATCGGCCGATATCAAGTGGTCGAGGGGAGAATCGCCGTGGCCGACGCAGACAATTTTGGAGCCGTGGACGCCGCGGCGTCGAAACCCCTCTCGCCGACCTGGGAGCAGGACGCGCTCGGTTTCCTGATCGACCCGGTCGACCGCGAGACCTTCCTTGCCAGTCATTACGAACAGGCCGCGCTGACCAATATCCGGGACGAGCCCGATCGTTATGCCGACCTGCTGACGATCGACGCACTCGATCATTTCATCGCCAGCGCCGATCTGCAGGAAGGGATGATCGACCTTACCAATCACCGCAACCGGATCTCCCGCGACTCCTTCATCGACGACCGCGGCCAGGTGAGCCGGGCGGCGGTCGCCGAAGCCTATCATGACGGCGCGACGATCATCCTGCCCCACCTCCACGCCTCCTTGTTCAATCTCGGCGAATTCTGCCGGTCGCTCGAGGAAGTGTTTTCCTGCCACGTGCAGACCAACATCTATCTGACGCCGCAAAGCCAGGACGAGGAAGGCAATCAGGGCTTCCCGCCCCATTATGACAATCACGACGTGTTCGTCATGCAGGTCGCCGGGGCGAAATCGTGGAGCCTCTACGGGACGCCGGTCGAGACCCCTTATCGGGGCGAGGGATTCGAGCTCGGCCGCCACGAGGCGGGCGAAGTCACCCGGCAATTCACTCTGAAGGCCGGCGACTGCGTCTATATGCCGCGCGGACTGATGCACGACGCCCGGAACGTCGGCTCCGAACCCAGCCTCCACATCACCGTCGGTCTCATCACCAAGACCTGGGCGGATCTCCTCCTCGAGGCGATTTCCGAGCTGGCGCTGACCGAGCCCGGCTTCCGCCGGTCGCTTCCGCCGGGCTTCGCCGCCCGCGATTTCGACCGCGAGGTCGCCCGCCGCCATTTCGACTCGCTCACTCGCCTCATCGCCGACAAGGCCGGGATGGACGGCGCCTTCGATCTTCTCGCGGACAATTTCATCCGGGCGCGCCGACCCAATGTCGCCGGGGTGATTGCCGCGACTCCGCCCGCTCCGGGCGATCCGGCGCTCTACCGGCGCCGGCGCTTCGTGCCTTGGAACGTGGCCGACGACGAGGGCAAGCTGGTGCTCATCGCGCCGGGCGGCGATCTCGTCTTCGCTTCGGAAGATGGCGACGCGCTCGACATCGCCTTGTCCGGCAAGCCGTTCCGGCTGTCGGACCTGGAATGCGCCGATCCGCCGGGCTTGCTTCGGCGGTTATGGTCCGCGGGCTTCCTGGAGCGACTGTCCGCCTGAGCTGGAAATGAAAACGGCGGGCAAGCGCCCGCCGTCTCGCAATATCGATGGAGTCGAAGCCTAACGGCGGCCGCAGCGCGCCGGGTCGGAATTGGTCCCTCGATCATTGTCGGTGACCCCGTTGCCGCGGCCGTTGCCGGCAGGATCGGAATTGTTGCCGCGGTCATTGTCGGTGCAGCCGCGGATTCGGTTGCCGCCACGCCGAGGCGCGTTGCCGGCCGGATCAGACGGATCCTGATCAGTCAGGCCGGTGCGGTTCGCCGGATCGCCCGGATCGCTGTCGGTCACCTGCGCCTTGGCCGAGCTGGTCAGGGCCACGATCGCGCCGCCGCCGACGACGGCTCCTCCAACCACACGTCCCAGGAATGAACGGCGGCTCAGCTTACCCCTGCTCTTCATGATTCTCCCCCCTTCGCGAAAAACGCCGGCCGAACGTAACCCGGTTTCGTTGCTGTTACAATCGCTTGGAAGAGGTCTGTCCCGCAATGACGCTTGCGAATAGGGATGGTAGCGGAGGAGGGACTTGAACCCCCGACACGCGGATTATGATTCCGCTGCT
>CAMPIH010000020.1 GCA_946886275.1 uncultured Sphingosinicella sp.
GGCTGAATTCGGCGCATGATTATACCCCCCAGGGAAAGCGGAACTACGAAATGTGGGGGGACATTAACGGGCTGCAGACAAAAGGAAACGCCGGGAATCCTCTTGTCTGCACTAACCCAGTAACTGTTACATTAATGCCACATTCAGGCGTGAGACAGAGCGAATATCAGTAGCGATAATGGTCCGGCTTGAACGGCCCATCGACCGGAACGCCGATATAATCCGCCTGCCGCTGGCTCAACGAGGTCAGCTTGACGCCCAGCTTCTCGAGGTGGAGCGCGGCGACTTTCTCGTCGAGATGCTTGGGAAGCACATAGACGTCGTTCTTGTACGAGTCCGCCTTCGTCCAGAGTTCGATCTGAGCGAGGACCTGGTTGGTGAAACTGGAGCTCATGACGAAGCTGGGGTGGCCCGTCGCGCAGCCGAGATTGACCAGGCGGCCCTTGGCGAGAACGATGATCTTCTTGCCGTCCGGGAATTCGACCTCGTCGACCTGCGGCTTGATCTCGGTCCACTTCATGTTGTTCAGCGCGGAGATCTGAATCTCGCTGTCGAAATGGCCGATGTTGCAGACGATCGCCATGTTCTTCATCTCGCGCATATGGTCGAGCGTGATGACGTCCATGTTGCCGGTCGCGGTGACGAAGATGTCGGCGCGCTTCACCGCTTCCTCCATCGTCACGACCTCATAGCCTTCCATCGCCGCCTGAAGCGCGCAGATCGGGTCAACCTCGGTCACGATCACCCGGGCGCCGCCGTTGCGAAGCGAGGCAGCGCTGCCCTTGCCGACGTCGCCGAAGCCGGCGACGCAGGCGACCTTGCCGGCCAGCATGACGTCGGTGGCGCGACGGATCGCGTCCACGAGACTCTCCTTGCAGCCGTAGAGATTGTCGAACTTCGACTTGGTGACGCTGTCGTTGACATTGATCGCCGGGAACGGGAGCTTGCCCTGCTTGGCGAGCTCATAAAGCCGATGAACCCCGGTGGTCGTTTCTTCGGACACGCCGCGGATCGCCTCGACCGTCTTGGTGAGGAAGCCGGGCGATTGCTCGATCCGGCGACGGACGACCTGCTGGAAGACCTCTTCCTCCTCGTTCGTCGGAGCCGGGAAATCCTCCCCAGCCTCGATCCGGGCGCCCCACAGGGCGAACATCGTGGCGTCCCCGCCATCATCGAGGATCATGTTGCAGGTCTGGCCGTCGCCCCAGTCGAAGATGCGATCGACATAGTCCCAATATTCCTCGAGCGTCTCGCCCTTGACGGCGAAGACAGGAATGCCGCGCGCGGCAATGGCGGCGGCGGCATGATCCTGGGTCGAGAAGATGTTGCACGACGCCCAGCGAATCTCGGCACCCAGCTCGATCAGGGTCTCGATCAGAACCGCCGTCTGGATCGTCATGTGAAGCGATCCGGTGACTCGCGCGCCCTTCAGCGGCTTGGCCGCGCCATATTCGGAACGAAGCGCCATCAGACCCGGCATTTCGGTCTCCGCGATCTCGATTTCCTTGCGCCCGAAATCGGCGAGGCCGATATCGCGGATGACATAGTCGCTGAAATTGCTCTCGGGCTGAGTGGCCAAGGGGGGTCTCCTGAAGGTGAAAGACCGCCGTCAGATCGGGCGGTCGCATGGGCGCGCCCTAGCCGTGCTCGACCTCCAATGCAAATATAAAGATATCTTTATATGTGATCAGGCGGTGCCGGATTCCGCGGCCAGCAAACGTGGATCGATGCCGGCGCCCTGGAAGGCGGCCGCCCAGCGGTCATCGACGTCGCACTCGTAGAGGAGGTGATCGTCGCCCGGGGTCACGAACCAGCCGTGGCGGCCCATTTCCTCCTCGAGCTGGCCGGCGCCCCAGCCGGCATAGCCGAGGGCGGCGACCCAGCGGCTCGGGCCCCTCCCCTCGGCAATCGCCTTCAGGATATCGAGCGTGGCGGACAGGACCCAGCGGCGGCCGATATGGATACTTTCCGATCCACCCCAATCCGGCGAGTGGATGATGAATCCGCGTTGAGGCTCGACCGGCCCGCCGACATGGATCGGCGCATTCGGCGCTTCTCCGGCCTCGATCTCGAGCTGCCGGAGGAGATCGTGGAAGCCGAGCCTCGGAACGATTCGACCGAGCCCGATGCCAAGGGCGCCGTCCTCGTCGTGAACGCACATCGCGATCACCGATCGTTCGAAGCGAGGGTCGCCGATGCCCGGCATCGCGAGGAGAAACTGACCAGAGAGGAATTTCGGCTCTTCCATCGCTCCGCTATAGGCGGCCCAAGGCGTTGCCGACAATGAAGGTCGCCGCCCGATCCGACCGTTCCGGCGCCTCGTTCGGCCCGGAGCGGGCGGCGACGGTGGAGCGCCATTGCCCGCTTCGGATCCACCCCCTAAGTGAGCGCCAGACCCGAGCATCAGAGCAGGAGAATTCACCATGACCATCCAGGTCGGCGACCATATCCCCAACGTCACCCTGATGAAGGCGACGAGCGAGGGACCCCAACCGGTGGATACCGAATCCTTCTTCGCCGGCCGCAAGGTCGCGATCTTCTCGGTGCCCGGTGCGTTCACGCCGACCTGCTCGGCGCGCCACCTCCCCGGCTTCGTCGAAAAAGCCGACGAGCTTCGCGCCAAGGGCGTCGACGAAGTCGCTTGCGTGTCGGTGAACGACGCCTTCGTGATGGGCGCGTGGGGTCAGCAGGCCGGCGCGGAGGGCAAGGTGACAATGCTCGCCGACGGCAATGGCGAGTTGGCCGAGGCAGTCGGGCTTACCATGGACGGCTCCAAGTTCGGCATGGGCAGGCGCGGCCAGCGCTGGTCGGCGATCGTCGACGACGGCGTCGTCCGGGAGCTGAACGTCGAGGAACCGGGCGCGTTCAGCGTCTCGAGCGCGGAATTCCTCCTCAACCAGCTCTAGCTGCCGCCTTCGGGTCCCCTGTCCCTCGAACAGGCCGGCCGATCCCGAATCGTGAAACATCGACGCGCCCGGGTCATTGGGAGCAGCTGTGTTCCAGTGCGCGGGAGTAGAATGATGGCCAGGCAGGGCGACAACCGACCCAATCACGCGATGACGGCGGCGCTGATCGGAGGCGCCGCGGCGGCGACGGCGGGCGCGTTCTGGAGCGCCCGCGCCATTGCCCGCCGGAACGGCGCCGGCGAGGGCAAGCTCAGTCCGATCATGGAAACGGCCGCCACGGCTTGCGAGCTCGCACATGGCGAAGCGGCCTCGGCCGGCCGGCGCCGCTGACGGATCTAGCGGAGGACCTCGGAGGCGAAGCGCTCGGAATGATTGGCGAAGACCAGCAGGTTCACCGCCAGGTTGCCGCGAATGAAGCCGTAATCGGCGGTCAAGTAGCGCTGCAGCGCCGGCCGTCCGTCGCGGGTCACGAAGGCCCTGGAGAAGGCGTATCGAAGGCTGAACTGGTGGATGTTCGCCGCCAGGCGCTCCGGCGGCACATTGGCCGGGCGGTTCCAGACGGCCTGGACGCTGATCGCCCGACAGGCGGCCCCTCCCCTGTCGCAACTGCCGAAGATGATCGCGGCGCGGCGGCCATTGGAGAAGGTGACCGCAAGCGCCGGACGATCGGCATTGCCGCGGCGCTGGGAGGTCGCACCGATCGCGGTCAGCACGGTCTCGACCGTCGAATAGTTGAAGGTCGGCAGGACCTGGCGATTTTCGGGCGCGGCCGGGTTCCAGCGCGCGGCTCCGCTCGCCGCCGCGGGCAAGGCCAGAAGACAGGCAGACAGAGCGGCGCTCAACGCGCGCATGAACAGATCCTCCCCGAGATAGAGAAAGGGCTGCTAGCGCCCCTCCCCGACTCGATTCCCGCGCCTATCGACGGGTCGTGCCGAATGCGCGTCCGAACGCGATCAGCCCCGCCTTACCAGCCGCAGCGGCGTCCCTGGTTCTGCTCGCGAAGCCAGCCGAGCAGCGGCCGGAAATATTCGATCATCGGCTCGGCCGACATTTCGCGAGTTCCGGTGAAGGCCTCGAGGGCGTCGGGCCAGGGCCTCGACGCGCCCATCGCCAGCATCTCGTTCAACCGCCGGCCCACTTCGCGATTGCCGTAGAAGGAGCAGCGGTGAAGCGGCCCCTGCCAGCCGGCAATGTCGCAGGCCGCCTTGTAGAACTGGAACTGGAGGATCCGGGCGAGGAAGTAGCGGGTGTAGGGAACGCTTGCCGGCACGTGATATTTGGCGCCCGCGTCGAAATGCTGCTCGGTCCGCTCCACCGGCGGGACGATCCCCTGATATTGAAGCCGCATCTCGTCCCACGCCGCCTGGTAGCGGTCGGGCGTGATCTGGCCGGAGAAGATTCCCCAGCGGTAGCGGTCGATCATCAGGCCGAACGGGAGGAAGGCGATCTTGTCCAGGGCCTGGCGCAGGAGGAGCGCTCGGTCCTGCTCCGGGGTCGGCAGCCGGTTCTCCTGGAGAAGCCCGATCTGGACGAGATATTCGGGAGTCACCGACAGCGCGATCATGTCGCCGATCGCCTCGTGGAAGCCGTCATTGGCGCTGTTGAGATAGAGGAAGGGCTGCTGGTTGTAGGCCCGCTGGTAATAATTGTGCCCAAGCTCGTGATGAACGGTGATGAAGTCGTCGGCATTGACCCGGGTGCACATCTTGATCCGCAGATCGTCGACATTGTCGACGTCCCAGGCCGAGGCATGGCAGATCACTTCCCGGTCGCGCGGCTGGGTGATCATCGACCGTTCCCAGAAGCTTTGCGGAAGCGGCGCGAAACCGAGAGAGCTGAAGAAGGATTCGCCCTGGCGGACGATCCGCTCAGGCGTGTAATCGGCCCGCTCGAGCAGCTCGGTCAGATCGTAGGGCGGGTTACCCGAGGCGCCGCGCGGAGCGACGACCTCATAGACATTGCCCCATTCCTGAGCCCAGAGATTGCCGAGCAGGTCGGCGCGGATCGGCCCCGTCTCAGGCTGCACCTGATCGCCATAGGTGCGGTTGAGCCCGGCTCGGGTGAAGCAGTGGATTTCCTCGTAGAGCGGCCGAACCTCGTTCCAGAGTCGTTCGGTCAGCGCCGCGAACTCATCGGGCGGCATGTCGTAATTGGAGCGCCACATGGCGCCGGTATCGGCGAAGCCGAGCTCTCGTGCGCCGGCATTGGCGATCTCGACCAGCCGCGCATATTGAGGCCGCATCGGCGCGCCGACATTCGTGTTCCAGCTGGTCCACATCTCCTTGAGATCTTCCGGATCGCGGACGGTCCCCATCCGCGCTTCGATCTCGTTGCCGGTGAGGGTCTCACCGTTCATGGTCCCACGGCCGCGACCATATTGCGATTGCAGATCGGTGGAGATCCGGTTGAGCTCGGCCGCCGCGCCCTCGGTCGTCGGCGCAGGCAAGGTCAGGCCGGCGCGAAGAATGTCCAGCTTCCGGCGCGTGTCGTAGCTCAGGCCCTCGACGTTCTGGAATCGCGCCGCCTCGGTGGCCAGGCGAACGCCCATCTCGGTTCCAATCGTGCCGAAATGCGCGGCCAGGGCATCGGTGTCTGGGGTGATGTAGGTCGAGTTCACCCATTGGGCTCGGGCGTTGAGTACCGAGAATTCGGCAAGTTCGCGCTCCGCTCGGGCGACGAAGGCATCGGCCTCGGCAGCGGTCGGCTCGGATGCCTCTTCAGCCACCGGAGTCGCCGCCACCGGAGACGTGGGTTCATCGGTCGCCGCGGCAGTGGTGCAGGCGGTCGCGAGAGCGGCGGAACAGACGAGGGCGAGGAGGGAGACGCTGCTTTTCATGGAAAGGACATCCTCGGTTGTGTGACGCAGCTGCAATTAACCTCTGCGGACGTACGGTCAACCGGCGAGGAAATCGGCGATGGCCCGTCCCAGTTCCGGTTTCGTCACGGCGCTCATGTGGTTTCCCGGCACTTCGACATAGCGCCCATCGGGGAGGAGCTCCGCCAGCGCCTGGGCCGGTCCATTGTCCTGATCCTCCGAGCCGCTGAGAACGAGGGTGGGGACGGCGATCGCCCGAACCTCCGATTCGGTCGAATCGACGAAGCTGTCGAGCAGGGGCAGAAGAGCCTTGGGATCGCCTCCCGTCGTCTTGAGAAAAGCTTCGGCGAGCCACTCCGGAGAGCCTCGTTCATGGCTTCCAAGACCAGTCAGGATCTTCCGGAAATGGTCGCCGCGGGCGCCGGTTCGAAGGAGGCCGCGAAGACCCATGCCGCTGATCACGAGCCGCCGCGGCTTCGCGCCCATGATCACCATCCGGGCCGAGGTTCGGGCGCCGAGCGAATAGCCGCCGAGATCGTAATCCGACAGCGCAAGATGAGCGATCAGCTCGAAGCCGTCGCGGGCGAGAATGTCCGGCGGATAGGCGGCGGCGTCGTGAGGAGAATCGCTCTGACCATGGGCGCGAAGGTCAGGCATGATCACCCGGAACCCGCGGTCGGCGATTGCGGCGGCGTGGCCGAACCTCAACCAGTTCATTTCGGCATTGGAGAAGAGCCCGTGGAGGAGCAGCACGGGCCGCCCGTCCCCCAGCTCGTGCCAGACGAGGCGGACATTGTCGGAGGCGGCGAAGCTTTCGGTTTTCGGCTCGGTCATCGACTCTGCTTCAACCCGCCGAGGCCGGCCTGACTTCACGGCCGCGGCTCAACTCGTCAGGCATCGCCTTTCCCTTCTATCGTGATCCTTGCCAGCGCTTCGCGCCACGCCGCGGGGAGCTCGACCGGCCGGCGCCCGTCGCGGCCGACATAGACATGAACGAAATGACCTTCCGCTGCGGGCTCGCCGCGCCCGGACTCGAAAACGCCGAGCCGGTAGCGGACGCTGGAGCGGCCGATATGCTCCACTCCGAGCCCGATCTCGACCGGCTGAGGGAAGGCAAGCGGCCGGACGTAACGGCAGCCCGTCTCGACCACCAGGCCGATCGGATCGCCGATCGCAAGGTCGAGCAGACCGGCTTCGATGAGCCACGCATTCACGGCCGTGTCGAACCAGCCATAATAGACGGTGTTGTTGACGTGACCGTAGGAATCGTTGTCCGACCAGCGAGTCGGAACGGTCCGGAAATGACGATAGGCGGAACGGCCATGCAGTGGCTGACGACTCAAAGCGCGGCCTCGTAGATCCTTCGCGCGTCCGCCTCGGTGATCGGGCAGGGATTGTTCACCAGGAGCCGTTCCTGCTTCATCGCCTCGGACGCGAGCATATCCAGATGCTCGGCGCCGATGCCGACCTCCGATAGACGCTGAGGAAGCCCGGTCCGCCTGGAAAGATCGGCCAGAAGCGCGACGAAGAGCTGGGCCTGGGCCTGGGCCTGGGCCTGGCTCCCCTGTCCCGAAGCGCTCGGATCGAGAAGGCAGCCGAGCTCGGCGTAAAGAGCCATCGCCGCGGGCATGTTGTGGCCGAGGACGTGAGTGAGGACGAGCGAATTGGACAGTCCGTGGGGCACATGGAAGTGGCCGCCCAGCGGATAGGCCAAAGCATGAACCCCGGCCACCGGCGCGTTGTTGAAGGCGACTCCGGCGAGATGGGCGCCGAGCGACATTCTGGCTCGCGCGTCGCGGTCGTCCGGCTGATCGCAGGCGCGAAGCAGGTTGCCGAACAGCAGCTTCAGCGCCTCGCGCGCGAGCAGGTCCGACAACGGGTTCTTGCGGTGGGCGCTGGTATAGGCCTCGATCGCATGGACCATTGCGTCGATGCCGGTAGCGGCGGTGACGGGGCGAGGTAGATTGACGGTCAGCTCGGGATCGAGCACTGCCCAGCGCGCCAGCAAGGGCGGGCTGTTGACGGCATTCTTGGCGCTCCCACCGACGGTGATGACCGACACGGCGGTCGCTTCCGAGCCGGTCCCGGCCGTGGTCGGCACCAAGGCGAGCGGAAGCCCGGACCCGAGGGCCTTGCCGACGCCCCAGATCAGGTCGAGCTCGTCGCCGCTGCCGATCAGATAGGCGGCGAGCTTGGCCACATCCATAGGGCTGCCGCCGCCGAAGCCGACGACGCTGCTGCATCCATCCCCGGCCGAGACCGCGCCCAACAGCGTCTCCAGAGAAGGATCCTGCTCCACCGAGTCGAAGATGATCGGTTCGATCCCCGCCTGGGCGAGGGAATCCAGGCTCGCCTCGGCGAGACCCAGTGAACGCAGCTTCTCGTCGGTGACGAACAGGCAACGGCCCGGCGGCAACAACCCGCCGAGCCGTGCCGCGGAACCGGAGCCGGCGATCAGCTTCGGGCCATAGACGAACTCGTAGGACGGCATGCCCATGGATGGGTCTCTACAAGGAGCGTTGAAGGCGATGGAGCAGGCTCCGGGCCGGACTGCCGGCGGGGGCAGTCCCGAAATGGCCTTCGTCGATCCGGCGGACCCGGTTGTAGAGTTCCTCGCTCGATCGGATCAAGTTCACGGCCGACTCGGGCAGACGCGCCAGCAACGGCTCGTCGGTCTCCGGAGCATCGCCGAGCCTCCGTTCGGAGGCACCGGCCTGGGCACGGCTCAATTCGCCGGCCGCGACGGCGCGTTGGGTCAGAAGCCAGGCGATGACGTGCATCAGGCGGGTCGTCACCTTCAGCGATTCGCAGGAAAAGCCGACCCGATCGACGGGATCGAGCGAAAGCCGGTCGTCACGGCCGCACGAGTCGAAATAGGAACGCGCCTCATCCGCCAGAAGCATCGCCTCGACATAAAGCGTGTCGACCAGTTTCGGGGTCAGCCCAGAGCTCGCTTCTTCATCGGCCATCCCACGTACCTGCCACAGGGCCGCTCGACCGCAAACGGCAAAAGCGCGACTCTGCGACGGCTGGAATTCAGGCGATGATGTCCGGCACCCGCAGATCTTCGAGAACGGCGATTTCGTCCTTCAGCCGCAATTTTCGTTTCTTCAGCCGGGCGAGCTGAAGCTGGTCGGGAGCGGCCATGCTTCGAAGTGCGTCGATGGCGACGTCGAGGTCCCTGTGCTCGGTGCGCAGGACCTCGAGTCGCGAAGATGGGTCATGAGTAACCGTCTCGGTCATCTCCATTGCTGCCCTCGCTCCTCTTTCGGACCAATCGACCCTAGATAATCCTTCAACGAACCATCGTACATATGTGTTGAGCCGTCGGAAGGGACGAGACAGGGCCGCGCAAACTTGCTTTAACGATCAGGTCGAAAAGCAAGAGGAGATGGGAATGCAACAGGCGCACGTTTCGGCACTCGAGGCAAAGCACGCCGGGTTGGAAGCCCGGATCAACGAAGAGACCCAGCGCCCGAAGCCGGACACGGCAACCCTGAACCGGCTCAAGAAGGAAAAGCTGAGGATCAAGGAAGAGATTACGGGCCTTTGAGCCCGAAGCGACCGTTTTCGCGCGAAGCCAACCGCCAACAGCCCGGAATCAACCGCCGCCCCGGATGACGGGGCGGCGTTTCTGTTCAGTCGTCGCGGGAGATGCGTTCGTTCTTCTCGTGACGCTCCTGCGCCTCGACGCTCATCGTCGCGATCGGGCGGGCTTCCAGCCGAGCGAGGCTGATCGGTTCACCGCTCACTTCGCAGAAACCATATTCGCCGGACTCGATTCGACGAAGCGCCGAGTCGATCTTCGAGATGAGCTTTCGCTGCCGATCGCGAGTGCGAAGATGGATCCCCCAATCCGTCTCGCTCGAAGCCCGGTCGGTGAGATCCGCTTCCTGGATCGGGCCGTTGGCGAGTTCCGCCATCGTTTCCCGGGATTCGCGGAGGATCTCGTCCTTCCAGCCCAGCAGCTTCTGGCGGAAATAAGCCAGCTGCTCCGGGTTCATGAATTCTTCGTTGGCACTCGGTCGATATTGGCCGGTGAACTGCGGATTCAAAGCGTCACTATGAAGCGTTGCCATTACCCCTCCACTCCTCGTCTTCCGGCTATGCCGGAGGGCCGATCCCGATCGGCCCGCCGCGGTTCCGGCGAGTCGACCCTGGGGTGCGGGCGCAGTTTTGTTCGATTTTAAGCTACCCGCCCCAGCGCGCCTATAGCTTCACTGGAATGTCGAGACAAGTCACTCAAACCGAGAGAGAAATTTTCCTGTGGGTCATTGAAAAGCGTGACATTCCCGCCACTCAGGCAGCCCGACTCGACCGCAGACGGGCTCCCTCGACCGAACCGAATTGCCGCTATTGCGCCTGGAGGACTCTCTCGATCTCGGGAACCGGCAGGTTGGTGAGATCCTTCGGCACTTCGCCGACGAGGCGCTTCTCCACTTCCTTGTGATAATGCTTGCGCAATTCGCCCAGCGTCTTGGGCGGGGCGACGACGACGAGCGCCTCATATTCGTTTCGAAGCGCCCGCTCGTTCAGTAGCTTTGCCGTGTCTACCGCGAAGCGCTGCTCCTCCAGGATGTGATAGTCAGTCTCTCCCATCGTCGCCGAGGCGGATCCGACGGGGCTCGCCCCCTGCCCCGCCATGTCGGTGGCCTGTTCGTGATGATCGGGATTTTCCTGGACCTCCTTCCGCTCGACGGCGAGGTTGGGGAATTCGCCGTCTCCCTCGTTTCGAAAGAAGAGTGATTTTCGGCCGTCGGCGATAAGGACGAAGCTGTCGTGGGGAATCTGCATCGCTCACTCCATGCTGTTTGCCAACATGAACGCGACAGCCATCAGGATGGTTGCCGCCCTCACTCCGGCCCGGCATAGAGTCGCCGATGCGCATCCTTCTCACCAACGATGACGGAGTTCGCGCCCCCGGACTCAAGGTGCTCGAGCAGATCGCCGCTTCATTGTCCGACGATGTCTGGATCGTCGCCCCGACCGAGGAACAGTCCGGTTCCGGCCACTCCCTGACCCTGACGGTGCCGGTGCGGCTTCGGAAGCTGGGCGAAAAGAGATTCTGCGTTACTGGGACGCCGACCGACGCGGTGATGATGGCGATCGCCTGGATCATGAAGGACGAGCCGCCGGACCTGATCCTCTCGGGCGTGAATCGCGGCGCCAATCTCGGCGAGGACTGCACTTATTCCGGAACCGTCTCGGCGGCGATGGAAGGCGCTCTGGCCGGAATCAAGTCGATCGCGCTCAGCCAGAGCTATCCCCGTGAAGGCATGGGCGACACCGTGCCCTTCGCCGCCGCCGAGGCGTGGGCGGATCGAGTTCTCCGGCCGCTTGTCGAAGCGGAAATGGCGCCGCGGACTCTCGTCAACGTCAATTTCCCGGCGCTTGCCCCGGACGAGGTGAAGGGGATCAAGGTCGTTCGCCAGGGGATACGGGATTATGGCAGACTCAGGATCGATCAGCGGACCGATCCGCGAGGTTATCATTATTACTGGTTCGGCCTCGGGCCGATGCTTCATACGCCGAGTCACAGCACGGACCTCGAAGCGATAGCGGAC
Source organism: uncultured Sphingosinicella sp. (assembly GCA_946886275.1). The sequence continues at coordinate 11,286 of CAMPIH010000020.1, forward strand.
GGTTTCGTGTCGGTGACTCCGCTCCATCTCGATCTCACCCATGAAGGCTCGCTTGCCGAGCTCACGGATCGCTACCGCCGATGAGCGTTCGCCCGCCGGCGCCGCACCAGCTGACGCTCAGGCGCAAGTCGCGGACGTCGCCCTGGGTTTCGATCGGCTGGCGGGTGGCACTGGTGGTGGCGATCCTCCTCCTGGTGATCCTCGTCCACTGGGTCGAGCGTCACGGCCTGCGCGACAGCCATGACGGCCAGGTCAGCTTCGTCGACGTCATCTATTTCACGATGGTGAGCATCACCACCACCGGCTACGGCGACATCGTACCGGTATCGAACGGAACCCGCACCTTCGACGCGCTCGTCGTCACTCCGATCCGGGTCTTGTTCGTTCTGATCTTCCTCGGCACGGCCTATCAATTCGTGCTGAGGCGAACCTGGGAAAAATGGGTCATGGCGCAAATCCAGAAGCGGCTGAAGAATCACATCATCGTCGCCGGCTACGGCACCAGCGGCGCCGAAGCGGTCGCGGAGCTGATGGCCCGCGGCACCGATCCGCAATGCATCGTCGTCATCGATCCCGAACCGGAGGCGCTCGCCATGGCCGAGGCGCTCGGCTGCCCTGTGATCGAAGGCGACGCCACGCGAGACCGCACCCTGGCCGCGGTCCGCATCCAGGAAGCGCGGGTGGTGATCATCTCCGCAGGCCGCGACGATACCTCGATCCTCATCTGCCTGACCGCCCGTCATCTTGCTCCCGACGTGCCGATCAGCGTCGCCGTCCGTGCCGAGGACAATGAGCTTCCGGCACGCCAGGCCGGTGCCACGACCGTGATCAACCCGGTCAGCTTTGCAGGACTGCTCCTCGCCGGCTCCGCCCATGGCCCAAACATCTCGGATTATCTCGCCGACCTCGCCTCCACGCACGGCCGGGTAAGGCTCGCCGAGCGCGAAGCCCGGCCCGAAGAATATGGCAAGCCCCTCGCGGACATCCGCACCGGCCTCGGCGTGAGGGTGTATCGAGACGGTCAGCCGATCGGCTTCTGGGAACGCGGCTGCCAGGCGCTCGAGGCCGGCGACATCATCGTCGAGATCGTTCCCAGCGTCGCCGAAGAATCGGATCTGCCGCACCGTCCGGGCCTCACCAACTATACCACGCCGGACGCCTAGCTAGCCCGACTGGCGCACGACCTGCGGGCTCGAGGGCTGGCTATACTCGCGCGCCTGATCGATCAGGCGATGGACTCGGCGATGATCCTCTCAGCTTGGTCGAACAAGGCCGGATCAACGTCGGCGTCGGCGGCGGCCGCATTCTCGTCGACCTGCTCGGGCCGCGATGCGCCGACGATGGCGGAGGCGACATTGGGTTCATGAAGGACCCATGCGAGCGAGAATTGCGCGAGACTGAGCCCCGCTTCGGCGGCGATCGGCTTCAGCCTCTGAACCGCCTCCAGCACCGGCCGCTGGAGAAGGCGATCCATCCAGGCGCCCATGACGTCGCTGGTGGCGCGGCTGCCTTGCGGCGGCGGCGAGTCGGGCGGATATTTGCCGGTCAGCACGCCCTGGCCCAGCGGCGACCAGACGATCTGGGAGATGCCATTGGCCGCGCAGAGCGGGATCACCTCGCGCTCCGGCTCCCGCCACAGCAGCGAATATTGCGGCTGGCTCGAAACGAAAGGTATCGCGTCGGCAATGTCCAGGGCCGCCTGGATCCGATCGGCGGGCCATTCGGAAAATCCGATATGGCGCGCCTTGCCGGCCCGGACCGCGTCCGTCAGCGCCGCCATCGTCTCCTCGAGCGGCGTGTCCCAGTCGTAGCGGTGGCATTGATAGAGATCGACATGGTCGGTCCGAAGCCGCCGGAGCGAGGCGTCGAGCTGCTTCTCGATCTGGGCGCGCGACAGGCCCCGATCTTCGTCGGTCATCGGGAAATAGAGCTTGGTGGCGAGGATGTAGCTGTCACGCGGTCGTCCGGCGAGGGCTTCGCCGAGAAAAGTCTCGGCCGCGCCCCGGCCGTAGACATTGGCGGTATCGATGAAGTTGATCCCGCGGTCGAAGGCGCGATCGAGGCAGGCACGCGCCTGTTCCGCTTCGACCCCGCCCCCGTAGGTCAGCCAGGATCCCAGCGAAATGACGGAAATGTCGAGGTCGCTCTTACCGAGCCGCCGGTAACGCATCTTGTTCTCCATCCTCTGATTCAGGGCGGAGCACCGCCGCTCCTTCAACCTTTCCCGACCGGACAAGCTCCAGCGCCTCGTTGGCGTTCGACAGCGGGAATGGCGAAACGACGGTTCTCACGGGAATCTCGGCGGCGAGCTTCAGAAATTCCTCACCGTCGGTACGAGTGAGATTGGCCACCGAACCCAAGCTCCGCTCTCCCCACAGCAGTCCATAGGGGAAGCCCGGAACGTCGCTCATGTGGATCCCCGCGCAGACGACCCGGCCGCCCTTGCGTACCTGGCTCAGCGCCGTCGGCACCAGAGCGCCGACCGGTGCGAAGATGATCGCCGAGTCGAGCGGTTCGGGCGGCGCCTCATCCGATCCGCCAGCCCAGGCGCAACCCAGCGACCTCGCAAATGCCTGACCGGCAACGTCGCCGGGCCGAGTGAAAGCGTGGACCGTGCGGCCCTGCCAGACGGCGACCTGCGCGAGGATGTGCGCCGCCGCGCCGAAGCCGTAGAGACCCAGCACCCGGCCCTCCCCTGCCAGCTTCAGGGCCCGGTAACCGATAAGGCCTGCGCAGAGCAGAGGCGCGGCTTCGAGGTCGTCGAATATATCGGGGATGGGAAAGCAGAAATCGGCATCGGCGACGCAGTGGCTGGCAAAGCCGCCATCCCGGTCGAAGCCGGTGAAGACGGGGTCGTCGCAGAGATTCTCCCGACCGGAACGGCAATAGGGACAGGTCCCGCAGCTCCGCCCGAGCCAGGGGATCCCGACTCGGCTGCCGACGCCGAAGCTCGTGACGGCCGCGCCTGCCGCGATCACCCGACCGACGATCTCGTGGCCGGGAACGATCGGAAGCGTCGCCTGAAGATCGCCATCGACGATGTGAAGATCGGTCCGGCAGATGCCGCAGGCGGCTATCTCGACGAGCAATTGCTCCGGGCCGGGCTCCGGCATCGCGCGCCAGACCGAGCGAAGCGGCTTGCCCGTTGCGTCCAGCTGCATCGCGCGCATCATCTACTTTCCTTAAGGCGGCGTGCCGAACCTTCCTAGACTCCAGCACAACCATGCCCCCGAATAGGCGACCGCGAATTGCTTCCAAAGGGCCTCAACTAATAAGCATAACACGTTGATAAATATATATTCATGCCCCGAAAGTCATAGCGCAGGCGAAATCACTGCGCTTGCCATGCCGCGACCAAAGGCTAAGGCAAAAGGATGAGCCTTCCACCCCAGCTCGACCGGCTTCGGCTGCCCGCCATCGGCGCGCCTTTGTTCATCGTCTCGAACCCCGATCTCGTCATCGCCCAGTGCAAGGCGGGGATCGTGGGCTCCTTTCCTGCGCTCAATGCCCGGCCGCAATCGCTTCTCGATGAGTGGCTCCATCGGATCACCGAGGAGCTGGCGGCCTGGGACCGGGCCAATCCCGACCGCCCCTCGGCGCCGTTCGCCGTGAACCAGATCGTCCATCGCTCGAACCTTCGGCTGCAGGAGGACATGGCGACCTGCGCGAAGTGGAAGGTGCCGATCGTGATCACCTCGCTTGGAGCGATCGTCGAGGTCAACCAGGCCGTCCATGGCTGGGGCGGGATCACCCTCCACGACATCATCAACGATCGCTTCGCCCGCAAGGCGGTCGAGAAAGGCGCCGACGGAGTGATCGCCGTCGCGGCCGGCGCGGGCGGACATGCCGGCCGGCTTTCCCCCTTCGCTCTGGTCCAGGAAATTCGCGAATGGTTCGACGGTCCGCTGATCCTCTCGGGAGCGATCGCCACCGGAAGAGCAATCCTCGCGGCGCAGGCGATGGGCGCCGACCTGGCCTATATCGGATCGCCCTTCATCGCCACCGAAGAGGCCAATGCGCCCGACGACTACAAAAGGGGGATCGTCGACGGCCGAGCCGACGACATCGTCTATTCCAGCCTGTTCACCGGCGTTCACGGCAATTATCTGCGCCAGTCGATCGAGCGGGCCGGGCTCGATCCGGCCAATCTCCCCGAGGGCGACATCAAGACGATGGATTTCGGGACGGGCGAGGGATCCAAGGCCAAGGCCTGGCGCGACATCTGGGGATCCGGCCAGGGCATCGGAGCGGTTCGCGCCGTCGAGCCGGCGGCCGATTATATTGCCAGCCTGAGCGCCGACTATGAATCCGCCAAGGCCGACCTCATCGCCCGCGTGCGCTGATTGGCGTGCGGCCGTCGAGGATCAGCCGCAAGGCGTGCCGTTGTCGCGAATCTCCGACACCGCGGGATCTTCCGGATTGTAGCAGATCCTCGCAATCCGTCCGGCCGGCCATTCGGAGACCTTGTCGCCGGGCAGGCTGCTGACGCCTTCGAACGCCGAATTGGCTATTTCGAAGCGATAGGAGATGCGGGTTTCATCGAGGCTGCTGCTCTCGTCATCCTCGTGGAGGACCGCCCCGGTCACCACCGCCTGGCTCTCGGCAGTCATCGTCGCCTTGCGGCGATCGTCCATCCAGAACAGCAGAAAGATCATTCCGCCGATCAAGGCGAATATCAGAACAAGCTTGACCCAGGTCTTCACCCACACCCCCTTCGGCCTGCAAAAGATCGGCCGGTTTCTAGATTTTTCCCGACGCTGTTTCAAGCATTTGGACGACCCGGTTCATAACCAGAATCAGTGCTTCCGACAGCTGGAGAGGACCCGCCGGCTATTCGACGGTGACGCTCTTCGCGAGGTTGCGCGGCTGATCGACGTCGGTGCCCCTGGCCACCGCCACGTGATAAGCGAGGAGCTGCACCGGCACCGCATAGACCAAAGGCGCGATCAGCGGGTGGACCTTCGGCATTTCGATCGTCGCGATCGTCTTCTCGCCGGCCTCGGCTATTCCTTCGGCATCGCTGATCAGGACGACCTTGCCACCGCGGGCCTGGACCTCCTGCATGTTGCTCACCGTCTTCTCGAAAAGCGGTCCCGACGGGGCGAGGACGATGATCGGCACCGAATCGTCGATCAGGGCGATCGGTCCATGCTTCATCTCGCCGGCAGCATAGCCCTCGGCGTGGATGTAGCTGATCTCCTTGAGCTTGAGGGCGCCCTCGAGCGCGAGCGGATAGTCCTGGCCACGACCGAGATAGAGGACGTCGCGCGCTTCGGCGATGACGTGGGCCATGGCGCGGATATCCTCGTCATGGGCGAGCGCTGCGTTCATCGCCGCCGGTGCCTCGTAGAGGTGGCGGACGATCTCGCGCTCCTCCTCCTCGCTCAACCGGCCCTTGTCGCAGGCGACCCGCGCGGCGAGCGCGGCAAGCACGGCGAGCTGGCAGGTGAACGCCTTGGTCGAGGCGACTCCGATCTCCGGCCCGGCATGGGTCGGGAGAAGCAGATCGGCCTCGCGAGCCATCGAGCTGGTGGGCACGTTGACGACGACGGCGATCTTCTGACCCTGGGCGCGGGCGTGGCGAAGCGCGGCAAGGGTATCGGCTGTCTCGCCGGACTGGGAGATGAAGAGCGCCAGGCCGCCTTCCTCCAGAACCGGCTCGCGGTAACGGAACTCGCTGGCGATATCGAGCTCGCAGGGGATTCGGGCGAAGCGCTCCAGCCAATATTTGGCGACCATCCCGGCATAATAAGAGGTGCCGCAAGCGACGATCGTGATCCTCGGTACCGGAGCGAAGCTGAAATCCATGTCCGGAAGCGCGACCTTCTGCTCGAGCGGTCGCAGATAGGATTGAAGGGTCTGCGCGACGACGATCGGCTGCTCGAAAATCTCCTTCTGCATGAAATGGGCGTGGTTGCCCTTCTCGATCCTGGCGGCGCTGGCGTTGGAGGCGACGATCTCTCGCTCGACGGGCTGGTTGGCACGGTCGAACAGGCGGACTTCGTCATGGGTGAGGACGGCCCAGTCGCCTTCCTCGAGATAGCAGATCTTCTGGGTCAAAGCGGCCAGCGCCAGCGCATCGGAGCCGAGATAATTCTCACCCTCGCCATAGCCGACGGTCAGCGGCGCGCCGAGCCGGGCGCCGACGATCATTCCCGGATGATCGCGGAACAGGATGGCGATCGCGAAGGCGCCCTGGAGGCGGGGGAGAATGGCGGCGACCGCCTCCTGCGGCCCAAGGCCCTGTTCGAGCCGATCGGCGACGAGGTGAGCGACGCATTCGCTGTCCGTCTCGCTCGAAAAGACCCGCCCCCTGGACTGCATCTCTTCGCGAAGCGCCTTGAAATTCTCGATGATCCCGTTGTGGACGACGGCGACGCCGTCGACGACGTGCGGATGAGCATTTCCGACGGTCGGCGCCCCATGGGTCGCCCAACGCGTATGGGCGATGCCGACTCGGCCGACGAGCGGCGCGGAATCGAGCTCCCGCTGGAGATTGTCGAGCTTGCCCTCGGCCCGGCGGCGCTCAAGCCGGCCATCGACGATCGTGCACAAACCGGCACTGTCATAACCGCGATATTCGAGCCGCCTGAGGCCGTCCATCAGCCGATCCGGCACTTCGGCCCGTCCGACGATTCCGATAATCCCACACATACGCCTTAACTTCCCACCATGAGCACCGGGCCGAGCCTGTCGAAGCCCTTGAGTTCGTTCCTGATCTGAAAGCAAGGGCGCTTCGACGGGGTCAGGACGAACTTAGCCTCTCAATCAGACTTTGCTTTCCTGGCCGCCATCGTCTCCCGGAACCGCTTCGCCCGACCTGGTTTCTCGACCTGATCGCCTCGGGCGAGCGCGATCGAGTCCGCGGCGACGTCACGGACGATGACGGATCCGGCCGCGACCAGGGCGCCGGCACCGATGCTGACCGGCGCGACGAGCGCCGAATTGGAACCGATGAACGCGCCTTCGCCGATGATCGTTCGATATTTGAAGTATCCGTCATAATTGCAGGTGATCGTGCCGGCGCCGATATTGGCGTTGGCGCCGATATCGGAATCGCCGAGATAGGTCAGATGGTTCGCCTTCGCACCTGCGCCGAGCCTCGCCTTCTTGATCTCGACGAAATTGCCGACCCTCGCCTTCTCGCCGATCTCGGCGCCGGGGCGAAGACGCGCATAGGGGCCGATCTGGGCATCGTCTGAGACGACAGCGCCTTCGATATGGCTGAATGCCTTCACCATCACCCGCTCGCCGATTCGGACTCCGGGGCCGAAGACGACGTTCGGTTCGATCACGCTGTCACGGCCGATCTCGGTATCGTGGGCAAACCAGACCGTCTCGGGTGCGATCAAGGTGACTCCGTCGGCCATCGCCCGGAGCCGCCTTCGGCGCTGCCACTCGGCTTCGAGCCGAGCGAGCTCGGCGCGGCTGTTGACTCCGGCCGTCTCCCACGGATCGGCCTCGATCACCGCCGACCTGCGGCCGTCCGAAGCGGCGATCATGACGATGTCGGGAAGATAATATTCGCCGGCGGCATTGGCGTTTCCGACCCGGGCGAGGAGCGCGAAGAGATCGGCGGCGCGGGCCGCCATCAGCCCGGAATTGCAAAGATCGACGTTCCGCTCCTCTTCGGTCGCGTCCTTATATTCGACCATCTTCTCGATGATTCCGTCCGGCCGGGCGAGAATCCGGCCATATTGGGCGGGATCAGCCGGGCGGAAGCCGACGACGACGACGGCGGGACGGTCCGGCGCGTTCAGCCGATCGAGCATCCGGGTCATGGTCTCGGCCTCGACGAGCGGCGTATCCCCGAACAGGATGAGGACATCGCCGGAAAAGTCGCCGAGCTTCCCTTCCGCCTGACGGACGGCATGGGCGGTGCCGAGCTGGTGGTCCTGGACGACGAGCTCGCCGCCGCGCGAGTCGACCAGTTCGGCGACCTGCTCCCGGCCGCTGCCGACGACCACCAGCTTGCGCTTGGGTGACAGGGTGTCGAGCATGGCGAACAGATGATCGAGCATGGGTCGCCCGGCGATCGGATGAAGCACCTTGTGCACATCCGATTTCATCCGCGTACCCTTCCCTGCGGCAAGGATCACGGCTGCTAAGTCTCTTTGTCCGGTCATGGCGCCCTTGAAGCTCCGGGCCCCGATGCCACGGAAATCCTGCCATTTCCATAGGCCTGCAGGCGGGGCTCCGGATTGGCGGCTGGTTGGCAGCCATCAGAGGCTACCGGGCCGCAGGCCGCTGCCCGCACAGGTTCCTAAATCGTTGCGGGAGAAAAACGGCTTCAGCCACGTTTCATTGATGCCGACCGCCTCGATCGCATGCGGCCGTCGGATGGCGCCGTCGTGTAGGCGCCGCAAATGAGGAGGATGTTTGATGAAATCAGCAATTTTGGCTGCCGCCCTGCTGTTCGGGACGGCTGCGGTCGCTCAGCAGACCGTCGCCCCCGCCAATGACAATCCGGAGCGCGATGCGCGCGGTATCGCGGTCGTTTCCGACCCTGCCACCGCTCCCGCCGGCACCAACGAGGCGGTGACCGTCCCCGCCGGCGCGACCGTCGTCGTCGCCCCCAATCAGCAGGCGGCCTTCGCTACTCGGCCGGCCGATCAGGAATATCCGGCCTGCTCACGCACCGTCACCGACAATTGCGTCCAGACCTACGAGCGCCGTTCGCGCCGCTAGCACTGCTGGAAGAATAGGCCCGCTGCGCCGGACCTCGAGGTCAGGCGCAGCGGGGCTTTGCGTCCCTGAACCTTTGTCCTACCCCGGGCGCCGTTTCGAAAAGCGGTTGAGGGGTTTTCACGAATGACCATCAGTTTCGAAGGGCGGGTGGCGATCGTCACCGGCGCCGGGGGCGGTCTTGGCCGAGTCTACGCGCTCGAGCTGGCAAGACGCGGCGCGAAGGTCCTGGTCAACGATCTCGGCGCGTCGCGCGACGGCGTCGGCCGAAGCGCCGCGGCCGCCGGCGTGGTCGAGGAAATCAGAGCCGCCGGAGGAGTCGCCGTCGCCAACGGCGCCAGCGTCACCGACGACGCCCAGGTCCAAGCCATGGTCGAACAGGCCGTCTCGGAGCTTGGCGGAGTCCATATCCTCATCAACAATGCCGGGATCCTTCGCGACAAGAGCTTCGCCAAGATGGAAATGGACGATTTCCGCGCCGTCGTGGATGTCCATCTGACCGGGTCGGCCAATTGCACCAAGGCCGTCTGGGGCGCGATGCGCGAGCAGAATTACGGCCGGATCCTGATGACGAGCTCGTCGACCGGCCTGTACGGCAATTTCGGACAAGCCAATTACGGCGCCGCGAAGCTCGGCATCGCCGGCCTTGCCAAGACCCTCGCCCTCGAGGGCGCCCGATACGGCATCAGGGTCAACACGATCGCGCCGACCGCGGC